>JAPLNJ010000614.1 GCA_026692885.1 Planctomycetota bacterium | reverse complement strand
CCCAACCGCAGAATAGAAACGGGATCAGGTCAATTGGCCTTAACCAGTACAAACTGAACACGCCAGGTCAGGACTGGCGTGTTCAGTTTGTTTGATTTTGCCTGGAATTGGTGTTTTCCCGAATGCCTGATTCTGTCCCGTTCTGGTTCGCTTCGCGGAGTGATTACGAAATCAAGGATGACCGAGTGGCCCCTGGGGAACCCCTGATCGTGATTCACAAGTTGTCGCCCCAAAGGGGCAGCCACATAGCAGCCCAGAGCGTAGCGGCGGAGCCGCGTAGCGCCGCCCGGGGTTATGAGAGGATTGAGAATCCCAGCCCTGAAGGGGCGAAACAAGCCTTGGCCGCATCGGACGAGCGATGCGTGCGGGATGAACCGACTTGTTTCGCCCTTTCAGGGCTACCGTTCTGAATCGAACGCGTACCCAGGGCGTCGCTCTGCGGCTGTCGCCGCGACGCTCTGCCCTGGGCTGATTTGTTTTGGCCCCTTTGGGGCGGAAGAGTAGCGGATCACGCAGGCCTGTGCCGGGAAGCCTTCCCCAGCCCCAAACGCAGAATAGAACCGGGATCAAATCAATTGGCCTTGACAGGCACAAACTGAACACGCCAGTCTGGCCCTGTCGGAGAGACCGCCCATGTCCAGTCCTCTTGCTCGTGTGGATTTCTCGGATGCCCTGCGTTGCGTGCAACGTGTGGTGGTGCGACCGGGACTGCCCCTGTTAGACACGGCTCTGGCGAATGCCAGAACATTGCATGCCTGGCTGGGACGTCTGGTGGCCGAGGTCAAGTGGGACGGCGAGGCAATCCAGTTCTTCGTCCGCGACGATGACGGCGCCATGCCGGAGATCAGGAAGTGCCGGCCAGCCACGTCCGCCGAATTGACGGGAGTGTTGCGGCCAGACATCGAAGCCCTCCGTGAAAAACTGCGCGAGACCCGCCCGCAATCCTCGGCAGAAATCGCCCTGCATCGTGTCGTTTCCATTCAGTTGGAAGAGGCGATCGGCCGTGCGGCGATGGAGAACCCGAGCAGTGCTTTTTTTTGGTATCGGGACCAACGGGGACGGACTCGCTTGACCTGGTGTTGGGGCTACGAACCGGTCGCAACGGAGACCACGCAGGCCGCTGTCTGTCCGAATCCCAGTTGCCGTCTCTTGACGCTGACATCCGCCCCACCGCGGGACAAGTGTCAGCGCTGCGGCACGGAGCTGCGCCGGCGGCGGCTGGTTCCTGCATGGATCACCGCGGTCGCTGTGTTGCTGCTGCTGGTCGGGGCCGCCGCCCTGGGCGTGAAATGGTCTGGAGACGGTCGCCTCCACCAGCAGCCCACCCCGCCAGTCGCTGAGGCCGGCGGCGACGCTGCCCCGCCCGAGACGCCGATGGCAGATCCTGACAACACAAAGACGACACCGACCGGGCAGCAGGCAACGCCCGACGCGGAGCAACCCAAGGAGGAGGGTCCGGCCGCCGAGGACGCGATGGTCGCGGAACAGCCCAAGCCAGAGGGTCCGACCGCCGAGGACGCGATGGTCGCGGAGCAACCCAAGCCAGAGGGTCCGGCCGCCGCCGCGGCGATCGTCGCGGGGCAGGTGCTCGACGCCAAATCCAAGACGCCGATTGCTGCCGCCCAAGTCTCCTTGGCCGGACTGGACCACCGTGGGGAGACGGACGCGGACGGGCGATTTCGCCTGGAGGCGGTACCCTGGGGAACGCTCGAGATTCACGTGGCCGCCGGGGGCTATGCCGCGCAGCAGATCACACGGGAATTGCAGACGGCCGACGACCTGACGGTCGAGGTGTTGCTCCAAGGAACCGCCGTCCTGGTGGGACAGGTGCTCGACGCGGTCGCGAGGTCGCCGGTGGTGGGCGCGGAGGTGACGGTTGCCGGTCAGTCCCAGAACGCGACCACGGACGCCGACGGCCGCTTTCGCATCGAGTCCCTACCGGGCAAGTCGATCGCTGTCGCCGTCTCGGCGGCAGGCTACGCCAAGCAGGAACAGACGCAGGCCTTGAAGTCCGCGGACGAGACGGCGGTGGAAGTCCTACTCAAAGGCGCGGCGGTCCTGACGGGAAAGGTCGTGGATGCCGTCTCCCAGTCGCCCATTTCCGGCGCGAAGGTCACGCTGGTGGATCGGACTGGCAGCGCAGCCACGGGTACGGACGGGCGGTTCCGGATCGAGTCGCTGCGCGGCGGTCCGGCCGAAATTGAGGTGGCCGCCGCCGGTTACGTATCCCAGCGGATCCCGCAAGTGTTGAAAGACCTGGAGGAGAGCACGTCCGACGTCCGGCTCCACGGTTCTGCCAGTCTGGCGGGGCAAGTCGTCGACGCCGACTCGCAGGCCGCCATCCCCGGCGCTGCGCTGCGACTGGGTGAGTCCGGCCCGATTGTCAAAGTGGACGGTGAGGGACGATTCCGCATCGACGGGCTACGCCCCGGGCAGCAGGATCTGCAGGTGGCTGCCAAAGGCTATTCCCGCGAACGGCGCACCGCAGCGTTGGCGGACGCGAAGGAAACCACGCTCCGCGTGGAACTAAAGCCGATCTCGAAGCCGGGGCCAGACAAGCCGCCGATGATTGCCCCGGTCCCCGCCACTGTAGGCACCGAGCCCACGGTCAGTTTTTTCGGCATCCAGACGAAAGCCGGCTCGGTCGCCTTTGTCGTCGACAGTTCCGGCAGCATGTCGGGGACGCGCATGGCCCGTACGAAAGCGGAACTGGCCACGTCGGTAATTGGGCTACAGCCCGAACAACTGTTCTACGTCTCGTTCTTCAATGGCGGTCCGATCCCCATGCCCGGTACGAAACCGGTGCACGCCTCACCGCTGGAGAAGGTGCGTTTCTTGAAATGGATGAAGACGATTGCTGCGGATGACGGCACCGAGCCGCAAGGCGCCCTGACGCTGGTGGCGGCCATGAAGCCGAGCGCCATCTTCCTGTTGAGCGACGGCGGGTTTTCGCCCCTCAGTCCGGATACGTTTCAGCTGCTTTCCGCCCATCGAATCAAGGCCAACACCGTGGCCTTTGAAGACGACAGCGGCAAGGTGGTGCTGGAAGAAATCGCCCACAAGACGGGCGGCACGTACAAGTTTGTGCCCGCCAGCGAACAACCCCCACCGGACGAGGCGGCGATCGAAACTGCACTCGCCTTTGCTCTGATCAAGGCCCTCAACGAGCCACCTCCCAGCGATGCCCAGGAGGTACGGAAGGGCCTCGTCGAACTCTGCGATCGCCAGGACTTTGGCCCGCAGCCGGGCGCTTCACCGGCAGAGCTCACGCAGGCCGCCCAAGACTGGACGGATTGGTGGATCCAGCACGGCTTGATCCGTGCTTTTTCGGGCCTGCCTCAAGAGACGCTGGTCAAAGAATTCCACGGACCGGACAACCGTTACCGCCGCGCCGCTTTCCTGGCTGCGGGCCAGCAACGGCTACGACCCGTGGAGGAGTACATCGCAGCACTGCGGGATGCCGATGCCGCCGTGCAACAGGCGGCGCGCGCCGCGTTAGTGGCCATCGCCGACGGTCAGGACTATGGACCGCCCAAGGGTGCTGCTCCAACCGCGCGGGACAAGTCCATCGAGGACTGGAGCCAGTGGTGGAAGGTCCGGCAGGCCGTCGAGGCGTTGAGCACCGCTCCGGAGGCGATGGTGTTGAGCCGATTCCGCGACCCCCACCCGGCGGTGCGCAAGGCCGCCCTGACGGAAGCCCGCAAACGCAGACTGCCGACCTGGGAGGGACTGATCCAGGCCCTGCAAGATCCAGTCCTGGATTGCCGCGAGGTCGCGCGGCAGGCACTCACCGGCCTGACGGGAGGCAAGGTCGACTTCGGGCCGCCAGTCAATGCGGCGGACACGGACTGGGCGGCGACGGCGAAGAAGTGGAAGGATTGGAGAAGCGCCGAGCTGCAACGGAAGGCGCAGGCGGAAATCGATGCGCGAGCCCGGGCGGAACAGGCCCGCCTGGAGGCCGAAAAGAAAGCAGCAATGGCCAAACAGCAGGCGCGGGAAAAGGAGGCGAAAGAGAAGCTGCTGGCAGCCCAGGACCTCCAGCGGCAATACAAACGGTCCACCTCCATGAGTTATACGAATCGCATCGAGATCCTGCAGAAACGATTCCAGGAAATCATTGATGCGTATCCGGGAACCGAGGCCGCCAAGAAGGCACAGGAGGCGCTGAAGTCGGTGCTGTAAGGCTTGCGGTAGGGTGGGCCAAGTACTCGCGGCCCACCAATTCCAAGGAAATGGCCTTGCTTGCGACGGTGGACCGCGCTCGGACTTGCGGTGGACGCGGGTGGGGACGCTGGCTGGGTTGGTCGAGTTGCGGAGGCCTCGGGTTCGGCTCGCTTGGCCCACCCTACGGGCGCGTCAGGCGGCGATTGGCTTCGATGGCGAAATGCTCGCGCTGGAGGTCGACCAATTGGTAGAAGACGTTCCGCTGACGTGGCAGGTAGCCTAACTCGCTGATGGCGTCGCGGATCTGGTCGAGCGTCAGGGTGTGCACCGTCCCGGCTTCCGCGACGACGTTCTCTTCGAGCATCAAACTACCCATGTCGTTGGCGCCGAAGACCAACGCCAACTGGCCGATCTTCAAGCCTTGCGTGACCCAACTGGATTGCAGGTTGGGGAAGTTGTCCAGGTATAACCGCGCGACGGCTTGCGTCCGGAGATATTCGCAGGGAGTGGCTTTCGGGATCTGCGACAGCTCGGTGTGGTCGGGCTGGAAGGTCCAGCAGATGAAGGCCGTGAAACCATGTGTCTCGTCCTGCAGACGCCGCAAACGGTCCAGGTGCTCGAGGCGTTCTTCCAGCGTTTCGACGTGTCCGAACATCATGGTGGCGGAACTGACGCCGCCCAGTTCGTGCCAGACTCGCATGACATTCAACCAGTCGTCGGTGAGCACCTTGCCGCGGGTGATCTGCTGGCGCACGCGATCGACCAGGATCTCGGCACCACCGCCGGGAATACTCCCCAGGCCGGCCGCCTGCAGCCGCCCGAGCACCGTGCGGAGCGGCAGTTTGTTGACCTTCGTGAAGTGCTGCACTTCGGGCGGGCTGAAGCCGTGCACGTTGACTTGCGGGAAGCGGCTCTTGATGTCGACCAACAACTGCTCGTACCAGTCCAGCTTGAACTCCGGGTGCAGTCCGCCCTGCAATAAGATCTGTTCGCCGCCCACGTCGACCGTTTCCTGGATTTTCTGCAGCACGACCTCGCGCGGCAGCACGTAGCCTTCGCCGCTCTTGGGTGAACGGTAGAAGGCGCAAAAGTCGCAGACCGCGGTGCAGACGTTTGTGTAGTTGATGTTCCGGTCGATGTTGTAGGTGCGGTACGGCTCCGGGTGCAGACGCCGCGCGACCTCGTCGGCCGCTCGGCCCAGGGCCGTCAGATCGTGCGAACGGAGCAATTGCAGACCTTCGTCCGGTGTCAGCCGGTCTCCCGCGATGGCTTTGTCGAGTAGTTGGGTGAGCATGAAATGCCGTAGGGTGAGGCGACTGAAAGAAACGAAGTAATCCGACGCGTCAGCGAGGAAGAGCGGCGTTTCCTCGCTGACGCTTCGGGTTAGCGGTTGTAACGAAATAACCTGGCGACTCGGTGGTAGGACGGATTGGCACTTCGTCCCCGAAACATCGGGCCGAAGTGCCAATCCGTCCTACGGTCAAACTACAGACTTGTTCTTTTCCAGGCACTTACGATGATCCGCTGCTAGCGTTTTGCGTAAGGCGAGCGGAAGGAAATAACTTACCCAACCCGATGTAGGATGGTCTTCCCGTAAGACGGCCCTCCGAGGCCGTCCACTGCGTCCCGCAGGTTGGTTTACCAGACGGCCTCGGAGGACCGTCCTACGGGCAAGTTATTTCCTGCCGCTCGCGTAATGTTCCGATCCAACGGCAGCTCCGCTCCAGCGGGTGTCAGGCCGAGGCGGGCGGCGTGGCGGTAGAATAATTCCAAGCCACACCGCTCGCGCGGCCCGAGATAGAAATACAAGTTGTCTCGCAAGTACGACAGCGTCTGTGACTCGGTCAGACCGACTCCGGCGGCTTCCTGACTCGCAATTTCTGCGACGTGCGCCACACCGAAGTCACGGGCTTCGGACAAGGCTACATCGACGCCTCGCAGATCGGTTTCGGCCCGCGCCACCCACATCGCGAACACGAACGGCAACGCTGACCAGCGGCACCACTCGTCGCCCAAATCCCAGTCCTCGACGAACGCCGTCTCCGCTCGGGCGTGAATGGCACGATCTCCGATCAGCAGCACGGCATCGGCCGGCGAATCTCCGGGAGCGGCGCCGATTGGCAGGGATCTCAACTGCGGCCGGAGACCGAAACGCTCGTCCAGCAGAATCTGGACCAGGACCGCACTGGTGCGCGAACCCTCGTCCAGTGCCAGCGTGCGGATCTCTTCCAGCGGTTTTCGGCTGAGCAGCTTGACGCTGAGCACGGGGCCGCGACAGGCGATGCACGCGTCGGAGACGATGGTGTAGGACGGTTCCTGCAGGTACTCGATCGAGGGAATCAGCGCCACATCCAGACGCCCGGCGGCCAGCTCGGTGGCCAAGCGACTGGGCAGATCGAACACCAGATCGACGTCGGGGGCCAACCGCGACAAGTGGTAGACCAGCGGTTTGGTGTTGAGGTACGAGACGGCTCCGATGCGCAAACGTCGCGAGTTCTGGCGTGGCGGATGGCCCATGCTCAATGCAGTCACTGGAACGTCTGCTCTTGGTCCGGGAAAGCACCGGTCTGGACTTCCTGGCGATACTGCGTGACCGCGGCCGAGATAATCGCGTTCAGGTCGGCGTACCGCTTGACGAACCGGGGCACGTAGCGGCTGGTCAAGCCCAGCAGGTCGTTGACCACTAACACCTGGCCGTCGCAATCCGAGCCGGCCCCGATGCCGATCGTGGGAACCCGCAAGCTGTGGGTGATGCGGGCTGCCACCGGTGCCGGGATGCACTCCAGCAGCACCGAAAACGCGCCGGCGTCCTGGGCCACCTGGGCGTCGTGCAGCAGACGCGGCTCGTCGCGCTGCACTTTGTAGCCGCCCATCTGATGTACGCTTTGCGGCCGCAGACCTACGTGGGCCATGACCGGGATGCCGGCCGACACCAAACCGGCGATCACATCGGCTTGCTCCGCGCCGCCCTCCAACTTGACCGCCTGGCAGCGGGTTTCCTTGAGGATTCGGCCAGCGTACCGGACGGCTTTGTGGATGCCCAGATGCGTCGTGGGAAAGGGCATGTCGACCACTACCAGCGCGTGCCGCACCGCCCGTCCGACCATCTCGGCGTGGTAGATCATCTCGTCCAGCGTGACCGGCAGCGTCGTGTCGTGCCCTTGGATGACCATCGACATGCTGTCGCCCACCAGGATGCCTTCGATGCCCGCCTCGTCCAGCAACTGGGCCATGAAAAAGTCGTAGGCCGTCAGCATGCTGATCTTTTGCCCAGCGGCCTTCATACCTGTGAAGACCGGCACGGTAATGCGTGGAGATGCGTCGCTCATGTCCGAATTGTGACGTGGCCCGCAGTCCGAAGCAAGCGGTTGCCGTTCGGCTGGCCTTATCGCCCGCAAATCGTTATGCTGGGAACAGGTGTGAAAACCTCCCGCGGGCCACAAGAAAGTTAAGGTGCCACCATGTCAAGTCGAAACCGCAACCGCATGTTTGTTTGCCTCGTGACGTCGTTGTTGATCCCGGCCTGGGCTACCGCCCAGGGATTTCAGCGCGGGGGGAACCGCGTCCTGCCACGTCCCGCGGTCGGGACGGAAACGACGACGATCAAAGGTAAGCTGAAAGCCATGTCTGGAGATGTGATGCAAGTGGGCGACGACACCATCAACCAGTATTTCGTGAAGCTGCCCGGGGAAGCCCAGCAGATCAGCCTTACGGGGAAAGCGTTGGCGAGTTGGCTCACGCCAGGCCTGCTCGTACGGTTCGTGGCCACGGTGGACGCCAAGGGGAAGATCCAGGATCCGGTGCACAAACTGGATGTCATCACCCTGCGGCCGCCGGTGCGGCAGGGCGAAACGCCCGAGCCGCCCGGCGTGTATCCGGCCACCGCGTTCGGAGGCGGCGAAGCAATTGGCGGTGGGGACCCGCCTGCGGCGGGAGGAGTCGGAGCCGGCGGTGGCGCTGGTAAGAAACCGGCTGCCGGCCGCGGCAAAGAGCAGAGTGGCACGTTCAAGGTGGTCGGGCAACTGACCGCCATTAAGAACGGCGAATTCATGGTGGCCGCGGGCCCGTTCATGTTGCGTGGCGAACTGAAAGAAGACGCGGAGATCTCGATTGATATCGCGGACTACCGCTACATGCAAATCGGCGATGAAGTGGAAGCGCATGGCTGGTACTATCCGCAGGTGCCGACGCAGATCCAATCCACGAAACTCACGATCAAGGCCGCCCAGCCGCTGGGCACCGCCTTGGACGAGAAGTTATCGCCCAAGCCGGACGGCAAGCCGCGCCCCGACGGCCGGAACAAGACTAAGGTGAAATCCAAAGTCAAAGGCAAGGACACGGGACAACTGCCGTTTTAAGGGATTTTCTGACCCAACCGCACGCAAGGAGACGATCGTAATGGACAATTATGAGAAGTTTCGTAACCTGATGGTGATGGCTGCGGCGGATCAGAACTTCGCGGAGGAAGAGATCCAGTTCCTGCTGGGCCGCGTGGACCGGTGGGGCATCACCGAGGTGGAGTTCGAGACGGCTATGCGCGAGGCGTCGCTGCCCGGCGCGGTGCTCACCGTCCCGACCAGCGACCAGGATCGCAGGGAGTTTCTGGTCAGCCTGCTGGATGTAATATCGATCGACGGGGATGTGGCGGCTGTCGAGAAACGCTTATTCAACGTAGCCGCGGCCCGCCTGGATGTCAGCGACGCGGAGTTGAACGAACTGATCAGCGAGCTGCGGTAGAGTCTGCCGCCCACCCCTGTAAAGGTGTTAATCTCGTTGGAGTTCACGCTTTAGCGTGTCTTGTGCGGCGGGCATCGCCCGCTTGGCACGCTAAAGCGTGAACTCCAACAAGGCCCGACGCTACGGTTTCCCCAGAGAATCGCACCTTTACAGGGGTGGGTCTGCCACCCAACACGCGATCCGTCACGAGCTGACGACCATTTACTCGACGGAACTGTTGCGCGCCCTTTTCTTCCGCCGATCGGTTGTGCTATAAGTCTGAGCTGGAAGTTTGCACCTGCTGTCGACGTGAGCCCCCCCCATCCTCCTCCAAGAAAACTGCCTGGAAGGCTTTCCCTATGCAAATTCAGAATGATCGCTGTGGCACATCCCTGGTCGTTCGAGTGTCGGGGCGTCTCGATGCCGTCAGTAGTGCCGCCTTCGAAGCCCACTGCCAACAGGCGGTCCAGCAGGGCGAGCGGGCGCTGATTCTCGATTTCGGCCCCCTGGAGTATCTCAGCAGCGCTGGCCTGCGGAGCATCCTGGTCGTGGCCAAGGCGATGGGGGCGGTCGGCGGCGAATTTGCTCTGGCCAACGCCCGAGGGATCGTCCGGGAAGTGTTTGAGATCTCTGGCTTCCTGCGCATGTTCCGTGTCCTTGACTCTCTCGACGCGCCAGCAGCCCAGGATTGAGGAAGCGTCTTGGAACGACTCCGGTTACCGGCGAAACTTCCTTCGCTCACCACGTTTCGTGAGTTTGTGAACCGTTCTGCCGTGGCGGCCGGCGTGGAGCCGCAACTACTGCCAAGGATCGAGCTGGTCCTGGAAGAGTTGCTGGTCAACCACGTGCTGCATGCCTACGGCTCTGGCGAAGGGGACTCCGAAGTGGTGTGTTTTCGCCGAGAACCGGCGTATTTTTGCCTGGAGGTGATTGATGAGGCACCCGCCTTTGACCCGCTTGGGCAGGCGACTCCAGATCTCACGCTCGCTGCGCGAGACCGGCCAATTGGCGGCTTGGGAATTCATTTGGTGCGTTCCCTGGCCGACGAAGTCGGCTACCGTCGCGAGGCGGGCAGGAATGTGATCACCGCTTGTTTCGCAATCAAATCGGAGGCCACGCCTGGTTCGTAGCGACCGCATTCATGCGGTTGGGATTGGCGCATCAATAGGTGTCGCAAGAATAGTAGACGGCACACTCCGTGTGCCGATTTCCGCACACGGAGAGGCTGTGAAAAAATCGTAGGGTGGGCCAAGTACTCGCGGCCCACCGTCGCACGCAAGGCCGTTTCCTTGGAATTGGGGGGCCGCGAGTACTTGGCCCACCCTACCGCGAATCGTGTTCGCACATTTTTTCACAGCCTCGGAGTGTGCGGGCTACTTTGAATAGATCCGACAGTTATTGATGCGCCGATCCTTAGCGTGCGGGAAGATCAGGCGAGCGGGAAATAACTTACCCGTAGGACGGCCCTCCGAGGCCGTCTGGTAAACCAACCTGCGGGACGCAGTGGACGGCCTCGGAGGGCCGTCTTACGGGAAGACCATCCTACATCGGGTTGGGTAAGTTATTTCCTTCCGCTCGCCTCAGCCTTGTACATGCTCCCGACCCGATGAATCAGGTCACTACAAACGAACTCAGGCCGTTGAATTAGGGATACCGAGCGGATGGTCAAAGCCAAGAACGGTGCAGAATTGCTGGTGCAGTGCCTGGAAGCGCAGGGGGTCAAATACATCTTTGGCATTCCCGGCGCGAAGGTGGATACGATTTTCGACGTGCTGGCAGACCATGGTCCGCAGCTGATCCTCTGCCGCCATGAGCAGAACGCGGCCTTCATGGCGGGCATGTACGGTTTGTTGACCGGCACGCCGGGCGTCTGCTTGGTGACCTCGGGGCCCGGAGTCACCAATCTGGTCACGGGCCTGTCCACGGCAACCTATGACGGCTATCCATTGGTGGCCCTGGGCGGGAATGTGCGCCGCGGTCTGCGTCACATCAAGACCCACCAGAGCCTGGACAACGTGGCCGTCATGAAGGCCGTGACCAAGGACGCTGTGGAGATTTATGACGGCGACAGCATTCCCGAAGCCGTGATCAACGCCTTCGGCCAAAGTGTCGAGCCGCCCCTGGGCGCGACCTTTATCAGCTTGCCGCAGGACGTGCTGATGGGCCCGGTCGAAGCCGTTCCCATCCCGCCTATGTCGCCCACGCTGCACGGCGTGGCGGGAACCGACGCCATCCAGGAGGTCGCACGGCGCATCAACAGTGCCCAGCTGCCGGTGATTTTTGCCGGCCTGTTTGCCAGCCGGCCCGACGTGACCAAGGCCCTGCGCGACCTGCTCCGCCGGTATCCCTTGCCCGTGGTCAACACTTATCAAGCTGCGGGCGTGGTGTCCCGGGATCTGTTCAACTGCTATGCGGGCAGTCTTGGTATCTTCCACAACCAGCCCGGGGACAGACTCCTGCAGCAGGCCGATGTGGTGTTGACCGTCGGTTTTGACCCCGCGGAGTATGATCCGGAGATTTGGAACAAGAGCCGGAGCGGCACGCTGATCGACATCGCGGAACACCGCTCTGCCATCGACCGGCATTTTCAGCCCACCCTGGAGTTGATCGGCGACATGGCCGGTAATCTCAACTCGCTGGCCCAACAACTCGCCTCCCGGACCGATGATCCCTCGGCCCACCCGCTGGTCCTGGAGGTCCAGGAGGCACTGCTGTCGGCCAAAGTCGAGGGCGTCCGCGAGGTCGGTTTCCCGATTCACCCCCTGCGCCTGATCTACGAACTGCGAAGTCTCATCGGCGACGACGTGACCGTGCTGTGCGACATTGGCTCGATCTACGTCTGGATGGCGCGGTACTTCCAGGCTTATGAGCCCTACCGCCTCCTGTTCAGCAACGGCCAGCAGACGTTGGGAGTGGCCTTGCCCTGGGCCATTGCCACGTGCCTGGCGCGGCCCGGTGAAAAAGTGGTCTCCATGTCCGGCGATGGCGGGTTTCTGTTCAGTGCGATGGAGTTGGAGACCGCGGTGCGGGAGCAATGTAATTTCGTGCACCTGGTCTGGTGTGATGGCTCCTATGACATGGTCAAGATTCAACAGGTGGTGAAGTACGGCCGGCCGTTCGGCGTCGAGTTCGGCCCCGTCGATATCGTCAAATACGCGGAAGCCTTCGGCGCCACGGGGCTGCGCATCCGCAGCGCCGACGAGATCGGCCCGGTGCTCCGGCAAGCCTTGAACACCCGCGGGCCGGTGCTGGTGGAGATCCCGATCGACTACAGCCACAACCAGGACCTGTGCGCCATCGTCAGCGAACACGCCGCGTCGTGATCCCCGGCGTCCACAGCAGCCAACGGTGTTCGGGGTTGTCGGTGTCAAGCATGGGGTTTTACGGTTTCGCAGAGACGGACCGCCAGTTGGGGTCAGACGTACAGATTTCAGTTTTCGCGGGCAGAAGGCTTTCCCTAGGCTTAGGCACACGACCGCGAAAACTGAAATCTGTACGTCTGACCCCTTGTCTCACGCCCCGTCTCTGCTGAACCCCTAAGTCTCATGCTTTGCGCGCAGGAGCCCAAATATCGTTTGGTGCTAGTGGCAATTCTCAAACTGCACGATGAAACCCCCGAAGACCCGTTGGTGGCTAGCGTTCGGCCTGATCCAAGTCCCGACGAATATCCCGCCGGAAATCCCAAGTCAAGTAGTCCAGGCTCAGCGGCAAGGCGAGTTCCAAGCGACTGATGAACTGCACTCCTACGCGGACTTTCCGCGGCCGACATTCCAGGAGATGCCCGCCCGAGCGAAAATCGGCCGAGAGGAAATGCAGATGCAGGCCGGGAACGCTCAGCGAAGCCATGAACGTCGGGGTGAAGAAGCCGACCAGTGTGCCTGACACATTGTCGAACTGGAACAGCGTTTGTTCGCGGGACACTTCCACCAGTGTCCGATAGTTCTCTTGTTTGGGTACGGAGCGGGCCTTGATCGACGCGAACTCGCCCTCAATGCGCAGCGCATAGAACAGATTCGGGGAGGGCAAGAGCCGCACCAGCCACTCCAAGAAAGCATCGTACGTCAGTTCCTGGTCCAGTTCATCATGGCTGATGGGATGGTAGGGGGTCACACAGGCAAACGGAGTTAAAGTCTGTTCATCCTCGATGACCGCGACCTGCCCGTCGGCGGTGATCTGGTAGACCACGCCATCCAGCAGGACCATTTCGCCATCTAAGTCATTGAAAGTTCCGAGACCGAAATCCCCATGTTGCTTGAGCTCGGCCAAGGGCACGTTCTGTTCGAATAGCCCCTCGACGATAGCATTCACCGGGGCGCAAAGATAAATCGTGTGTTCCGTGGGCATCGCCCCTCCTGTGAACTGGCTGAACTGGTTTCGTAGAGGCTCTCGCAGCATAGCAGGCCAGCAGGATCGCTGCCAAGGCGTGTGCCAGTTGCCCAGTGTTTCAGGCCCGAATCAGGCGCCCATGAGAAGCGAGCGAACGTTCGGGAGGGCGACGCTCCCGCGGAGCCGTGCGAGACGAGGGTCTGTCCTTCAAATTTCTTTTTTCGCGGCGGAGACGTCTCGTCAGTACGGGGAGCATTGTCGCCGCGAAAAATGAAATTTGAACGACAGACCCCAGACGCAGGTTTTCGCCCCGAGTTGGGGGCGCGATGCGTGAGCGGCAAGGCGCTAGCCCAATGATCCGCGGCTAGCGCCTTGCGGCTCACCCTGTCCGAGTACAAAGTAAGTGGCATCGAGCGTTAATCCTTGGATGATTCGTGTTGGGACCATCCAGCTCGCCCAAGGCGACGGGAAGAATTTTATGGGTGTCACTCTTGCTGCTAGGCTATGCGGCGACACCGCTTCTCGGTAGGATTCCATCCCCACGGAGGTCAGGCTTCTCCGCAAACGCGAGACTGCCAGAGTTGCGGGTTTCTGCTGGCGTGAAACATCGCCAAGACTTCCCCTCGGTCCTCGAATTCTCGGTAGAACACGAGATATGGGAAGCGTCGGATCTTACAACGCCGCACGCGGCCAAGAACTTGGGCGTACATCTGGGGCGAGCCTTGAATTTGGTTCAGCCGATCGCCGAGACACGCGAGGAACTGGCTGCCCAAGCCGGAACGTTGACCTTCGTACCAGTCGCGCGCCACCTGGATGTCTACCGCGGCTTCTGGCCGGATAATCAGGACGGATCTCATGACCGTCCTTCCAGGCGAGTCCTCAGTTCCTCCCAGGGAATACCGCCTGACGGGTCGGCGTCTGCGACAGCCAGACGCCGCTCCAATTCCTTGCGTTGCCAGTCCGGCAGTTCCAGGTCATCGGGCGCGTCGGAAATGCTGTCCCAGATCGCCTCCACGAGTCGAAGCCGCTCCGAGACCGTCATGTGATCAACGCCCAACGTTGCAAGTGTCGTGCTCATGGTGCCCTCCCACCCGCCAAACTATTCCATCGGCGCCTACCACGTCAAGAGCCACGGCACCGAAAAGGCGCAAGCCCAATGCCACTTACTTTGAGCGGCCAGGCGCTAGCCGCCGGTGGATTGGGTTGTGAGCGGCAAGGCGCTAGCCGCCGGTGGCGTTCGGAACCGGCGGCTCGCGCCTTGCCGCTCACGCATCGCGCCCCCAACTCGGGGCGAAAACCTGGAATCACGATCAGGACGTTGTCCCGCGCTGTCAGGTGCGCCCCTGCGGGGCAAACAGCGAAACAGACTCTCGCCCTTGCCATCGTGCTAATTTCCCATGTCAACCCCAACTTTGCGTCGCCCTAGGGCGACGCTCCCGCGGAGCCGTGGGGCGTCCCTGACGGCCCGCTCCGACTTGGCGGGCTGCCCGCTGGGCCCCTCGCCCTCCCCTGCCTTTGGCAACCGAGGACTCAATCGTCCAGCTTGACATCCGCGTGCCGAACCGCAACGATAGGGCAGCATCGTTGAAATTCGTTTGATTCATCGAGCATCGTTCTTACCTCGCTGTATTCTTTTTTGACAGGCATCTGTCCTATGCCACATCCTTGGATTGCGGAACGCACGAAGGCCTTCGACAGCAGCGGTATTCGCAAGGTGTTCGATCTGGCCCGTCAGATGCAGGATCCCATCAATCTGTCGATCGGACAGCCTGACTTTGACGTTCCAGAGCCGGTCCGCGCGGCCTGTATCGAGGCGATCGAGAGTGGCAAGAACGGCTACTCGCTGACCCAAGGCATGCCGGTGCTGCGCGACAAACTGCAAGCTCAGATCGATCAGCAGTACCGCCACGCAAATCGCCGCGTATTCGTCTCCTCCGGCACCAGCGGCGGGTTGGTCCTGACCCTGTTGTCCCTGGTGAATCCGGGCGACGAGGTCATCATCTTCGACCCCTTCTTTGTGATGTACGAGCCCTTGGTGCAGTTGGTCAATGGCTGTCCGGTGCTGATCGATACCTATCCTGATTTCCGCATCGATCTGAACAAGGTGGAGGCAGCCATCACGCCGAGGACCAAAGTGATTTTGCTGAACAGCCCTGCCAATCCCACGGGCGTCACGGTCTCGGCGGACGAGATTCGCGGTCTGGCCGAGTTGGCCGCTCGGCACCGGGTGGCGCTGATCTCGGACGAGATCTATCGGTATTTCTGCTACGACGAGCCGTTTCTGTCGCCCGCCCAATACAACGATCAGACGATTGTCATCGATGGTTTTTCCAAGAGTCACGCCATGACGGGTTGGCGGGTGGGGTACGTGCATGGCCCGGCCGAAGTGATCGACACGATGATCAAACTGCAGCAGTACACGTTCGTGTGCGCGCCGCAACCGGCCCAGTGGGCCAGCGCAGTCGCCTTGGACGTGGAGATGCAAACGTACACGGACCTGTATCGCGGCAAACGCGACCTGCTCGTCTCGGGACTCGCCGATTTGTATGAGGTAGTCCAGCCGGGCGGCGCATTTTACGTGTTCCCCAAGGCACCCTGGGGCACGGGCACCGACTTCGTCACGGAGGCAATCCAACACAATCTGTTGATCATTCCGGGCGGAATCTTCAGCCGCCGCGACACGCACTTCCGCATCTAGGGCTCAGACGTACAGAATTCAAAATTGGCGGTTTGGCGACTTTGCCAAGTCAGAGTGGTTTGTCCGCCAATTTTGAATTCTGTACGTCTGAGCCCTGCTTGGGGCCCGGCACTGCGGAACAGTAAAATCTCATTCTTTACGCGTCAGGACCAAGAAACCGTTTGGTGCTAGAGTCTGCCACGGTAGACCATCCTACGTCGAGTTGGGTAAGTTATTACCTGCCGCTCGCCTAACGGAGAGAAGCTCGTGGAATTGTTTCGTGAAGTCCTGCTGGATGTCTGGCGCGAGGCCTGCCGCCACATCGAGATCAGCGAGTCAACCGCAACCATCGCGACGATGCTCGCGAAGCACTTGCCGTTGGAGTCCCTGCTGGTGCGCCGTTTCGACATCCAGCAGGCGAGCCTTGAGACGGTCGCTGTCGGCCGCGTTGCCGACGTTGCGGTTCACGCTCCGTCTCGAACGAGGTGTGTCGCAGCCACGCTGAAGCAACTCCTGGCTTGGGCGAGCGAGGGGCGGATCCTGCACGGCCAGACCGACGACCGCAGGAGTGAATTGGAGCTGATCGTTCCGGCCGAGTTGCAGGGCGAGGTCTTGGCTGGTCCGCTCCGGGGACCGGATGGACCAGCGGGCGCGTTGGTGTGCCTCGCGCCACCCGGGAAACCCTTCCTCGCACAACACCTGCGGATGCTGGAAGCTTTATTGGAACCTTTTTCGGCCGCGCTGGAAAACGACCGCCGCTTGCATGAATTGGCGGCCTTGCGGGAAGCCGCCGAGGCGGATCGTCGTTCGCTGCTGTCTCGACTGGGGCGGCGCGAGATGGGTGAGACCATCGTGGGCGCCGACGTCGGTCTGCGACAAGTCATGGAACGGGTGCAGTTGGTGTCCCAGTCGGATGTGCCGGTGCTGATCCTGGGCGAAACGGGCACAGGCAAGGAAGTGATAGCCCGCGCGATCCACACCCGCTCGGCGCGCGCTGCAGGTCCTTTCATTCGTGTCAATTGCGGTGCCATTCCGCCGGAGTTGATCGATTCGCAACTGTTTGGCCATGAACGGGGCAGCTTCACGGGCGCTGCGGAAACACGTCAAGGCTGGTTCGAGCGTGCGGACGGAGGCACGTTGCTCCTGGACGAAATCGGGGATCTCCCGCTGCCGGCGCAGGTGCGGTTGCTACGCGTGTTGCAGGACGGATACGTCGAACGGGTGGGCGGTCAGCAGCCGATTCATGTCGATGTGCGAATTGTCGCGGCCACCCACCGCGATCTGCCCGCGATGGTCAAGACGGGCGATTTCCGAGAGGATCTCTGGTATCGGATTGCCGTCTTCCCGATTCTCCTGCCGCGGCTCTGCGAGCGGCTCGATGACATCCCCGCCTTGGTGTGGCACTTTGCCGAACGGGCCGCCAATCGCTTCGGCCTGACCTGCGTGCCGCCCTCCCCGGCCGACTTGCAGTTATTGATGTCCTACTCCTGGCCAGGAAACATCCGCGAACTGGGGGCGGTCATCGATCGGGCCGCGATTCTCGGCGACGGCAAAACCCTGGAAGTCGCCACGGCGCTCGGCGCTGGGGACGCGTCGCTCCACGGTTCCACGCCCTTAGCCAACGAGCGCGGCGGTGTTTCTCACCCGCCGACCTCCACCGAGACTCCTCGCACCACCTTGGACGCCGCCATGCGGCAGCACATCGAACGCACCCTGACGGCCACGCGGGGGCGCATCGAAGGTCCGCACGGGGCGGCCGCCATCCTGAAGATCAATCCGCACACGCTCCGCGCTCGGATGCGCAAGCTAGGCATCGACTGGACTCGCTTCCGAATGCCCCCCACACCGGACGCCCCGTGACCGCCGGTGGCAGGCAACCGCAGACGGGGTCTTTGAAGTTGCGCATTTCGACAAGAAGTAGCCGAAGTCGCCAGATTTCGGGTGGAAGCGGGGCAAAGGCTGCACTGCGAAACGGCCAGAATTCTGGTGAATTCTGCTACTCGTAACTTCACAGGCCGGGGTCAGACGTACAGATTTCAGTTTTCGCGGGCAGAAAGCCTCTTATATGCTTGGGCACACGACCGCGAAAACTGAAATCTGTACGTCTGACCCCTTGTCTTGCGCCCCGTCGCTGCGGAACCGTTGAGTCTTATCGATCTGGTTACGAGGCTCTGCCTCGTAACCCACCGGAAGCGAGACTCCGCCTCGCAAGACGGCCAGCGGAGCCAGCAAGGCAGTGCGGTCCCAGACAGAGCCTGGGAACGAGATCGCGAAAGACGTTTACTGCACGGTGGGTTTTCGATTTTTGGCGACAAGCAGGGAATTGGGCGGTTCAAACGACTGCCGCACCCGCCGTCCGCTCGATCTGGGCGAGGATGTGGCGGAACAACTGCTCGGCCGTCTCCCGGCGGAAGCGGTGTGGATCGTAGTTCATGCTCACGCTCAACTGGCCCGCGTAGGTGTAGAACGTCGACGCGGCGCCCGAACCGCCCCGCACGGGCGGAGCCGTGTCGACCGCTTCGATGGTCAACTCCCCCGCCAGCAACTTGCCGTCGCGACGCCGCAGCGGTGTGTCGCCAAAGATCTTGCCCAAGTTGCTGACCACGGTCGAGGCCAGACACCGCTCTTGCCGCAGCATTTTCGGCAAGCCACCCGGCAAACAATCGATGACCGCCATGACGCATGGGAAACAGGTCACGATGCGGAAGGTCTTGAGCAACGAGGTTTCGAGCTGGATGCTCCGCAATAACCACTTCGGATTGCGAAACCACGGCCAGCTGAGGCGGCGGTCGAGATTGGCCATGCCGACCACGTTGACGGCCGGCAGGGTTTGGTGTTCGGGCCCGCGGAGGTTGAACGGCACCATGATCCGCAAGCTCTCCCGCCGCAGTTTATCGTCGTGACTGAGGTTCCAGGCGTGGACGGCCATAAAGATATCACGCAGCAGCAAATCGTTCAGCGTGACCCGGTGCTCGCGGGTCTGGGCGAGCAGACTGGCCAGTTGCGACTCAGTGAACCGCCAGGTTAGGAGATCAGGGATCACGCGTCCGTCCTGTTCCTGGTGGTCGGAAGATTCCGGGGTTTGCAGGGGTGTCGGCCGTCCCAAGAAAAAAATGGGTGGCCCGATGACGACGCCCCACAGGTCAATGACGCGGCGGCCCAGCCAATCCCGCCAGTCACGACCAAACCGATTCCTGCCCGGCAGGCCGGCGAACTCGACAGGTCGCAGTCCGGATGGCTCGCCGCCGCGGCCGCAGGCCACGTGATCGTACAGGCAGAGCACATCTTCGATAAACTGATTGACCGCGATGCCGTCACAACACGAGTGATGGAACTGAAAACGGATGACTCCACGGTCCGCGTTCTTGCGGACCCAAACCCGCAAGCCGTTTTCTTCCCGCAGGTCGATACGGTAGCTGCCAGGAAAACGCATCGGGATCGGTTCCTCGGCGCAGTCCACGTATGGCAGCAGATTGGGCGACGGAATCCAGGTTGGCGCCTGCTCGTCATCACCGCCGATGCGGGCGTGCAGCAACGGGTGCCGCAACAGGGCCTGCTGCAAGGCTCCGACAAACGCTGGCTCGTCGAAGCGGCCTGAAAACAACACCTGAGCAAAATACGACATCGGGTGCGCCGGATTGTCGTCGGCCCACATATAGCGTTCGAAGGTATTCAGTCTTAGCGGCAGCGGCATGCGTATCGGCCAATGTGTCGAGCGGCAAGAAACAGGCGAAAGAATGCGGAGACTTTATCAGAAAACGTCCGCCGATGCGACGGAGATTTGGGGCTTGTAGGTCAGGCTTTTCAGCCTGACGCCAACATTCGTAGGTCAGGCTTTCCAGCCTGACGCCGACGGTGGGAATCAGGCTGAAAAACCTGACCTACGGGGTCTTCGGAGGCTGCGGATATCAAGAGAATCGATTCGAGATGATCTTTATTAATCCCGTTGTAAGCTAGGAAACTAGCGCTATACTTACGAGCATCTTAGGTTGGATCCGGTTAGACAGAAAGGTCTGCGGTGAACGCTACATCCTCCCTTTCGTTCTTAGCACGCAACGAATTTCTGATTCGCCGATGGCATTCGCTGACCGGCTTGGTGCCCATTGGCGCGTACTTGGTGGCCCACCTGTCGGTCAATGCCAGTCTGCTCAGCGGGTCGTCGGTGTTTCAAAAGAACGTCTACCAGATACATGGCCTGGAGGACTCGCTGCTCTTTGTCGAGTGGGCGTTCATCTTCTTGCCGATCCTGTTCCACGGCAGCATCGGGATCATGATCTGGCTCGGCGGTTTGTCGAACACCGGCAAGTATCCGTACTGTTCCAACCTGCGGTACACGCTGCAGCGGGTCACGGGACTGCTGGCCTTCGTGTTCATCATTTGGCACGTATTTCATCTGCATGGGTGGTTCCACGGCCAGTGGTGGCTGAACAACGTGGCCGGGCCGTTGGGCGGCTACAACTTCCGGCCTTTCAATGCGGCCTCCACACTAGGTGCGGCGATGAGCAGTTTGTTCGTCCAGGTGCTGTACGCCATCGGCGTGTTGTCCAGTGTGTATCACTTCGCCAACGGTCTGTGGACGATGGGGATGACCTGGGGCGTGTGGACTTCCCCGGCGGCTCAACGGCGCGCGTCGTGGGTCTGTGGCACGTTCGGAGTCCTGTTGGCGATCATCGGCATGGCCGCCCTGGTCGGGGCCTCGACCGTGGATTGCCTCAGGGCCAAAACCGACGAAGACCGGATGTACAAAGTGCGCGTGGAAGCGGGTGAGATCAAGCCGGATCCGCACAAGCGGTCGCCCGATAAGACGGCCGGGGCGACCGTCACGCATCTTCGAAACACGGCGGAAGAATAGACGGGTTCTTGGTGCGGCCTTCCGGCCGTTGGGGAGCGGGCGGAAGCCCGCTCTGCGAACGGTCTCGCACTACTCAAAATACTCTTGATTCGCGAGTGTGGGATTCAGCAGCATGGCCAAGCAACGGGTAATGGTGATCGGCGGCGGGTTGGCGGGGCTGTCGGCCGTCATGAAACTGGCGGAAGCGGGCCTCGACGTGGACTTGATGAGCCTCACCCCAGTAAAGCGTTCGCACAGCGTCTGCGCCCAAGGCGGGATCAACTCGTGCAACGACCAGACGCGCCAGGAGGGCGACAGCGAATGGAAGCACTTGGATGATACCGTGTACGGCGGCGACTTCCTCGCGCACCAACCGCCGGTCAAGGAGATGACCGACTGGGGCCCCAAAATCATTGAACTGATGGACCGATTGGGTGTCCCCTTCAACCGGACGCCCGAAGGTTTCATCGATCGGCGTCGGTTCGGCGGTACGCTGTACAAGCGAACCGCCTTTTCCGGTGCGACCACCGGCCAGCAGCTGCTGTACGCGCTGGACGAGCAAGTCCGCAGTTGGGAGACCGAGGGCCAGGTCAAGAAATACGAGTTCTGGGATTTCCTGGGACCGGTGCTGGATGGCAACGGTATCTGCCGGGGCTGTGTCGGACAAGACCTGGTCACGATGGAGATCCGCGCCTTTCCCGCCGACGCGGTGATCCTGGCGACGGGCGGCTGCGGATTGATCTACGGCCGCTCGACGATGTCCATGGCTTGCACCGGCAGCGCCTGTAGCCGCGCGTACCAAGCCGGCGCCAAGTACGCGAACGCCGAGTTTATCCAGGTCCATCCCACCGCCATTCCCGGCGCGGATAAACTGCGGCTGATGAGCGAGTCGGCCCGAGGCGAGGGCGGCCGTGTGTGGGTGCCGCGCCAGCCTCAGGATCCCCGCGATCCGAACGGCATTCCCGAAGCCGAGCGTTGCTACTTCCTGGAGGAACGCTATCCCAAGTACGGCAATTTGGTGCCGCGTGACATCGCGACCCGCGAGATCTTCGACATCTGTGTCAACGAGGGGCTGAGCGTCGAGAAAGACCGGCAGTGCGTCTACTTGGATCTGACGCACATTGAGGCCAACGAATTGACCCGCAAGTTGGGCGGTATCTTGGAAATCTATGAGAAGTTTCAAGGTGTCGATCCACGCCACACGCCGATGAAGATCTTCCCGGCCGTGCATTATTCGATGGGCGGCTTGTGGGCCAACTACGAACGGACCACCGCGGGTGGCTTGCGGCCGGGCGCGCCGCGCAACCATGCGACCAGTATCCCGAACCTGTATGCGATTGGCGAAGCCGACTATCATTACCACGGTGCCAATCGGTTGGGGGCGAACTCGCTGCTCAGCTGCATCTTCAGCGGCCTGTTCGTGGCGCCGGGAATCGAGAGTCTGCTAAAATCGCAGCAGGGGGGGACCGCCGCGGAGCAACCCGCGTCGGTCTTCGAGTCCGCCCGCCAGAAACACCAGGAGGCCCAGGAGCAGTTGCTGCGGCGACCGGCGGGCGGCGAGAACCCGTACCGGATCCATCAGTCCCTGGGCGAGGTGATGACCAAGGCGGCGACCGTGGTTCGCCGTAACGACCAACTCCGCGAGGCGATCGCCACGGTGGACGAACTGCATGCGAGTGCAAGCCGCTGCTCGTTGTCCGACACGGGCCACTGGACGAATCAAAATCTGGTCTTTACCCGGGCGCTGCTGGATATGTTCCCACTGGCCAAGGCGATCCTCCAAGGGGCGCTCCAGCGGGACGAATGCCGCGGCGCGCACTTCAAGCCTGAGTTTTCGCCGTCCAGCCTGACCGCCACCGACCCGGCCGAACGTCGGCAACAAGCGGAAACCTGGTGCGATCAGTTCGAAGCCCATAATGCCCGCTGGCTGAAGTCCACGATCGCCACC
Source organism: Planctomycetota bacterium (assembly GCA_026692885.1). The sequence continues at coordinate 1,670 of JAPLNJ010000614.1, read as the reverse complement.
TGGAACCCGGCCGCGGGCCAACCCGACCTGACGTACGAGGATGTCGATACGTCGCTGATTCCGCCGCGTCCGCGCATGTACGGCTTGGTCGGCGCTGAGTTGATCGAAGAGGTTTGGAAGAAACGTTCGATGGCCAAATACATCACCAAGACCGCGCCGACGATTCCCGGCGGTTGACGCCCAGTAGGTCAGGCTTTCCAGCCTGACGGAAAGTAGGTCAGGCTTTCCAGCCTGACGGAAGATAGTCCGGGCTTTCCAGCCTGACGCGGTCCATCGGGAAAGCCTGACGCACCCTGACGCCACGACACTTCACAGTTGGACAAGCACGAACGCCCATGGCTAGCACCAGCAACAGCGGCAGCAAGAAACCGGAAGCCTTCGACGTGCGCATCCTGCGCCAGGACGGACCGGGAAAACCGGAGCATTGGGAAACGCATCGGGTGCTGTACGAGACGGACATGAATGTCATCAGTGTACTGCAGCAGATCGCGGCCCAGGGGCAGACCGCGGACGGCCAGACCGTAGCGCCGGTGGCCTGGGAATGCAATTGTCTGGAGGAGGTCTGCGGCGCTTGCACCATGCTCATCAACGGACGGGTCCGGCAATCCTGCTCCGCCTTGGTCGATCGGTTGTTGGAAGAGCGCCCGGGCTGTATTGAACTGCGGCCGTTGAGCAAGTTCCCGGTGATTCGCGATCTGGTGGTAGACCGCTCACGGCTGTTCCGCGCGCTACAGAAAGTTGAAGCCTGGATTCCGGTGGACGGTTACCATCACATGGGTCCCGGCCCGCTGCAGTCTCGCGGGGAGCAAGAGCGATCCTATCCGCTGACTCACTGCATGAGCTGCGGCTGCTGCCTGGAAGCCTGCCCGCAGTTCATCCAGATCGGGTTGGAGCGTCGGTCCGGAGAGAGCGACGAGGAGTTCCGGACTCGTCAAAACGCCGCGTACGATCGCGCGTTTGTCGGTGCTCACGCCATCAGCCAAGTCATGTTGTTCAATTCCCATCCGCGTGGGAAACACAACGCCAACGAACGTTTGGAAGCCTTGATGGCCGAAGGCGGCATCCAGAACTGCGGCAACGCCCAGAACTGCGTCAAGGTCTGTCCCAAGGAGATCCCGCTGACTACCTCCATCGCCCGCGCCGGCCGCGCTGTCACGTGGCACGCCTTCACAAAGTGGTTCGATAAGTAATTCGGCTCGCGTTGTTCTTCTGGCGGAATTGGTTACCCTTGCGCAAGGCTACGATCAAGGCCCTTCTCACCCAACGCCGGTAAGGATTTCTGGTAGCCGAATTCGCCAGAATTCGGGTGTTTGGCGTGAATCCCCGAAGTCTGGCGACTTCGGCTACGACGTGCGTGCCGGTTTTTGCCCGCGTCAAAATCCTTAACTGCGTTGCCCCTCACCCCCGGCCTGGCCCGCGCAGAATTGGGGAGTCGGGCGTCAAACGGATGGTCCTGTTTTCGTTCCGCCCCATCCGGGCTTGCCCCGGTGGAGCGAGGTTCCTGGACTATGCCACGGGTCCGTAACCGTCTCACTTCTTCCGCCGCCTCCCGTCCGCCGCCTCCGGCGGCGGACGGGAGGCGGCGGAAGACAGTACGGCTGGCGTCTGCCGACGTAGTGTACGAAACCCAATTCCACCGGGGCGAGCCCGGATGGGGACCCGACATGCCA
>JAPLNJ010000613.1 GCA_026692885.1 Planctomycetota bacterium | reverse complement strand
AGAATCGCCGTCCCACCGAGCAAGCTCGGCGGAGACGATGCGCAACTTCAAAGACCTGGGCCAGCCGGGAAGCGTTTGATCCAGCCGCCGACCATCTGGCCTTCCATGCCGGCGCCCTTGTGCGCCGCGACCGCGCCATCTGGCCATCCCTCGTGACAGACTTGAGCGCCGCCAGTGGCGTGGCCTTCCATCCCGGTGCCCTTGTGCATCACCACCGCGCCATCTGGCCATCCATCGTGACAGACTTGAGCGCCGTCAGTGGCGTGGCCTTCCATGCCGGCTGACTTGTGCGCCGTGAACAGCCCTTCTGGCCATCCATGCCGGCCGACTATGCCCTACCAGCGACCGGTCCGTTCAGCACACCGGGACAGGAATCGTAACTTCTAAGTCTACCGCCAGCCGCCCGACAAATATATCTTGTACGACGGCGTTCCGGGGGGACAACGCCCACCAAAAACCACGCCGAACCTAGCAACTAATCCGTGGCTAGTCAAGGATTTCCGGACAATTCTTTCTGTGGCCTCGGGCGTGTAATGCGAGCCGCAGAACACGCCCGAGGCGAGACTGCGGCGTGTTACGCCACCGATTTCGGCGGTGGAACACGCCCGAGGGGTCGTCTGCGGAAAACGGCTAAACCGTTACGGCAGGGTGGATTCTCGGAAGGGGGCGAGATTATCCCGCGGGGGTATGCCGCCAAAACGTGGCGGGATAACACGCCGGATTCCACCAAAAGTCGCCCTGGATTATTTTCACGTGAAGACCGAGGCGAGACCGCGCGTGTTGCCGCCGAGTTCAGCGGCAGAACACGCCCGAGGGGTCGTCTGCGGGAAATGGCTAAGTCGTTACCGGAGTGGGGGTTCTCGGAAGGCGGCGTGGTTATGCCGCGTGGATATGCCGCCGGGCCGGGCGGCCTAACGCGACCGGAAGAGATTGACTTACCCACATCGACCCGAAGCGTCCGCGAGCAATGAGCCCGTTGCCACATCGCCTCGTTGACGCGTCGGATACCATTTCTTCTTCCGTTCGCTTAGGGACGGAGCGAAGGAGCGTGGGAGAGACCGCCCGTGGCCTTGAGCGGGAGCGCCTGGCCGGTATGCTTACAGGAAGCCGGTTAGACCGTGCGGGATGCTACCGCTCGCGGAGGATGCGGATGTGGTCTATTTTGCCTAACGGCAGATCGAAATCGGCGCCGGTGTGCTCGCGTTGACAGGGGAAGCCTCCGCTGGCTTGGGCCAGCGGGTGCGCGTGGGCAGGGGAGAACCGAGGGACTGGCCTTGTTCGTAGCACCAAACGGTTTCCCGGTCCTGACGCGTAAAGAATGAGATTTTACCGTTCCGCAGTGCCGGGCCCCAGGCAGGGCTCAGACGTACAGAATTCAAAATTGGCGGACAAACCACGCTGACTTGGCAAAGTCGCCAAACCGCCAATTTTGAATTCTGTACGTCTGAGCCCTCGCGGCAAGCCCCGTCCAGGCGACAACATTAGACATCATTCTTGCCACTCCCACCGCAAAAAACCGTTTGGTGCTAGAGGGAAGTTCGATGAGCCAGACACCGCTGTTCTGCGATCGGTGCGCCAAGGAACTGACGCCGGGCGCGGGGGACTTCTATGTCGTTCGCATCGCGGCGGTCGCGGATCCGACGCCGCCGAGTTTTTCCGAAGACGACCTGGCCCGCGATTTCGACGAAGAAATCCGGCGGCTCTACGCGCAGCTGGAGGAATTGTCGCAGCAAGAGCTGCTCGATCAGGTCTATCGCCGGCTGACGCTGTACCTGTGCAATCCGTGCTTTCGCGACTGGATCGAGCATCCGACGGGCTGAGCCGGAGGCTTACTTCTTCGGCTGCGGCACACGCGGCTTGTCGGTCAAGGCGCCGAGGAACACGACGATGTTTTCGATCTCGTCCGGCGTCAGTTTCTTGTCTAACTGCAGCCAGGCCATCTGCTTCACGGCGTCCTGCAGCGTGGCGGCTTTGCCGTCGTGGAAATAGGGAGCGGTGATCGCGATATTGCGCAGCGAGGGCACCTTGAACTTGAACTTGTCCGCTTCCTGTTTGGTCACCGCGGACCGGCCGACATCTTCGGTATTCGGGTAGGCGTGGGCTTCGCCGATCTTTTCGTAGCGATCGCCACCGAGCAAGGCGCCGCGATGGCAATCGGCACAGCCGGTTTCCAGGAATAGCTTGAGACCGGCTTGGCCCTTGGCACACAAAGCTGCTTCGTCCCCGCCGAGGTAGTCATCGAAGCGATCCTTGGTAATCAACGTCCGTTCGAACGCCGCCACGGCTTCCCCGTAGTTGCCATAGGTCAGCGGATTCTCGACGTTGGGGAATACCTGCTTGAATTGCGGGAGGTAGCCGGCCTCTTGCAAACGGTCCAGGACCGCCTTCTCGTCCGGCATACCCATCTCGATCGGATTGAGCACGGGGCCTTTCGCCTGCGCCGCCAGATCCGGCAGACGTCCGTCCCAGAACTGGGCGACATGGAAGCCGGCGTTCAACGTGGTCGGGGCATTGCGGCCGCCGAACTTGCCTTCCGCCCCTTTCGACGTCGGCAAATTGTCGACGCCGCCCAGATTCTCGTCCACGCGGTGGCAGCTATTGCAGGATTGCGTCCGGTTGATCGAGATCTTCGTTTCAAAATACAGCTTCTTACCCAGCGCGATTTTGGCCGCGGTGTCCTGCTCGCTACCCGGCATCTTGGCCGGCAACTTGGCAAATACCTTGCGGGCCTCGGCCAACAGTTGCGCGTCTTTCACCGGCTCGGCCTTGGCGGGTTTCACGGCGCAATCGTCGGCCTGCCCGCGGTTCGTGGTGCACAACTCCGTCGTCAGCCACGCCACGCTGAGGGCCGTTAGCAGTGCGGAGAAAGCCAGCTTGTGTCTCATCGTCGTCTCCTTGGTTCTTCGAAGGGGGGGGTTAGAAGAAGATTAACCTGTATGCTTACCGCAGCTTCAGGCGAAAGTAAAGCAGGGATACGGGGATACGGATACGGGACTTTGAAGTTGCAAGTAGCCGAATTCGTGAGAATTCGGAAGGGTCGCGGGGCCACGCGACCACCGCAGCTTCCGAAGTCTCACGAATTCGGCTACTTCGCGTCAGAATGCGCAACTTCAGGCATACGAGGCGTCTGCCAGCCAACGCGTGCTGGAGGTAGAATGATCGTACCGTATCATCTGGACCGTAGCCTCTTCCTGAGGGGACGACCATGGAGACTGCCGTCATGGGCCGCGTGCTCACCGAAGCCACAATCGAAAACCTGCAGGATCTTTGGGACGTCCAGCGTGGGCGGCTGCCACCCGGGCAATCGCGGAAAATCACAGTCTCCGATGCTCTCGTGGACACGGGTGCGACCACGCTGGCCCTGCCTGCCCGTTTAATCGAGCAACTCGGACTCACAAAACGCTATACCAAGCGGACGACCTCGTCGCGTGGCCTGGGTCACACGGATGTTTACGAGGCGGTCCGACTGACAATCCAAGGACGCGACTGCACCGTGGATGTAATGCATGTTCCGGACGACGTCCCGGTGCTGATCGGTCAGATCCCGCTGGAGATGCTCGATCTGGTCGTCGACCTACAAAGCCGCCGACTGATCGGCAATCCGGCTCACGGCGGCGAACAGATCCTCGAACTGTACTGAAACATCCTCGTTCCCACGCTCTGCGTGGGAATGCCAGCTCGGACGTTCCGCGTCCTTCGGACGACGCAGAGCGTCGGGCGCATGGGTTCCCACGCAGAGCGTGGGAACCAGACTTTGACAGGAATATTACTTCAAAGCCGCCTGGGCCTGGTCGAGCAACTGCTTGGCGCGGGCGCCGGGATTACCGGTCACGCCTGCGTCGACGACCTTCTGCATGGCCGCCGCGACCGCCTTCGGATTCTTGGAGACCTTGGCTGCGATCTTCACCGCCGCGTCGGCCGCCGCAGCCTTCAATTTCTGCTGGTCCAAGTAGGAAACGGCCAACTCCAACGTCGCTGGGGACGGGATTCGCGTCAGAATGTCCAGTGCGATCTTCTTTTCGTCGTCGCGCCGGGCCACCTCCATCGCCGTGCGGAACATCGCGAATCGCGTCTCCGTCGGCAGCTGCAGCTGGCGGGCAATCCGGATGTAGCCACGCAGGGCCCGGACCTGGTACTTCGCTTCCTTGTCGGTCTTGGCGATGTCCAACAGCGCCGGGGCCGCGTCCGCGTTGACCCACTCGCCGAGTACCTTGGTCGCCGCCTCCTTGAGTGCCGCGTCATCCGACTGGCTGGCACCGACTACGATCTCCAACGCCTTCTGGCCGCTGACTTTGCCGAGCAATTCCAACAGGTACTCCCGGTTAGCAGCCGAGGCTGTCTTCAGGCTCGCGGCCAGTTTGGCGGCGCAACCGTCGCGGTCGCCCATGCGCATCGCAGCGGTACGGAGAGCGGCTTGGGCCGCGGCGATTTCCTTCTCGTTCGCGCCGGCTAACGCCCGGCTGGTGAGCAGGTCGAAGTCCTTCAGCTCAATCAACTGTCCGAGGGCGACGATGGCGGTCAGCTTGACCGACTCGTCGGCATCGGCGAGCGCTGCCCGGATGGCCGGCTCGGCGGCCATGATCCGGCGGACGCCAACCAGTTCGAACAGTACCACCTTGGCTTTCGCATCGGCACCGGTCAGCTTGGCCGCGATCGCCGCGTCGACTTCCTGGCCCGCGGCCAGCGACTTGAGACCCTCTTTCGCCGAATCGGCCACCGTTCCGCCGCCGAGCGCGGCTCCGAGCAAGACGGCCACGGCCGACGCATCGCCAAACTTGGCTAACACGCGGACCGCCGCCTCCCGGACCGCCGCGGACTCACTCTTGGTCGCGGCCAAGACCAAAGGCATGGGCGCCGGCTCCTGGCGGTCGCCTAGGGCCAGCAACAACAGCGCCTGCCGTTCCGGGGGGAGTTTCTCCAATTCGCCGGCCAGCGCTCGGGCCACGTCCGCACCGGGCATCTCGCGGGCCACGGCCAGACCCACGTTGAAGAAGGCTTCCTCCTTCGAGCGGATCTGAGTCAGCAGCAAATCCTTGGCCTCAGCGCCCTGCAGCCGGAACTGCCCGCGGAGGGCAGCGGCCTTGACGAAGTCCGGCACGTCGGCCTGGACCACCGTGCCATACAGCCCCAGCGCCTCCGACTTCTTACCGCCCGCGGCCTGCACCTCGGCGGCCGCCAGGCAGCCGTCGGCGATGCACCCCTTGACTTTCGAGTCCTTAGCCAAGGCATCCTTCAGGATGCCGACGGCCTCGGGCGTGCCGATGCGGCCCAGGGCTCCCGCGGCAGCCGAAACGACCGCCGAGTCGGCGTTGCCAAGCAGGCCCTTCAGCAGCTCCACGGCCCCCACATCCTTACGCTGGCCGATCGAGTTGATCACACCGACCAGTGGGCGGCCTGCGAGGGTCTTGGTCGCCGCACGCAGCGCAGCGTCGACCGCCGGATCCGGAATGCCCTCCAGCCCGTAGCGGGCGTAGAGGTTAAGTTTCTCGTCCGGCAACAAGGCGACCAGCGCCGGAATCGCGTCGGGGGTACCGATGGAGGCCAGTCGCTGGCAGGCTTTCGCCTTGTCAAAGATCGGGGCGTTGGCGTCCTTGAGGATCGCGACCAGCGCCGCCGCATCCTTGGCCAGAATCTCCTTGGAATTACTTTGGGCGAAGGCCCCCGTGGCGCTTGCCGCCGTCAGAATTGCAGCCGCGGCTGCCAAAGTCAGGTAGCGTTGAATCAACATCTGCGTATCTCCTTCTGTGTCAGTGTGACTTTAGGTTGCCAATGGCCTGGCCGAGCCGGAGCGGGCCGTCAGGGACGGCCCACGGCTCCGCGGGAGCGTCGCCCTCCCAATCCACGTTCTCTCGTCTTCCATTGGCAACCTAGGACTCAATAGTGCTCTCCCCCTCGTTCCCAGGCTCTGCCTGGGAACGCCTTGCCTTGCCGGCTCTGCCGGCCTGCTTGCGAGGCAGAGCCTCGCTGCCAGTGGGTTACGAGGCGGAGCCTCGTAACCAGAGCGGATTTTTCGGCCGTTCCTGAGTGCCCTCTCCGTGTCCCCGCGTCTCTTCCTCTCAAATCCGCCACGGGTCACGCAGGGCTCGCGACCGCATCCGATTGGCTTCTGCATCGCCGAGGAACTCGCTCTTCACCGGGTCGAACTGCAGCGGCCGATCGAGTTGCCAGGCGATGTAGGCCGCGTGGCAGATGATGTGGCTCCGGGCTACGACCTCGGCGTTCGAGTGGGCCAGTTTGCGGCTCTTGACCGATGCCAGGAAGTTCTTGATGTGGCTGACGGCGGAAGTACCCGCCTCGGTGAACTGGCGTTGCTCCTCGCGGAGTCGGCCGGAGGAGAACTCCAGTCGGCCGCTGTCGCCCGTCTCCACCCAGCCGTCCTCGCCCTCGTAGCGGGCACTGCAGGTGCCCAGGCCCATCCAGCCGCTGTCCCGCATAACCAGCTTCAGACCGTCCTCGTACGTGGCAACGCAGCCGGTAGGAGTCGGCTCGTAGAGCACCGGCATCTTCTGATCGTTGGTGCCGGCCCAGTTGCACAGGTCGACCGTGTGGGCGCCCCATTCCAGAATGCCGCCGCCGTGGAAGTCGAAGAAACCTCGCCAGCCGCCGTTGATGTACGTCTGGTTGTAGGGCCGCCACGGAGTCGGGCCAAGCCACATGTCCCAGTCGACCTCCTCCTTGGGTGGTTCGGGCTGGCCAGCCAGCCAGTCGTGGCTGACGCGTGGGTCGAGCGTGTTGGCATGGACGGCGGTCAGCTTGCCGAGCTTTCCGCTATGGCACAGGTCGGCCGCGAACAGGAAGTTAGCAATGCTCCGCCGCTGCGTGCCGGCTTGGTAGATGCGGCCGTACCGGCGGTAGATGTCGGCCAACGCCAGGCTCTCGGCGATGGTCATCGTACTGGGCTTCTCGCAATACACGTCCTTGCCCGCCTTGGCGGCGTAGATCGAGGCCAGGGTATGCCAGCGGTCGCCGGTGGCGATCAGGACCGTATCGATGTCCGGGCGCTGGAGCATCTCGCGGAAGTCGCGGTACATGGCCACGCCGGGACCGTACTTGGCTTCGGTACGCCGCTTGTTGAATTCCCGGCGTTCCTTGCGAATATCGGCGATGGCCACAAACTGGATGACCGGCTCGTCCATGAAGCAGCCCAGCACATAACCTCCGCGGCTGTTGATACCCAGCCCGGCCAGCGTAACCCGCTCGTTGGCGGCCACGCCGCCGTCCTTGCCGAGAACGCGGCCGGGGATGAACACGGGGGCCGCCAGCAGGGCGCTGGCCTTGGCAGCAGTCGCCAGGAACCGTCGCCGTGTGAAGGTCGATTTCTGATGAGGCATGTCGCTTCTCCTTGTGGTTGGGGGCTTATCGGTTGGGGTCTTACCAGACAGAGTCAGTCGCAGGCAGGCGAACGAATCAGGTCGGTTATCGTGCGTCGCGGGAGGTGTGCGTCCGCTCGGCCCGCCCCAGTGTACCGTGGCGAAGGGGGGGCGTCAGCCCCCTGATGCCGTCGCGGGGGCCGGAGACAACGGGAAGAACGGGGGTGGGGAGGGCGATGCTCCCGCGGAGCCGTGGGCCGTCCCTGACGGCCCGCTCCGGCTCGGCAGGAGCCTCGCCCTCCCATGCCATCGGCAGCCTTGGACTCCAGCGGCTACTGCAGCGGCGAGAACTCGCGACCCAACAGCCGGTACCACTCCGCCAAGCCCGCAAACTCCTGCTTCGCGCGATCCCCGGCGGCGACAAAGCGCACCGGACGCGGGGCCGCCAGCGCGGCAATCTGCTTCAGATCCAGCGCCTCCAGCAGGCCGAAACAGAACAGCTCCGGCTTCTCGCTCACGGCCCAGTTCTGCTCGATCACCTCCTTCAGGCTGCCCAGCGATCCATGTAGTTCGGCGCCAGCAATCGCCTGCGGCTCCAAAGCCGCGGCGACCAGCGCGAACACGCTCGACCGCGGCCCGACGGACACCAACGTCACCGGGCTGTCCGGATAGCGCACGGCCACCCAACGGGCGCTGGCCGCCAACTGACTGGCCTGGATTCCCAGCGGCCGCTGGCCGACCCCAGCCACCAAGAGCGCGAACAGATAATCCCGCTCGGCGATCCGCGACTCGCCGAAGTAGAACGGATCGAGCGCCACGACGCGGTAGCCGGCTGCCAACAACCGCACGACTTCGCCCGCGCTGCTCGCGCGGCCGCCGTCGGCCACCACCAGCGCCGTCTGCTGAGGCGCGCCGGACACGAATTCGACCGCCGGCACGGTCCACGCGTTGCCGAGCAACAACTTCCAGCGGACAACCTGGACGCCCGCCTGCTCCGCGCGATCGCATTCGGTGGCTTGCACCTCGTACTCCGTCGTCCGCACGATCTCCCGCAAGCGGTTGCGTTGGACCTGCTGCCAAGCCATTGCGTCGGCCTGATTCGTCGGCCAGTCAACCTGCCG
>JAPLNJ010000612.1 GCA_026692885.1 Planctomycetota bacterium | reverse complement strand
GCTAGGTCACCGTCGCCCGCCCATGGCGCGCAATCGAGCGATCGACCAGAGCGTCTTCCGTGACCTTGGTCGAGTAGCCGACTGACTAGCACGGATGGTAAAGCCGGTGCACGGATCAGATCTCAGAAGTCACGGGAACCGGATCAAGGCCGGTGCTATTCTGGCGGCGATCCTTGGTTGCGCAGCCCCATGTCTGCGCTCGCCGAGTGGAGGACGATCGGCTACAATCAACACACACGGAGCACAGGCCAGAGTAAGGGCAGGAGCAGCGCGGGTGGGCCGAAGAGAAAAACTGTTGGAAAAGATGCGGAATTCGCCGGGGAGGATCCGGTTCGGCGAGGTCGATGCGTTGCTGCGTTACGAGGGATTCATACGCTTCAATCAGCGGGGCAGCCATTGTACCTATCACCGGCTGGATGGGCGCGTGCTGACCATTGTCAAGCCGCATGGGGGGCGCAAGACGTGTCATCCTGCCGATATTCGGAAACTTCTGGGAGCACTGGGTCATGAAAACGAGGCATGAATACCGAGGCTACGTCTTCACGATCATGTATCAGGCCAAGGATCCGGCGTACACCGTGGATTTTCCCGACTTGCCGGACATCATCACCAGCGGCGAGACTCTGGCTGAGGCTTTCCACAATGCCAGCGAATCGCTGGACTTGCACCTGGAAAGCCTTCAGAAGCTGGGCAAACGATGCCCCAAACCAAGACATCGACTGGTAGTCGAGGCGGTCTAGTTGGTGAGTGTTCCCTTTCGCACGCCACTCGAGCAAGTAACCGCTAGGGTCCTATGTCATGGTCGGAATGAGACGGGAGCGTCTTGAGTCGTTCGTCGAGTGGGTGGGTCGGAATATCACCGGCGACGAAAAAGGCCAATCGCAAATCTTCCTCGACCGCCTGTTTCAGGCGTTCGGTCATCCCGGCTGTCTGGACGTCGGGGGCACGCCAGAATTCCGCATTCGCAAAGCCCGCGAGGACGGCGGGGGGATGGCCTTTGCCGATTACGTGTGGCAGCCGATCGTGCTGATCGAGATGAAGAAGCGAGGCACAGACCTCTCGCGTCACTTTCGTCAAGCTTTCGACTACTGGGTGCGGCTCGTACCCGGCCGGCCGCGTTACGTGGTCTTGTGCAACTTCGACGAGTTTTGGGTCTACGACTTCGAGACGCAAATGGACTCGCCCGTCGATCAGTTGAAGCTTGAGGAGCTTCCGCGACGCGACGGCCCGCTGGCATTCCTGTTTCCCACGCCGGAGAAGCCCGTCTTCGGTAACGATCAGGAATCGGTCACACGTGGCGCGGCGGATCGGTTGGCGACTTGCTTCAACAAGCTGGTGACTCGCGGCGTCGACCGCGCACGGGCTCAGCACTTCATCCTGCAGTCGCTGGTGGCGTTGTTCTCACAAGACATCGGACTGCTCGACCGATACCTGTTCACGCGTTTGCTCGACGAATGCGACGAGCCGCGCAAGAGCTACGACCTGTTAGGGCAACTGTTTGTCGAGATGAACACGCCGGGAAAAACACCCGGCGGGCGATTCAAGGGTGTGGACTATTTCAACGGTGGTCTGTTCGCCGAACCTGCGCGAATCGAATTGTACCCGGACGAGATCGCCCAGTTACGCCAGGCAGCCGATGCGAACTGGTCCAAGGTGCGCCCGGAAATCTTCGGTACGCTGTTCGAGCATTCGGTCGACCAGTCCGAACGTCGGGCCTACGGCGCGCATTTCACGCACCCGGTGGACATCATGAAAATCGTCGGCCCGACGATCGTCGAACCGTGGCGGGAACTGATCGATAACGCCCGGTCTATCAAACGCTTGCTGGAACTGCGGAAGCGGCTGACGGAGTTCATCGTCCTCGATCCGGCCTGTGGAAGCGGCAATTTTCTCTACATCGCCTACCGCGAACTGAAACGACTTGAGTCACGAATCTTCGAGCGGATCGACGAGATCTCGACTCGCAAGGAAGAGCAGCGACTGATCGGATTTGTCACCGCCAATCAGTTCTACGGCATCGACATCAATCCGCTGGGCATCGAACTGGCCAAGGTGACGATGATGATCGCGAGAAAGCTAGCCATCGATGAATTGCAGATGAAGGAGCGCGCCCTGCCACTGGACAACCTGGACGGCAACTTCATCGCCAGTGACGCGCTGATCCGATCCGAAGGAATGGGCCTGGCTGTTCAACGAAGGAATTGGCGCCGCCCGCTACTTGAAGCTGGCCAGCCGGTTCTCGTGGCTTGGCCGAAGGCTGACGTGATCATCGGCAATCCACCGTTCAACGGCGCCAAGAAACTCAAGCCCGACCTCGGGCCGGATTACATCAACGCCATTCGCCTGGCTTACCCCGAAGTGCCGGGCATGGCCGACTACTGCGTCTTCTGGTTCCGCAAGGCGCACGATCACCTGCCGGAGTGTACCGCCGACGACCCGGTCGCTGGCCGGGCGGGTCTGGTCGGCACGCAGAACATTCGCAATAACAAGTCCCGCGTAGGCGGCCTGGACCACATCGCCGCTCACGGAACGATCATCGAAGCGGTCGACAACCAACCCTGGTCCGGCGAAGCCAACGTTCACGTCTCAATTCCCAACTGGGTCAGGCATCCAGCGGCCAATCCGCGCTGGACGAAGACCGAGAAAGACCGATTTCGCCAGCAGTTGCTAATTCCGGAAAAGCGGCGGCTGTGGTTCAAGGTCGAACCAGAACCTGGAAAGAAAAAGATTCGGAAGAAGGGCAGCGGGCCAGCGTCAAAAGAGTACGAACTCGCGTTTCGCGACGGCGATCACATCAATTCGGCATTGTCCGATCAGACCAACGTCAGCAACGCGAGAGTGTTGAAGTGCAATGTCGCCCCGCAGGTCTGCTTCAATGGGCAATTCCCTCGTGGCCAGGACTTCGTCATCTCTCCCGAAGTAGCGGCGCGACTGCTTGACGCGGACGCACGCAATGCCCAAGTTATTCACCCGTACCTGATCGGCAGTAGATTGCTTACGCATCGCAAACCGGATCGCTGGGTCATTGATTTTCAGAAAATGCACATCTTGGACGCCAAGACGTTTGACGCACCGTTTCGCTGGATCGAAGAGCATGTGTTGCGATACGTCACCGAGTACGCCGACCGCGAGCGCGAGCACACGGGAGAAACGACGGGGCAAGATCAGACTTGGTTACAAACTTGGTGGCAGCACTTTCGTTGTCGCAAGGAAATGGTCGACGCCATCGAGCAGCTCTCTAGATACATCGTTTGCTCTGACACGACCAAGCGGCCCGTATTCGACTTCGTTGACCCAACCATCCGTCCCGACCACAAGCTTCGCATTTTCGTGTTCGATGACGACTACTCGTTTGGCATCCTGCAGTCCCGCACCCACTGGCTTTGGTTTGTGACAAAGTGTTCAAAACTCACCGAAAGATTCAACTACACTTCAACCAGCGTCTTTGACCCCTTCCCCTGGCCGCAATCGCCGTGCGTGGAGCAGATCATCGCGGTGGCCGAGGCGGGTCGTGAGGTGCGGCGGGTGCGGGGCGAGGTGTTGGAAAAAATCAAGGGCGGGCTGCGGGCCGTGTATCGCACGCTGGAATTGCCAGGCAAGAACCCGCTCAAAGATGTCCACGCCGCGCTCGACGCCGCCGTGCTGGCCGCCTACGGCTTTTCGCCCAAGAAAGATCTGCTGGCTCAACTGCTGGAACTGAACCTGGCCGTCGCCAGTCGCATCGACGACGGCCAGCAAGTCACCGCGCCGGGGATTCCGCCCCGTTTTCCCGATCCCGTACGCTTGACCACCGACGATTGCATCCGGCCGTGACGATGCTTGGGCTAAGTCAGCTCGGGCACGTCGACCCAACATCGCTGCTGCCAGGACTTCAGGCCCAACTCAGCCAACTGCACGCCTTTCGCGGCTTCCAGCAGGCTCCAGCGGAAGGGCGTGTCTTTGACCACGTGCTTCAGGAATAGCTCCCATTGGACCTTGAAGGCATTCTCGTAAGTCGTGTTCGAGGGCATTTCTTGCCAGCCGGCATAGAAGTTGATCGGCTGTTCGATGTCGGGATTCCAGACCGGACGCGGGGTGGATGCGTCCGGCTGGACCCAGCAGTTTCGCAGCCCGGCCACCGCGGATCCCTGCGTGCCGTCCACGTGGAGTGTCAGCAGGTCGTCGCGACGCACGCGGACACACCACGAGGAGTTCATCTGCACCGGCACGCCGCTCTTCAATTGGAAGATCGCATAGGCGGCGTCGTCGGCCGTGCAGTCGTACCGCCGGCCGGCCTCGTCGACACGCACTGGCAGGTGGGTCGCACCCAGGGCGACCAGCGACTGGATCTCGCCAAACAAGTTGTCGATCACGTACCGCCAGTGGCAGAACATGTCCATCATCAGGCTGCCGCCGTCCTCCTGCCGATAGTTCCAACTCGGACGTTGGCAGGGCTGCTGAATCCCGTCGAAGACCCAGTAGCCGAATTCGCCCCGGACCGCCAGGATGCGGCCGAAGAAGCCGGTGTCGATCAGGTACTTAAGCTTCAGCAGACCGGGCAGCCAGAGCTTGTCCTGCACCACGCCGTGCTTCACGCCCGCGGCGACGGCGCGGCGAACCAGTTCCAGGGCCTCGGCGGTCGTCGTCGCAATCGGCTTTTCGGCGTAGATGTGCTTGCCGGCGGCGATGGCCTTCAAGACGTTCGGCACACGCAGATTGGTGCTCAAGGCGTCGAAGTAGACGGGGTAGCGTGCGTCGCTTAAGACACTGTCCAAGTCGAGGCTGAAATGTTCGATTTGATGCGTCTTGGCCAGGGCGCGGAGCTTGTTCTCGTTGCGGCCGACCAGAATCGGGTCGGGCATAATAATCTCGTCGGTCCCAAGTTTCACGCCGCCCTGTTGGCGGATGGCCAGCACGGATCGCACCAAATGCTGATTGGTACCCATGCGTCCGGTGACGCCGTTCATGATGACGCCGACGTGGTGAACCTGCATTGCTGTTCCTCTTTACGTATGCTGAAGGTAGGCCAGTTTGATCTTTTCAAGAAACTCGCCCTGCTCCATGGCCCAGTAGCGATGGGAAAAAATCTCGACCTCAATGAAGCCCCGAAAGCCGGCTTGTTCCACCCAACCGCGGATCTGCCGCACGGGGATGCAACCCTCGCCCATCAGGCCCCGGTCGTTCAACAGATCCTTGGTCGGGGTGCGCCAATCGCAGACGTGAAAGGCAAACAATCGCCCGGCGCGAGCACAGCGGTCGATCTGGTTCTGCAGTTCCGGGTCCCACCACAGATGATACACGTCGACGGCCACGCCCAGCTGCGGCACGGCCAGCCGATCGCACAGGTCGTTTGCTTGACGTAAGGTGTTGATCGCCGAGCGGGCGTCGGCGTACATCGGGTGTAGCGGCTCGATGGCCAAACGGACGTTGGCGGCCCCGGCCTGATCGAGCACGGCGGCAATCCCGTCGGCGATCTGACTCCGCGAGACATCCAAAGCTTGGCCCGGCACGGCGCCGCACACCAGCACGATCAGCGGCGCCCCCAAGGCCTCGGCTGCATCAATGGCCCGGCGGTTGTCGTCGATTGCGGCCGCGCGCCCGGCGGCATCTTGGGCCGGGAAGAATCCGCCGCGGCACAGCGACACGACGTCCAGGCCCGCCGCGCGCAGATCGCGGCCGACCTTGGCGATCTCGCGTCCCTCCAGCCACTGCCGCCACACGGTCACGCCTTTTACACCGGCCGCCGCGTAACGTACGCTCGCTTCCTCAATGGACCAAGGCTTGGTCGTGATCGTATGCACGCACAGCCGGGAGAAGTCGGTTAAGGGTGTGGCCTGGGCCGACGGATGCGGATCAAGGGTGAGGGGCATCGGTGGCTCCGTCTGGGGAGGCGAGAAGGTGTCAGGTGTCAGGGGTCAGGGGTCAGGTGTCAGGTGTCAGGGGTCAGGTGTCAGGGGTCAGGTGTCAGGTGTCAGGTGTCAGGGGT
>JAPLNJ010000611.1 GCA_026692885.1 Planctomycetota bacterium | reverse complement strand
TCCGGATCGGCGACCTGCTGGAGCGTCTGACGCAGCAGCTGCTGGCGACCGCGCAGGGCCGCCGCATGGAGTTGTTCTCGAAGCTCTGCGGGAAGGCCATCCAGCAGCTCCCGAATCGTGGCCGGCAACCATTCGACGGTCGCCCTGTCCGGTTGGGCCACCTGGGCATAGACATAGCGCACACCCAACCGGAGCCGGATTTTCTCGAACAACTCCTCCGCCCGAAACGGCTTGGCCAGGAAGTCGTCCGCACCGGACTCCAGGATCTGGCAACGGATCTCTTCCACGGCGCTGGCGGTCACCGCGATAATCCGCACCTGCGCGCCTCCCGGGCTGTGGCGAATCCGGCGGATGGCTTCGTCGCCGTTCAGGCCGGGCAACTGGTAATCCATCAGAATCAGCTGCGGCTGCCAGGTTTCGAAGGCTTCCACGGCCTCCAGGCCATGAGTGGCCTCGAGCACCTCAAAACCGGCTCCCCCCAGCAATTCGACGAGGAACTCGCGGTTATCGGCTCCGTCTTCCACCACCAGTATGCGGTAGTCCGGCTGACCCTGTTCGAGCCGCAGGACTCGGGGGCCCTCGATCTTGTCCGCCACCATCGACTTGGTCGCCGGCTGGGCAAGGATCTCCAGACGGAAGACACAGCCCTGGCCAGGTTCACTGGTGACGGTCAAGTCGCCCCCCATCCGTCGCGCAAGCTGGCGGCTGATGGCCAGTCCCAAACCCGTGCCGGAACCACTGTCGCGGCCGGCCGCAGCTTGCTCAAAGGCAGCGAACAACCGCTCGATTTCTTCCACCTGAAGGCCCGATCCACTGTCTCCGACCAGGACCACCAGCCGCCACCCAGCGGCTAATGCCACTTGCTTTGCACTCGGAGATGGAGAGCCGTAAGGCGCTAAGCGCGGGTCTTGGGCGAGAACACGCGGTTCGTCTTCACCGGCGGCTAGCGCCTTGCCGCTCACAGTCCCCAGCGGTTTGGTCGAGGCACGCACCCAGATACCGCCCGTGGCCGTGAACTTCACGGCATTGCTCAACAGATTCATCAGGATCTGCCGCAGTTTCAGTTCATCGGCGCTCAGGTACCGCTCCACTTCGTCCAGTCCGTCCATCCGGAGGGTCAGTTGCTTGGCGTCGGTCTGCGGGCGGAACATCAGCTCCAGATCGTGCAACAGGAACGGCAGGTCGAAGGCGGACGCAACCAGGGACAGCCCTCCGGCCTCGATTTTCGAGAGTTCCAGGATCTGGTTGAGCAGGGCCAGCAGGTGCTCCCCGCTGCGGTTGATCGTCGCCACACGCTGTTGTTGATCGAGCGTCAGTCGCGGGTCGCGCAGCAGCAATTGGGCAAACCCGAGGACGGCGTTCAACGGCGTGCGAATCTCGTGGCTCATGTTGGCCAGGAACCGGCTCTTGGCCACGTTGGCCGCCTCGGCCTGCACCGTCAGCCCCTCGGCCTGCACCGTCAGCCCCTCGGCCTGAACCGTCAGCTCCTGGGCGTGTGCTACGGCCGCTTGCAGTTGGTGATTGAGATCGAGCAGTTGTCCCTCCGCCCGCTTGCGTGCGGTGATGTCACGGAGGCTCGATCGATGCCCCAGGTGGACTCCTCTGGAATCATAGATGGGTTGCAGAGATACCGCCGCCCACTTTGAGCTTCCGTCTTTGCACCGAATACGGAACTCCACATCGTTGGCCGTTGAGCCGCGAACAGCTTCGGCAAAGTGAAGGATTACTTTTTTATGGTCGAGTTCGTCGATCAACGGAACGGGAAAGTTCGTCATCGCCAGACACTCCGCGACCGAGTACCCGGTGAACGGCAAAACCCCGGGGTTGACCCAGATTAGCTTGCCATCGGTTCCGACCCAGTTTTCCCAGCCAGCAGTGTAGTCGGTGATGGCGCGGAAGCGTTCCTCGCTGTTCCGCAACTCCGCCTCCATCCGCTTGCGCGCGGTGATGTCGACCATCACCGTCAGGAGGTATTGCCGCCCCTGGCTGCTGATCACTTCGCCCGAGAAGAGGCCGTCGAGGATCGCCCCGTCCCTACGCCGGACCTGCAGTTCGAAGTCGGCGCTGTGCCCCTTGGCCTGCATGCTATCCGCCACTGTGGCCTGCTGCTCCGGGTGCGGGAACAGACCGAGTTCGGCGGCAGTCTTGCCGATCACGTCGCGGCTGGAATAGCCGAGCGTTTTCAGGAAGGCGTCGTTGACATCGGAGAACTGTCGCTCCGGCAGGGTGGAGAGCGCCATCAAGTTCGGGTTGCTGCGGAACAGTCGCTCGAAACGCTGCTGCGATTCTTGCTCCTCGCTCAGGTCCTTGCTGACACCGAAAATGCAATCCGCGCCGTTCCACCGGCCGAACCAGACGCGGGTCTCGACGGGCACCAGGCTGCCGTCCTGGCGTGCCATCGGCAGGGGACAGCATTCCCGCTCGCCCCGGAACATGGCGGCGAAGATTTCCTCGGCTTCCCGGCGATTGTCCGCCGGATGCAGGTCCAGCACGTGCATCCTGGCGAGTTCTTCAACACTGTAGCCCAGCTGGCGTTCGAGGGCCTGGTTGGCGAACTGAATCTGGCCTGCGGGCGTGGCCACGACGATCAGGTCGCCAATGGTCTGAAAGAAGGTGCGGAAATTGGCCTCGCTCTCGCGCAGCATCTGTTCCGTCCGCTTGATCTCAGTAATATCCCAATTGGTCCCGATCATGTGCGTGGCTTGGCCCGCGGCGTCCCGCTGTACGAGGGCGAGAGCCCGGATATTACGGATGGTTCCATCCGGCCAGAGTACGCGGAACTCGGTGTCGAATTCCTTTTCGCCGCGCAGCGCGCTGTGAATTTCCTCGTCCCCGCGCTGCGCGTCCTCCGGATGCAGCCCGGCCACCCAAGCATCGTAGGCGTTGCTGAACTGATCCTGCGTGGTCCCGTAGAGCTGGAACATCTGGTTGTCCCAGCGCAGGTGGTTACGGACGACATCCCAATCCCAGATGCCGACGCCGCCCGCGCGCACAGCCAGTGCCAGACGAGCGGAAAGATCCTCGAACGCCTTTGTCGCCTGGTTGCGCGCGGTCACGTCACGGCCTGCAGCGAAAACACCGATAATTTCGCCTTGTTCGTTGCGGTAGAGAGAAGCGTTATAGAGCACCTCGGTAATCACGCCGGAGGTATGGCGAATGGCAAGCGGGTAGTCAACTATTTGCCCCTCTGCAAAGACCTTGATGTATCCGGCACGGGCCTGCTCCGGATCGGTAAAGTAGACCGTGAAATCACTGCCGATGAGCATTTCCCGGCTCACGCCGGTAATCTTCTCTGTGGCTAGATTGACGTCCGTGATTTTTCCCTCGGTGTTGATCGTGGCCAAGGGATCGAGGCTGGATTCTATGAGATTGCGGAAATACAGCGCGGCTGCCTGCGACGCCGTCTCCGCCCGTTTGCGGTCGGTGATATCGCGGTTGCTGACGCGTTGCCCCAGGTACTTCCCGTCGCAATCCTGGACTGGCTGGGAGGCGTGGGCGATCCAGCGTTCTTGGCCGCCCCGGGTTAGGATGCGGTAGTCCAGTTCGTGGCATTCTCCTTGCGGCACGATGGCATCGTGACACGCGACTCGGACACGGTCAGCGGGATGCACGATGCGGATCAACAGTTCTGGGTCTTGCTGGAACTCCTCCACCCGATAGCCGGTCAGGCGTTCGCAAGACGGTGACACATAAGGCAGACTCCCGTCCGGCGCAAGCCAGTATTCCCAATCGTGGGTGAAGTCGGCGACCGCGCGAAATTGCTCCAGTTGCTTGCGGTCGGTGATGTCGCTGGCAACGCCCTGGCAAGCCACCACCGTGCCGGCCTTGTCTCTGACGGGACGTCCATTGGAGCGGTGCCAGCGCCAGGACCCGTCGATGTGCTGCATGCGGTACTCGATGCAGGTTTGTGGTTGTCCTGTCTCGATCAGGGCCTGTGTTGCCAGCTGACATCGCTCAACATCATCCCCATGGATAAATTGCTGGAATGATTTCCCCACGACCTGATCTACCGGGTGCCCCAGGAGCACAGTCCAACTGGGGGAAGCGAAGGTAATTACACCATCTGGCGTCAGCGTATAGATGACGTCGTAACTGTTTTCGATCAATCCGCGGTACTTCGCTTCGCTCTTCCGCAGCGTCTCTTCCGCTTGCTTGCGTTCGCTGATGTCGGTGATCACGGCGCGGCAGACGGACGCGCCGTCAGCGTCCTGCGCCACGGTGGCCTGCACCTGGGCCCAGAAGAGGGCGGCGTCCTGTTTCAACAGCCGTATCTCCCAGACCTGCGGCGTGTCTGCTTCGAAGAGTTGTTTATGGTGGTGGTAGTAGCTGTCCTGATCTTCGGGAAGGACAAAGTGCGATAACGATTGCTGGACCAGCGTGCTTCGGACGACGCCCAGCAGGGTCGCGGCGGTCAGGTTGGCTTCCAGGATCAGCCCTTGTTGGCTTACAGTGACATAGCCCGCCGGCGACAGGTCGTACAGGTCGAAGTAGCGTACTCGCGTGGCGTCCAGTTCCGCATACGCCCGGCGGAGATTCTCGTTTTGCAGCTCCAGTTCGATCTGATGCACCTGCAGTTCGTGGAGCGTCTGCCGGATTTCCTCGGGCGACTGGGCCTCGACGTCTTCCGGCTGGGCCATTTTTTTCCGGCCGATCTCTTCGGCCTGTCGGCGCAGTTCGGCGGCTTGTTCAAGTCGGTCAGCCTTGGTTTTCATTATGCAGCCTTGATCATAAGGTTGTTCTCGCGTTGTCGTTTAGGACCGGCGCATCAATAAGTGTCGGGTTTTCAAAGTAGTCATCACGCTCTGCGTGATGACATGTCGTCACGGCGGAGCGTGACGACTACCATACTTGCGACAGTTATTGATGCGCCGGTCCTTAACCGCAAGCCGGAGGAGCCTGCTGAAAAAGTCAAATCGGCGTACATGTGTGCACAAGGTGTAGGGTGGGCTTTGCCCACCAAGCACAAGCAGTTGTGGTGGGCACAGCTTCACCCTACGAGTTTTTCAACAGGCTCCGGAGGCGTGTGCGTGGGCGAGCCCACGTATCGGGGACGCGTTCAAGTCCCGCGCACGCCTCCGGCTTGCGGTTAAACGAGCGGCAGTCCGCGGGTCCGGCCGCGTGGCCGCATTGTACCGCGGTCCGAGCGGGACGGGAAGCAAAGACTGCCTCACCGACGGTGCGGCGGCTCCCTGTTTTCTCCGCCCCCGCCGAGCTTGCCTCGAATGGCACGAGGTTAAGGACTGCAGGAGCGATTTGCCGCCACGGTGGGGCTTGTCCCCGTCGAGCGATGTTCACAACCAGAAATGCCAAGCAGCGACGTCTCCACGCCACCACGGAGCTCGCCTCGAATGGCACGAGGTTAAGCGTAAGCCATTGTCATTCCGGCAGTTCCCCCACTCGGGCTCGCCCCGGTGGCGAAACGGTTTGGTACCCAACCGCGTGTATCCACCCTATTCCCCTTCGCCGCATTCACCGCCGCCGCAGGCGGCGGTGAATGCGGCGAAGGGGACGGGATGTGGTTGCGGTACGCGGCCTTGGTTTTCAAACCTCTTTTCCACTGGGGCAAGCCCAGTGGGGATCGGAGG
>JAPLNJ010000610.1 GCA_026692885.1 Planctomycetota bacterium | reverse complement strand
CGGTGCGGAAACCCCATACAAATTCTTCCTTCGTTGGTCCGTCCGTCTTGACGGCCAGGATGCGCTCGTGCAAACCGGCCAACCGCGCGAACAAGGACTCCTGCAGGACTTGCTCATCATAGAACAGACCGAAGTAGGCGTCGTCGGTGACCACCACCAGATTGCGTCCCTCCGCTGCCGAATCACGCAACACGGTCGTGAGTTCGTCCGCTTCGGACTTGGTGATGGAGTAGCCGGTGGGATTGTTGGGGAAATTCAAGATCAGGATGGTCTTCCAGCTACCTACGCGGGTGGCCAGCGCCTGCCGGACGGCCTCGACGTTGAAGCCGCCGCCGGCGTTGAAGAACGGGTACGTCGCCACTTGCGCTTGCAACCGCACGCCGTAGAGGAGTTCGTAGTTCTCCCAGAACTTGTCTGACACCAACACCATGTCGCCCTTGTCCACGAACAGATCACCGATCAACGACAGCGCGTGCGTCACGCCTGAGGTCACGATGGGCACCGAAAAACTCTTGCCCTGCAGGCTAGGATTCTTCCGCAGCAGTTCCTCACGCCAACGTTGTCGCAGATCCACGCGGCCAGTCGCCGGCGCGTAGGTCAGCACCTCCGCCGGGCTGAGGTCGGGGAAGTACTGCATGATCGACGGCAGAAACATGGCTTGGCCGTTCTCGCGGGCGATCCCGATGGTGGCGTCGTGGCGGGTCGCCTTGTCCTTGGCCTCGGCACTCTGAGCCAGGATGCCCTTGGGAAAGAACAGCCGCTTGCCGAGTTCCGACAGCATCCCGAAGACATAGGGATTCTCCCGCTCGATAATGTCGTTCAAGGCAGCGGCCAGCGGGCGGATCTCGCCGCCGCGCTTGAGCAACGTGATCGGCGCCCGCAGACGCAGACGCAACGATTCCAATTGCTCCCACAAGGCTTTGGGCAGACGTTGGCCGAACTGCTGCAAGAAGGTCGCGATCCCCTCCGTCTCCTGATACCAATCCGTCCGGCTGACCGCGAACAGCTGGTCCAGCGATTCCCGCGTGATGTCCAGATTGGAGAGGTCCAGACTTTCCGGCGTGGGCACGTAACCGATGGGTGTCTTGGTCGCGTCGGCTTCGCCCCGGCAGCGGTCCAGGATCCATTCGATGACCCGCAGGTTCTCGCCAAAACCGGGCCAAATGAATTTCCCGTTGTCGTCGGTGCGAAACCAGTTCACGTGGAAAATCTTCGGCGGCTGGGTCATCCGCCGGCCCATGTTCAGCCAATGTTCGAAGTAGTCGCCCATGTGATAGCCGCAGAACGGCAGCATGGCCATCGGATCACGGCGCACCTCGCCCTGCTTCCCCATCTGCGCGGCCGTCCGCTCGGAGGCCATCGTGCCGCCGACAAACACGCCATGTTCCCAGTCAAACGCCTCGTAGACCAACGGTGCCAACTGCGCTCGCCGTCCGCCGAAGATGATCGCAGAAATCGGCACGCCGTGGTGGTGCTCGGTCCGGAACGAGTGGGACGGACACTGGGTCAACGGCGCGGTAAAGCGGCTGTTGGGATGTGCCCCCAAAATCGGGTTGCCTTTTTCGTCCTTCAGCCCGGGCTTCCAGGGTCGGCCCTGCCAGTCCAGGCCGGCTGCGGGCGGTTCGCCTTCGCCCCCCTCCCACCACACGTCGCCATCATCGGTCAGCACGACGTTGGTGTAGATGGTGTTCTTCTGGATGGTCTTCATCATGTTGGGGTTGGTTTTCTGGCTGGTACCCGGCCCCACCCCAAAGAAGCCCGTCTCCGGGTTGATGGCCCACAGGCGGCCGTCGGTGTCGATCCGCATCCAGGCGATATCGTCGCCGACGGTCCAGATGCGGTAGCCTTTGACCTGGAGCCCCTCCGGCGGAACTAACATGGCTAAGTTCGTCTTGCCGCACGCGCTGGGGAAGGCGGCCGCGATATATTCGATGCGTCCCCGCGGATCCTCGACGCCCATGATCAACATGTGCTCGGCCAACCAGCCTTCGCGGCGAGCCAAGTGGCTGGCGATGCGCAGGGCCAAGCACTTCTTGCCCAGCAGCACATTGCCGCCGTAGCCGGAACCAACACTCCAGATGGTGTTCTGTTCGGGGAAGTGCAGGATCAGCCGCCGCTTGATGTCCAAATCGGCCTTGCTGTGCAGGCACTTGGTGAACTCGCCGCCCGTCCCCAACTGTTTCAGGACCGCCGCCCCGACGTGGCACATAATCCGCATGTTCAACACCACGTAGATGCTGTCGGTCAACTCCACGCCGATCTTGCTGAACGGCGAGCCCACGGGGCCCATCGAGAACGGAATCACGTACAGCGTGCGGCCCTTCATCGAGCCTGCGAAAATCTCGCCCGCCCGACGATATCCCTCCTCGGGCGACATCCAATTATTAGTCGGCCCGGCGTCTTCCCGCAGCTTCGTACAGATGAACGTCAGATCCTCTGTCCGGGCCACGTCATTGACGGCGGTGCGGTGATAGAGGCACCCCGGCAACTTCTTCTGGTTCAGGCGGCTGACCTCACCCGTGGAGACAGCGGCTGTGGTGAGGCGGTCTTTTTCTTCCTCCGAACCGTCGATCCAGACAATCTGGTCCGGCTGGCAGAGGCGTGCCATTTCCTCGACCCACGCTTGAAGTTCCTGGTGCTGGTTGACGCTGAGATTGCGGGGTTTATTCACGTCTTTCTCCATTATGCATTACTTAGTTTTCGCTTCGTGCTCCCCGTTGGAGACGGCTGAAAACATCAAATCGGCCAACGCTGCTTGCACAAGGTGTCGGGTGGACTGTGCCCACCAAGCACAAGCAGTTGTGGTGGGCACAGCCCACCCTACGAATTTTCCAGCAGGCTCCGTTGGGTCGCGGTTAGACGAGGCCAACTCAACCGCGTGATAACCCCTCGGCCTTGATCCTGTTCTGGACCGTGCCGCCTGTCCCGTGCAAACCCCGCCATTCTCCCAACCAGGGCCGCCTTGTCAACCGGCATCACAATGATTTTGGCGGCTGCTTCAGTTCGAGCGGCGCTGCCGCACGGCTTCGTAACACAGCACAGCCGCCGTGGTCGATACATTCAGGCTGTCCACCACACCGAGCATCGGCAACCGAATCGCCGTGATCGCGGCGCCCTGCCAAGCCTTCGACAAGCCCCAGGCTTCGCTGCCCAGGACCAGCGCGCAAGGCCCCCGATAAGACACCGCCGTGTAGTCCACCGCGGCATCGACCCGCGCGGCGAAGATCTTCAGCCCATGCCCATGCAGCCAAGCCAGCACAGCTTCGCTGGTGACCGCACATACCGGAACCGTGAAAATTGCGCCGAGGCTGGCGCGAATGAGGTTGGGGTTGTAGAGGTCCGTGCCACCGTCAGCGACCACGACCGCCGTCACTCCAGCCGCATCGGCGGTGCGCAGGACGGCGCCCACGTTCCCCGGCTTTTCCAGCCCTTCCAGCACCACCACCAACGCGGACGGCGGCAGCCGGATGTCCGCCAGCGACTTCGGCCGGATGCGCGCCACGGCGATCACGCCCTCGGCGCGGTTGCCAAAGGCCAGTTTCTCGAAGACCGCGGCGGTGACTTTCACCCGTTCGATCGATTGCCGGTCACAATCGTCGAGCAAACGTTGCCCGAGCTCGTCGCACTGTTCAGGACAGGCGAAGATCTCCACGAATTCCACCCCTGCCTGCAGCGCGCGATGGATCTCGCGGACACCGTCGATCAGCACTCGATCTTGCTGGTCACGCCCGCGCCGACGGCGCAACTCGATCGCACTCTTGACGCGTGGGTTCTGCAAGCTGGTGATGGTCAGGGACATAGATCAACCCGTTTCACGTGCTCGCAAGCCGCCAAAACCATGTCCACCGAAATCGCCCGCAGGGCGTCGTTGGACGCCCGCCGCCGCTGGCGACTGGTTCCCGCCTGGTAGTACGCTTGCACCGTTCTATGTCCGGGACCGTAAGGACCGCAATCCTCCGGACGCGTTGGGCCGAATAAACCCACGCACGGCGTGCCCACGGCAGCGGCCAAGTGCATGGGGCCCGAGTCGGAGCTGACTAACAGCCTCGCTTTGCGTAACAAGGCCGCCAACTCCGGCAGCGTTGTCGGCGGGGCCAGGATTGCCTGCCCCTGCGCACCGGCCGCGATATGGGCCGCCCAACCGCGCTCGCGGTCCCCCCCCCACGCCACCACCGCAGGCAGCCCAAATCGCTGGCCAAGCTGCGCCGCGACCTGGGCGAACCGGTCTGCTGGCCAAAGCTTCGAGTCCCAGCCAGCGCCCGGATTGATCACGGCAAACGGACCGCTAAATTTTGCGTTGGCCAGGAACGACGCCATCGCTGCACAAGCGGCTGGCTCGCTGGGCACCGCAAAGCGAACGTCGCCCGGCGTCGCGCCCAGCGTCTGCAGCAGATCCAGCTGGCAGTCCACCAGATGCGATCGCGTGGGCCGCTGCAGTTCATTGTTCAACCACACACTCAGTTCCCGACCTCGTGGCGCAGCGAATCCGATCCGTCGCGGTGCGCCGGACAACCTCGCCAAAACGGCGCTCTTGGTGAGGCCCTGCGGATCGATCGTGATATCGAACTGCAACGCGCGCAGACGCCGCCGCAACTGCCAGATCATCCGCGGCGATTTCAACCAACCTCGACTTACCACGATCAGCTCATCCAGGCACTCGTGCCCCTGGAGCAGCTTGGCCGGGCCCGGCTGCGTGGCCCAGGCCAACAGAGCGTCGGGGAACCGACGTCGCAGCGCGCACAGCAGCGGCATCGTGAGGATGCAATCCCCGATGGCACTCAGACGGGTAATGAGGATGCGCGGCCGTTTCTCCACAAGGTAGATCTCGGGGGGGGCGATCCCGGGGGACGTTGATTCGATGGTTGAAATCTTAACACCACCACCGCTTAAGTAAAACCGGTGGTGATTGACCGCCGCCTAGGGATTGGCCAAGATAGTAGGAATACCAAACTCCCAATCTCCGCGGCAGTTCCGCCGCGTTCGGGGTTGCTTGCTTCTGGTTCCTATGCTGGGGGATTCTCGAATGGCGTCTCGCCGCGGCGATTTCACTGAAGTGCTTCTGTTCAAAGGCGTTATCAGTCCAGAACAACTGGCGGAAGCTC
Source organism: Planctomycetota bacterium (assembly GCA_026692885.1). The sequence continues at coordinate 172 of JAPLNJ010000610.1, read as the reverse complement.
AAATGCTGGCTTCCGAACAGGGGAAATCCGTGGCTGATTGCCTCCAGAATTTGGACTACGCAACCGGCGAAGAAGTCGTGCGTGCGATGGCCGAACACCACGGAATGCGGTATGTCGATCTCTCTTCGGTGAAAATTCAAGACAATATTATCGAACTTGTGCCGGAAGCCGT
>JAPLNJ010000609.1 GCA_026692885.1 Planctomycetota bacterium | reverse complement strand
CCCGTGGAGTAGTCCAGAAACCTCGCTCCACCGGGGCAAGCCCGGATGGGGGCGGAACGAAAACAGGACCATCCGTTTGACGCCCGACTCCCCAATTTTGCGCCCCTCACCCCCGGCCCCTCTCCCCTGAGTACAGGGGCGAGGGGAGCAAGCAAGGCCGCGCCGTGGCCTCCTTGGATGGCGACCGAGCGCCGCACGGCCGCATAGATATCAGAAGACCCGGGGCAGCGTTTCATTTCTGATCCCGATCTTTCCAGGCTTTCTTCTTCGCGTCGAGCAGTCGCGCCGTGTACGATTTTTCTTCCGGCACGGGCGTCAGCGACGGCTGGCTGGGCGGCGGAGGCGGGCCAGGCGGCGCCGAGCCGCTGGCGTCCTGCAGGACTTCCTCCAGATCGCGCCCAGCCGTTTCGCCACCCGACGTCATCTGCGGCTCGAACCGCGTGGTCGTTCGGCGTTCGTCCAGTTGCTCGGTTACCGCGGCCTTGCGGCTGCGCAGCCGCTCCAGTCGCTCGTCGGCCACGGCCTCGCGCGGGCGTCGCCGGATGCGTTGCCACAGCCACGCCAGCGCGGGGCCGATCCAGTAGAAGTCGACGGCCACGCGGCGAATGCAGACGTCGCCGAAAAACACGCAACCAGCCACCAGCACCACCAAGTGCCAGATATCCTGGTTCGACTTCGCCTTGGCCAACCCCTGACGAAAGGTGTCGACCGCCAGCAACTTCTTGAACTGCTCGCGAACCATTTCGCCTTCGATCACCTGACCGGGTTCGCCGCCCTTCGGCTGCAGACTGGCCAACTGCTTAAGCAGCGCTACGTTGGTCTCGTGTTCCCGAAACTCGGCCGAATAGGGCACCGTCACACCCGTGATGATCGGGGCCTTGCCGGGGCCGGGACGGATGGTCAGAAAATAACTGCCCGCCTTGTCCGCTTCGAATTCCCCGAGATACCGCCCGGGCGCCGTCTGCTCGATCTTGACTGCAAAGCTCTTCAAGTCCGGATCGACGGCGGCGCCGGACATATTCAGGAAGTTCAGGAATTCGTCCTGCTGGCCCAGGGCCGTGACGATGACCCGAACTTTCCCGTCTTTGACATCGCTGGCCACCGAAAACTTGCCGTCCTCGGTCGTGGGCCGCATCGACCAGCGGATCATCTGGCTGAAGAACTTGTTGTAGTTCTCCCACTGCGTCCAGTCGCTCGACCAGCGGTGACCGGCATCCGTCGTGAAGGCCACGCTGCGTCCCAAGCCAAACGTCCAACTGGCCAGGATCGCGGAGTTTTCGTGGCCCGGCGGTTCGGGCGACTCCAGGCAGACCTCGACCAGCGGGTTCTCCTTGAGCGTGGTCATCACGAAGCCTCGCAGCGGTGGCAGGGGTTCCTGGATGCCGCTGAGCATTTCGTGCGGGTACTCCAGACGCGGCGGCACATTGGACAATTCCTTGATCAACGGCTGCGCCACCCGCCCCGCTTCGATTTGGAAGATCCGCGGCAGGGCCTTGGGATTCTTGGCCACGTAGTACTTGCCCCCGGTTGCATCGGCAATGCTCTTCAGGGTGTTGTGGCCGACGGCGCCATGCGCACCCACGGCGACCGTGGAGATCTTGATATTGGCCTGTTTGAACTTGGCCAGCGTCGCGGGATTCGGCTGCTGAGGATCCCCGTCACTGATCATGATCATGTGCTTGACCGAAGCGTTGACATTGGGGTGGTTGAACCCCGCCAGGGCCATGCGCATGCCGGGCTCAAAGTCGGGCATGTCGCCAGGAGTCATCCGGTCCACCGCCGACAGCATCTTCCGGCGTTTCTCGCCGACGGGAATCAGGCCTTGTTGCTTATCGCGATCTGCGTGCCACAGCCACTCCTCTTTCCCAGGCCCCCAATGGATCAAACCGCAGTAGTCCATCGGCCCCAAGGGCTTGATGGCTTCCTGAGCAATGACCTTCTGCCAGTAGTTACCTTCGGCCATCTCCGAGGCATGCATGATCATCACCAGCGCGCCGGCCGCTCGGACCTTGGCGTTCTTGATGTGGAAGTCGACCGGCATGGCTTTTTCCAGCTCGGTGTTGGTCCAGCCCCCCGCACCGTAACTGCGGTCGCCGCCGAGCATGACCAGTCCGCAACCGAACTGCTCCGTATTGCTGACCAACATGCGGATCTGCGCGTCGCTGAAGCTGGTGACCGTGTCGGCATCCACACCGCTGGCCCGCCGCACGTTCGCCAGCACGACCGAGTCATAAGCCTGCAATTCCGCGAGACTCGTGAACAGCTGGTCGCTGGACTGCACCGCCACTTCGATGTTACTTTCCCGCATTCGCTGGACCAGAAAATCAAATTCGCCCTTGAATTCTGCGTCCTCGATCAACAGTACCCGGCCCTTGCCGCGAACGTGGGTGAAGGCCGTGGCCTCGTTGTTCTGCGACATCAAGTCATCGCGTGGGTCGTCCGGTGTGAAGGCCGCCCGGTACGTGTACACGGCCGCCTCGTCGATCTTGTGCGGGAAGGAGAACACGCTCTTGCCGGGCTTCAGTTCCACGTTCTGGCTGTTCGGGTTGAGCAGTTCCTCACGCCCGCCGACCTGACGGAAGAGCTTCAGTTTGCCTTTGACGGGGCCGCGTCCTTCCGAGCCGGGTGCCACCAGGTTGTCCAACACCACGCGGGCCTCGATCGGTTGTCCTTTGCGGATTTCAGCAGGCAGCACGACCTTCTCTACCTGGACCTCACCGCGCGCCCCCACCTGGATCGGCACGACGTCCAGGCCGATTCCGTCGTCGGTCAAGCCACGGGCGATGGACCGTGCGTCGCCGAGATTCTCACAGCCATCCGTGACCACCACGACCCGTTTGGCGGTATCCTCCGGGAAGGAGGCTTGGGCCAGCTTCAGGCCGGCTTCCAGATTCGTGGCATCCGACCGCAAATCCACCGCACTTTCCAGGCTGACGAAAGGGATGTCGTCGTCGAACGGTGGCACTTCGATTCTGGCATCGCGGCCGAACACGATCACGCCCGCCTTGTCGCCGCGAGACCTGTCGCGATGGGCGGCAACTTCCTGCACGACGTACTGCAGCATGGCTTGACGTTGCGTGGTGGGGATGCTTTCCGACTGGTCCAGCAGGTAGATGACGGTCAGCTTCTCGCTGGTTTTCAGCAACTGGACTTCCGCCAGTGCCAACATCACCAGTACGAACATCAACGTCCGGAAGGCGATGGCGAACAGCCGTCGGTAGGGACCCAGCCCTGCCAAGCTGCGGAAGCTGAACAGCCAAAGCACCGGCAATAGCGCCAGCAGCACTAAATACCAGGGTCTATCGAAAGTGAGCTGGAGACCGGACATCGTCCTACTCGCCTGTCAAGGGAGGCGTCAAACTACGGTCCTAGCACCAAACGGTTGCGGGGCCGGTTGACGTTCACTTTGAGACTTTATGGTGTTCCTGGTCGCCGCAGCGGCCGGGGTCTTTGAAGTTGCGCATTTCGGTTCCGACGACTGCCCCACCGACCCCGCGTCGGTGGAAACAGGTTTGAAAACTATGCGGAACCCCACAAAACGGCCCCCGTTCCGCCCTTGCCGCCGGACCGCCGCCGCTGGCGGCGGTCCGGCGGCAAGGGCGGAACGTGCATGCCACGGCGCGGGCGTCGCCTAGTCGCCAAACCTACCTCCACCGGCACGGGGCCGGGTGGGGACCATGAAAATGCGCAACTTCAAAGACCCATGTCTGCGGGCGGAACAGAAATGGAACGAACTCTGGCCTGCCTCGCGACACTGTTTTGCGAGTCT
>JAPLNJ010000608.1 GCA_026692885.1 Planctomycetota bacterium | reverse complement strand
GGTTATGAGAGGATGGAGCACACTAGCCCTGAAGGGGCGAAACAAGCCTTGGCCGCATCGGACGAACTATGCGTGCGGGATGAACCGATTTGTTTCGCCCTTTCAGGGCTACCGTGCTGAATCGAACCCGTACCCAGGGCGGCGCTCTGCGGCTGTCGCCGCGACGCTCTGCCCTGGGCTGATTTATTTTGCCCCTTTGTGGGCGGAAGAGTAGCGGATCACGCTGGCCTCCGCCGGGAAGCCTTCCCCAGCCCCAAACGCGGAATAGAAACGGGATCAAATCAATTGGCCTTGACATGCACAAACTGAACACGCCAGGTCTGACCCGCGAATGCGTCCGCGAGATCGAAAGAGCGGCCCTGCGTAAGATGGCAGTCGGCGGACGGAGGAAATAGAGATGGACAGGAGTAAGCAGGAATTTAATCACGGGACGCGGGACGGACCAAACTCCGGCCGCGGGCCACCTTGGAGTGCGGGATACCCTCTGGGTCCGCCGCGCTCCAAAGGGGCCAAGTTACAGCACTTCTTTTTCGAACACAAGGAACGAAACCATGAAACGCACGTTCAGTGTCATGCAAGCGACGATCTTCTCTCTGGCCGTGGCCGGACTACTGGCCGCGGGTGTGGCTGCCATGCCACGCAATTCGGATAAGTCGGATCCGGCGGCAGTTCGTACCGACACCGTCAGCCACCCGACCAAGTCGGTTCCCGCGATATCGCCCGAACAGGCGGCCCAGGCTGCTGCCGGAGCGAAGGGACTGTCCTTGGCCTTCCGCGCCGCAGCCGACAAGGTTCTGCCCGCCGTGGTCACCATCGAGAAGTCCTCGCTGGTCGCCGCGCGAGCGGAGAACGAGCCGCAGAACCGCGGTGAGGACCGCAATCCCTTCGAAGGCACCCCCTTCGGGGACATGTTCCGCGACACGCCGTTCGGCAAGCAGTTCAAGTTCCGCATGCCGCCTGGGCAACCTGGTCCGAGTGAGAGTGGGATGGGTTCCGGGGTGATTTTTGACGCCTCGGGTTTGATCCTGACCAACAATCATGTGGCCGGCGGCAACGGCGGTGTGACCGTGCGGTTGAACGACGGTCGCGAGTTCAAGGCCCAGCAGGTCTGGACCGATCCGAAGACCGATATCGCCGTCGTGAAAATCGACGCGCCGGATCTGGTGGCCGCCAAATTGGGCGACAGCGATGAAATCTCCGTCGGCGATTGGGTGCTCGCTTTGGGGCAACCGTTTGGCCTGGAGAGTACCGTGACGGCGGGCATCATCAGTGCGAAACATCGCGGCATCGGCATCACCGCGCGGGAGAATTTCCTGCAAACGGACGCGGCGATCAATCCGGGCAACAGCGGCGGCCCGCTGGTCAATCTGGACGGCGAAGTGGTCGGGATCAACACCGCGATCTCGTCGCGGAGTGGCGGTAATGAAGGGATTGGCTTCGCGGTGCCGGTGAATCTGGCGAAATGGGTCGCCACGCAATTGGCCGACGGCGGCACCGTCCGGCGAGCCTACCTGGGCGTGGGCATCCAACCTGTGACGCAGCAACTGGCGAATCAATTCCACGTCAAACCGCGCGAGGGTGTGGTCGTGACGGAAGTCTACCCGCACACGCCCGCGGCCAAAGCCGGTCTGAAATCCGGCGACGTGATCGTCGAGTTCGCCGGGGTCAAAGTGGCGAATCCGATCGAGCTGCAAACGACGGTCGAATCCACCGTGATCGGCAAGGTTGCGAGTTTGACCATCATGCGGGACGGCAAACGTCTGGAATTGAAGCTCAAGGCAGAAGAGCAGCCGAACGACTTCGGGCTACGCGGCAAGCCGCTGGGCGAGTCCAGCTCGCCAGAAAGCTCCCGGATGGACAGGCTGGGCTTGGAACTTGGATCCCTGGATGCCGCGGTGGCCGAGCGGCTGGACCTGAAGGGCGTCGAGGGCGTGGTCGTCACCGACGTGCGACCGAACAGTCCGGCCAGCCGTGCGGGTCTCGAAGCAGGCCTGGTGATCACGCAGATCAACCGAGCTCCCGTGCACAACTTGTCCGAAGCCACCAAGGCGTTGCAGGACGAGTCACCGGGTCAGCAAGTCTTGCTGCTGGTCCGCAGCAAGGCAGGTGCGAGATTCGTGGTGCTCGCCGGTTGATGCCGTTGGCCACCAAGGTATACGGTCCCTGACACGTGCTCAGCCCAGCCTTTTTGTTTCGGGTACTGTAGGGTACATCAAGCGAAGCGCCGATGTACCTGCGGACCGTTCCGCAGCGGGAGCATCGCTCAACCGGTACATCGGCGCTGCGCTTGATGTACCCTACTTCTCTTTGTTGTTTCGGATCCTGCAGGGTACATCAAGCGAAGCGCCGATGTACCTGGGTGCGGATCGCGACCATCAAGTGCAGCGCCGCTGCACATGGGGACCGTTCCGTGTCGTGTCCTAATTTCCGTGACACGGTTGGTCCGCTGGATGCCCGGTGCGACCAAGTGCGTTTAACCCGCACTGCTGTGAACATCTTTAAACGGGCCGGAGGCCGGTATTTTACAAGCACGATGCGCAAGCGAGTGAGTCTGGATTTCGCTTGCCGATCCACCCCGGACTCACTCGCTTGCGCGTCGTGCTTGTATTTCCAGCCTTTGGCTGGCTGCAAAGATGTTCACAGCAGTGGCGTTCAACCCGTCTTGCGGTCTTCCGCAGCCGCGCGACTGCGACGCCCTGGCGTGCGAACCATCATACACAGCCCAGCTCAGACGCCTCATCACAGATTCTTGCGCCGATCTGATTCTCGATCTCCCTAATACGCTCTAGACGCTCAGATTCAACGTCGGCCTCTACAAGGCACTTTTTGATTTGCCACCAGCCAGCATCCCAATGTTCCACTTTATACTTTGCTGTCGGTAGCTCTCTGAACAGTTTGAAGAATGCCCTGTAGGTTTCCTGGCCAAGCTCCAAAAGGTTCTTGCAGTCGGAATCCAACTTCTGCTCTGCCAACCAGTCAGCGACAAATCGGTCGGCCGTATCGTGCGTCAGAGAGCGTGCGATTTCAGAATCGGAAACCTCCCATGTCGTAAGCATATCCACCTTGAACGGGAAGAAGTGATTGATGATTTGGAACGTCTTCCCTTTGTGTGCCACGTTTCGCACGGAAGCGGTCTGATTGGAGTCTGCGAATAAATTCCAGACGGCGCAACGCCGCACAAAGCTGATACTTGGTTCTTTGTTGGGCTGAAGGAATTGATCGCGGTCGTTGATCCAGCTCTTGCGGAAGTTCTTGCGAACGGCGTGGACGATCATCGCCTTGTCGAAATTCTCAGGAACGATAGATAGTGCACCGGCACTGACATACGGCCCGGAAAGCAATGCGACATTGTTGTAGTTCTGTACATCGTTGCCTTTGCACATGAGGGAGGCCAGGAACCCTTTGGCGACACGGTCGCGGACATCTTCGTTTCCGGCTTTGACAGTGATTGCACCACCGAACGGTGGGAAAATCTCGGTTGCCGAAACGCGGTCGATCCACTTGCTGAGGAACCGCGAACGATGTTCTGCCACAATTCGCTTGCGGCCAATCTTACTGGTATCGTCGTCCAGCACGGCGACTTCAATCTTCTGCGATTCCAGTTTCTTTCGGGTGGACAGATCCCAGACGAAGAATCCGACAGGAAACGGATTGGCCTGTCGCGTACCAGAGAAGGTTGCCGATGAGAAGATGAACCCATCCTTGAACGAGAACTGAAATACCTTGTCGCGGAACTTCTGGTCGTTGTTGGCGTTGAGGTACTTGAGCGTGGAAAATAGCCCAAGCTGCGTCTGCTTGCCGTCGAATTCCTGCCGGATGCGAAAGAGAAATTGCGCGAACAACTCGCGCGAGACTTCACCGAGCCCGGCCTCGTGCATGATCGGACGGATCTTTGTCGTACTGACGCCTTCTTTGCTGTGTCCAGAATAGCCAGCTTTTTGTGACGTGGCGAACGGCGGGTTAATGAAGATGATCCATTTGAGGTCAGGATTTGCTAAGTCCGCCTTCAAGTTGTCCGGCATTTTGAGCTGCTGAGCAAAAAGCGGTTGCTGGCCAAAGACGCTGTCAATGTCGTCATTGAGATAATCGTACTGAAACACGGTCGCACCTGGAAACAGGCGTTTGCAATATTGCGTGTCCTCTGAGTACAGCGTCGATAGGTAGATGCTGGGGTATGAATCCGATGGCAGAAACCATTCGAGATTGCCTGTACCGGCGGCCATGTCCCAGAGACGATAGTTCTTCTTCCACCACTTAGGGCCGACGACATTTTCGATGTATCCGATAGCTTTGCGCGCAAATGGAACCGGCGTAAAAAACTGGCCGGTAAACCGGCGAATCGGCTCGTCAGTTAGTCGGTCAACCTTCGCGATGATATTGCGGATGGCTGCGGGGTTGTTGACTTCCTCTTCAGTCTTTGCGATTCGGAGAGCCTTGCTGAAACTGGAAAATGGTTTTGTCATCTGCCGCCTTCTACCCGTACTGTATGATCGTGTTGAAGAACTCTTCGAAGTTCCACAGGCGATCCGTGAGTCCAGCCATCATAGCCGCAGTGGGTCGCTTCCGTCCAGACTGGCCAGACTGGTCAGAGGACCTTTCGCTTGGTTCCAATTATCTCGCTTAGCGTGTCGGGCAGGCTGGCGTTCCGCAGCGGGAGCAGCGCTCCACCGGTACATCGGCGCTGCGCTTGATGTACCCTACTTCGCTTTGTTGTTTCGGGTAGTGTAGGGTACATCAAGCGAAGCGCCGATGTACCTGGGTACGGATCCAGACGCTGCTTCACGAGCGATGCCGGCGATCACCATCACCGATCGTAGCGACGGCCGCCCTCGACGAGCGTCATCCGGCGGTCGCTGGGCAGGTTCTCGTAGACGTCCGTGCCGCCGCCGATCCACCGGACCTCGACCCGATCCACCCGCTCGGCCGGCCCGAGGCCGAAATGCAGCCGCGAGCCCCAGTGGCTCTGGTAGCCCAGGCCGCTGTGGACCTCGTCGATCTGGACCAGGTCGCCAGCCGTCACCCGCACCCGGGCCCCCACGCCGTCGCGGTTGGTCGTCGCGCCCTGAAGTCGCAGGTCGAGCCAGTGGTTTCGGCCGCCTTGGGCGTAGTACATGTTCCGCAAGATCGTGGGGCGTTCGCGGGAGTTCAGGATCACCACGTCGACCGCGCCGTCGTTGTCGAGGTCGTCGAACGCCACGCCGCGGGCGGCATGCGGGGGCAGTGCCCCGAGGCCGCAGGCGTCCGAGACATTGACGAATTTCCCGTCGCCGGTGTTCAGCAAGAGCACGTTCTTGCACCGGTACGAAGTCGTGTCGTCCCAGCGATCGATGTTATCTTCCAGATGGCCGCAGCAGACGAACAAGTCCCGGCGGCCATCATTGTCGAAATCGACAAACCCGCAACCCCAGGTGACGTACTGAAAGGTCCCCTCGCCGGCACGGCTTTCCTCGGTCACATCGGCGAACAAACCGCCGTCCAGATTGCGATAGAGAGTCGCCCACTCGTTTTGATAGGATGTGACATAGAAGTCGAGTCGGCCGTCGTTGTCATAGTCGGCACAATCGACGCCCATGTTCGCATGCGGTTGGCCGACGGCGTCGTAGGCGATCCCGGCCAGCAGGCCCACCTCCGCAAACTTCCCCTTGCCATTGTTCCGGAAAAGCATGTTCTCTCGTCCGTCATTACAGACGAAAATATCGGTGGCGCCGTCGCTGTCATAGTCGGCGCAAATCGCGCCCATGCCTGGACCGGGGTGGCGGGCAATGCCCGATTCGACGCTGACGTCGCGGAATGTTCCGTTGCCCTGATTGTGAAACAGGGCGTGGGTTTCCACCGCGTAATCCAAGGGACCGGGATAGACGGGATGGCCCTTCATCGTGTGTGTGACATGCTTGTCGAACGAAATTTTGACGTAGTTGGCCACAAAGAGGTCGAGCAGGCCGTCGCCGTCGATATCGAGGAAGCAGACGCCGGCGCCGAAGCGGTTTCCGTCCGCCACGTTGGCCTCCCGAGTGACATCCGTGAATGTCCCGTTGCCGTTGTTGCGATAGAGGACCTTGGGGCCGAAGTTGCTGAGATAGAGATCCGGGTAGCCGTCGCTATTGTAATCGGCTGCCGTCACCCCCAAGCCGAAGCCCGTACAGGCGATACCGGCCTCCTCGGTCACATCCCGAAATCGCCCCTGCCCCAAGTTCTTATACAAGGCGTGCCGCGGCGGTCGCTCGAAGTGGGCGCCAGGCAGCGGAGCGCCGTTGCAGAAGTAGATGTCGGTCAGGCCATCGCCGTCGTAGTCGAAGGTCGCCAGGCCGGCCGACATCGCCTCGACGATGTACCGCCGCCCACTGGAACCGTCGGTGTGCTGGAAGGTGATGCCTGATTCTTCCGTCACATCGCGGAACCGGAGGATGGTGTTCGGCGGTGGATTCGAGGATCGCCTTGGAGGCGGGGCGACCTGGCGAATCCGTCTCCCCTCGGCTGGGCCTCTGATCAAATCCTTGGCGTCAGGCGGCGGCTTGCTCGGCGACTTGTCCCGCGACTCGGCCAGGGCACCGGCTGCCGTATCCGTGGCCGGGGAAGAACGGTTTCCGGACGTTGCGGCCAGCCGGGGGTCGTCGGGCGACTGCCTGCAACCCAGGGAGCCGAGCAGGCCAAGGACGAGAGCCGTCACCAGGCCGCTTGTAGCGCCGGCAAGAACCTGCCATCTCGAAATCGAACCGAAGAGGGGCATTAGGGGTGTGCCTTCTGTGGCGAATTGATCAGACCGGCCCCTAGGCGACGAAGTTCCATCGAGTAGGCGGGATTGGCCGGGTTGATCGCCGCCAGTTGCCCGAGCGTCTGGATGGCCTCGGCCATTCGTCCAGACCGCATGTATCTCCGTACAAGGCACTCGCGGGAAGCGATGTCTTGGGGCGCCAAGGCCGCCGCCCGGCGCCAGAATCGCTCCGCTTCATCAAGGTTGCCGCCACCCGAGCAGACTTCGCCCGCGGTCGTGTAGAGGGCGGCCAGCGCCGCGCACATCTCGCCGAGGTCGTCATAGTTTCCCTGCCGCGCCTGCCGTTCCTGCCGTTCTTCGCTTCGGATCGTCCGGAACTTCTCCATCTCCTCCTGGGCCTGGTTCGTCTCCTTGAGCCGGGCACAGGCTGTGGCGAAGCCAAACCGCGCGTTGGCGTGCTGAGGGTAGACCTGGAGCACCGCCGCGAAACTCCGCTTGGCATCCGCCAACCGGTCCAAATGAAGGTAGGCTTTGCCGAGGAGCATCAAGACTGGGGCCGGATTGGGCGTCGTCCGGAGGCCCGGCTCCAGCCTGCCGACGACTTCCTCCCACTTGCCGAGGTTGGCCAGCGCGGAGGCCAGTTCCAGACGCGGTTCCACGGACGCCGGAGCAAGTTCCAGGGCCTTGCGGAACAGCTCCGCCGCCAGTGCATGGTCGCCACGCTTGGCTGCGGCCAGCCCCAGGCCATGATAGGCATGCGCGTATCCGGGCGCCAATGCCAGGCCCTGCTCCCACGACTTGATCGCCGCGGCCGAATCGCCCAACCAGAAATGCACCCTGGCGTTTACCTCGTAGGCGTCGGGGTCTTTCGGAAACCGACGCAGGAGACCCTCGGCCAGGCGAACGGCTTCTTCGACCACCGCGGAGGGCGCGTCCGGCAACGGACCCTCCGGAATCGCGATCCGATCTCCATCGACCGCGGTCGCAGGCCGCGTTCCCGAGCCACCGTCCCCGTGCTCCGCCGGCCAAGGATGGAACAAACGGAAGTAGGCAATCGCCGCCAGCCCCGCACCGGCGAGCAATCCAGCGAGCAGGAGCCGACGTGCAGGAACACCCCATCGCGGACGGCAACAGCGCGAGCCCGCAACGCCCCTGCGCGGATTCGTCTCGGCTCGCTTTCTCATCGGAGGCCATCACAAACGCGGTACGCCGGGCCCCGGCGGTGGGACAACCAGGAACTCGGACAAAGTAGCCCGCACACTCCGTGTGCGGAAATCGGCACACGGAATGTGCCGTCTACTATTTTAGCGACAGTTATTGATGCGACGGTCCTTACGGGCTAAAGACCGCGAAAGGAATAGCTGTCGGGTTTACAAAGTGGTCATCACGCTCCGCGTGATGACATGTCGTCACGGCGGAGCGTGACGACTACTATGCTTGCGACACTTATTTCTTACGCGGTCCTAAAGACGTTCGAGTTCCTGGGGGAGCAAAATGGGGCACAAGAGCGGCATCACTCGTCCCCGCTTTGGCTGTCAGCTTACCGGTGTCCTTCCCCCGAGTCAACGCATGCACCGCGTGGGAAATCCTTTCTTGTTGCAGTCTGTTTTTCCTTGTGATAGATTACGGAAGCAAAGCTCCATCTTTTCTTGAGCAGACGCAATTCTAGTATCCTAGCGAGGTAATGACATGAGGTGGCACAGGCGGGGGGGGTTTACTCTTGTCGAGTTGCTGGTGGTGATTGCCATCATCGGCATTCTGGTCGCTCTGCTGCTGCCGGCAATTCAAGCCGCGCGGGAGGCAGCCCGGCGGACCCAGTGTAACAACAACCTCAAGCAAATGGCGCTGGCTACGCACAACTACCACGATGTGTACCGCACGTTCCCTCGCTACTCGTACCAACCCGCCAACGGTTCGTGGGGCACCTTCTGCGGGTACAGCGTCCACACGATGATCCTGCCATACGTCGAGCAAAAGGCCATTTTCGAGCGGTTGCCGAACGACACTAACTGGTTCACCGCCGATGGCGGCGATGGGAATCAAGCTGCCGCGTGGCACTCGAAGATCAGCGGCTTCCTGTGCCCCTCGGACGCGGATTTCCCAGCTAACTCAACTTGGTTCTGGGGCCCAGGGAACAACTACGTGGTGAGCACTGGCCCGACCTTGTATTACGACAACGGAACGATCGGCAATTGGCCCGGCGTGTTCCGGCCCCATTGGGAGACGCGGATGGGTGATATCACGGACGGGACGGCGACCACGATCCTGCTTTCCGAGATCCGCAAGGGCCAGGGAGACGGCGCACGCTATCAGCCCGGCTGCCCGGTACCGGCAACTTTTGCTGGCAACATGGTGTTCCCCTCCGAGGCCAGTCTGAACTCCTTGGGCGCTAACGCGGCAGGCAACACGGGAAGTTACCTGAACAGCCACGGCGCCAACTGGGTCGCAGCCAGCCCGTACCAGACCGTGTTCAACACCGCCGCTCCGCCGAACTGGGCGTACCCGAGTTGCACGACCACTGGGAACCTCCCCGGCTATGCCACCGACCGCGATGGGTGTTACCCCGCACGAAGCCAACATGCGGGCGGATGCAACCATGCCATGGGGGATGCCTCCGTCCGCTTCATCACCAACAGTATCGATGTGGCAACGTACCAGGCGCTGGGAAGCCGTGCGAACGGCGAAGCGGTCAACGTTCAGTAACAAGGGGGGGTGGCATGATGCACTGGGCAAAATTGTTGGTTATCTTGACGCTGGCGGCTGTGTTGGGTTGCGGACAGAGGGCTCGTACGCCGACCCCTGACCCGAAGCCACCTCTGGAGAGAATACGGACCTCGCTGGAACAGGTAGCGAGCAGCCCGAAGTTCGGCAGCGAAGTCGGGCTGGTGTTCGGCGCGATCGAACAACTCAAGAAGACCGATCCCGAGCAAGGTCAGGCCCTGCATGCCGAGGTCACCGAGCTGCTAAAACTTAACGGCCCGGCGCGCCAGGCAAAGGCCAAGGCGATGCTGGCCAAGCTGCCTGCTGCCGCGGCCCACTGAACCCGTGGCAGTGGGTCGAAGCGGGCCGCCGGAAACGCCTGCCGTGGGCCAGCCCACGGCAGGTTTTTTGTGCGCTCGGTGTCCCTGTCCTGCCCGTAAGGACCGGCGCATCAATAACTGTCGCAAGTCTAGTAGTCGTCACGCTCCGCCGTGACGACATGTCATCACGCGGAGCGTGATGACTACTTTGAAAACCCGACACTT
>JAPLNJ010000607.1 GCA_026692885.1 Planctomycetota bacterium | reverse complement strand
TCACGATGGCGTTCTTCCCATCGCGGTATCTTGCGTTGGGACAAGTCGCCTGTATCCATGCGAGGTTGAAGTAGGCTTTGGCGTAATCGGGCTTGTGCTTCAAGGCTAGGCGGTAGTCCTCAATGGCCTTGTTGTACTCGCTGTGGTTTCCAGGCGGAGCGAACCACTAGGTAAGCGGCCTTGCTCAGAAGACCACAAGCGGTTTTTTGCCACTCATCGACTTGCACAGCTCCCCTTCTGTCCGTGCGGCTGAATGGGACCACGGAAAGGAACGATAGAAACTTGGACATCACAATTGCGGAGCCGCTATGGTTCTTGAGCCAATCCGCCGTCTGGCGCACCGCATCCGTTCGCACGTCCGAGAGCCACTCCGCGGTTACGCGGGTCGCGTCGCTTCGGAGATCGTGTAGCCCTGGAGTTTCGGCCGGGAGTTTGAGGAGATACGCGAGATACTGGGTCCGAACGCTCGTGTCCGCGGCGTGCTCCTTGAGCCACTCCGCGGTTACGCGGGCCGCGTCGCTTCGGAGATCGTGTATCCGTATCTGGGCCCGCAGCAGAATGCGCGGTGGGTCGATCTCCGCGACTGGCATTATCGTGATCAACGGTCGCGTGATTTCTTACAATCAGTCGCTGCATCCCTACGCGAAGTGGGAGAACTTTGCCAAGGTTGTCGAGAAGGCCGAAACGGCTTGTGCCAACTCTGGTTACGAAGTGACCGACCATTTTCTCGGCGTCAGGAAAATGGTCGACATCGGTTCAGGGGGCCCAGCGGCAATTGGAAGACATTGCCCTGTCGCGATACGCCTGCTACTTGATTGCTCAGAACGGCGACCCGAGCAAGGAACCCATCGCCTTCGCCCAGACCTACTTTGCGGTCCAAACCCGGAAAATGGAGGTGATCGAGCAACGGCTGGCCGAGGTCGAACGACTCACGGCGCGGAAGAAACTGACCGAATCGGAACGGCAGCTCTCGGGGATCATCTTCGAGAGGCTCGCCGATAACCAAAGCTTCGCCCGCATCCGCAGCAAAGGCGATCAAGCCCTGTTCGGCGGACTCACGACCCAGGACATGAAAGATCGCCTGGGAGTTGCCAAGGGCCGCCCGCTGGCCGACTTTCTGCCGACGATCACGATCAAGGCCAAGGATTTTGCCAACGAAATCACGAGCTTCAACATCAAGAAGGAGGACCTTCAAACGGAACGCGACATCACGCAGGAGCACATCCAAAGCAACCGGGGCGTCCGCAAGGCGCTCACCGAGCGTGGCATCGTACCGGAACGGCTGCCGGCCGCCGAGGACATCAAGAAGGTCGAGCGCCGCACTTTTGTCGTGCCTCGCCTTGGTATCCCAAGCTGACCTGATAAACTGGCGGGCATTGATAGAAGGCATGGAGTGTCCTAGGATGGCCAGCGGATTCAGTTCGGACGACTTTTACACGCGAGTCCTGGAGTGCGGCGGTTTCTGCCGTGACGGTCGGCCGTTGGCTGGTGCCGTTTGGTCCGCGGCTGAACTGCGGTCGTCGATCCAGTCGGCCTCAGGCAATACGTTTGACCAGATTGACCGAGCCTTCAAGTACCACGCCGTCCTGCGGCCGGAAACGCAGGCTGGGAAGCTAGGCATCTCACACATCTTCGAGGTGGCCCAGTCGCCTTGCATCTACTTCAAACGTTGGGACGCCGAACCCGAAGCCGCCGAACTAGCGCAACGATTACTTACGTGGCAGCAGGCCGCGTGGAACGACGGTCGGACGCCCATGCTGTGGGTCGTCAGCCCCACGCACGTGCGGATTCTCAATGCCTATGTCCGCCCACGGGAAGTCGCCGGAGCAGCGATCTGCGGAGAGTCGAAATCCTGTGCTTCGAGAATCTGGCCGCGGGACTGGAGCAACTTCGGCGAGTTGCCTCGCGAGAACAGATCGAATCCGGCCGGTTCTGGAAGAGTGAGGCAGGCCAACGAATCGACCGCGGTCAACGGGTCGATCGTCAATTGATCAAGGATTTGAACTCCTCGGCCCAACAGCTCACGAATCAGGGGCTCGACCTTGCCGAGGCGCATCGGCTGTTGCTGCGAGCCATTTTCGCCAACTACTTGCAGACACGAGGGTGGTTGTCGGAGGAGTTCCTGCGGGAAAATTTCGGAGTCGTTCAGTTCAATGAAGCCCTGAGCGATCCGGGCGTGGCCCATCACGTTTTTGCCTGGCTCGCGGCGACCTTCAACGGCGACGTATTCCCCACTCGGACCAACGTCAAGTACACCGCGGAGCAACTGGCCGAGTTGAGATTCCTCCTTCAGGGCGGAGACCCGAAATCCCGCCAGCGATACCTGTGGCCGTATGAATTCGACGTGATTCCCGTCGAACTGCTGAGTTCGATTTACGAGTCCTTTTCGCACGCCATCGACCGTCGCGCTGCGGAAGCCCGTAGCACCCACTACACGCCGATTAACCTGGTGGAACTGACACTGAACGAGGTCTTCGACGATGAGTTGTTCGGCCAGCCGCTCCCGCCCGATGCTAAGGTGGCCGACTTCGCCTGCGGGTCAGGTGTGTTCCTGGTCCAGGCACTACGGCGGTTGGTAAGCCGGCGCGTCGCGGCCGGCGAGAAGCTGACGCGCAAGCTGATCCGCGACACGCTGTACAATCAAATCTTCGGCGTGGATGTCCTCGGCGGTGCAGTCCATGTCGCCGCGGTGAGCCTGTACCTGGCAGCCTTGGAGCTGGACCCCAGACCTGGGATCGGAAACGGAGTCAAGTTCTGGCCGCTCATTTACCCCAGGGACGACGAGGAAGCGCAACGCGCGCGTCCTCATTTCAATCTCTTTGAAGACGATGCGTTCGACCCCGATGCTGCCTTCAGACGAGATGCAACTGGCCTTTGACCCACCGCACAGCCGGATAGTCGTGCGAATCATCGCTGATCTTCAGCGGCTCCGACCAGGTCTTGCCTTCGTCCGTCGAACGGCGGAAGACCTTGAAGGCATCGCGACCATTGGCGAGGGAGGTATGCGTCAGGCCGAGGTCGCCATTCGCCAGCCGCGCGAAGGCGATTTGGAACAACGAACGCTTTGCATCGCTAAAGACGGTTTCGGGCTGGGACCAGGTCTGGCCCTCGTCGCGGGAACGCATCTGGCGAATCTCCGCGCGATCCCCGTCGCCGCCTTTCTGATGTGCGCCATACATGAGCAGCAGCGATCCATCCCGCAGCTCGATCAACGACGCCTCGCCATTGCGGGCCGCGTCCTTCGAGTGCGGCACGATGACGTGGCTCGTTCCCTGGCTTGGCGGAGTGTCAGCGGCGTGGAGTGCCGCCAGCGGCGTCAGCAGTAGGGCGGTGAGGAGTGTGAGTGTATGCTTCATGAGTTTGTTCATTTCTCAAAGTTCCGCCGTTCTCCCGCTGGAAGGATTTCATCCGTGTCGAGCTTCACGCTGGTCGCTTGATTCACGCTGACGGCGCGCAGTTTGCCGGAGAGCAGGTCGAGGTAAGCGAAGCACGCGTCGGTGGTGAGCCCGGCGACGTTGATCTTGCTGCCGCTCGGATTGCACACGACCCACTCGACGCGGTCTTTGTCCAACTTGCACCGCAGGACGGAGGTGGATGGGGTGTCGAGCAGGGCCTCGATCCCTTCGGCTCCGGCGGTCGAGGCGTGTTCGCCGCCAAGCCATTCGAGCTTCGCGCCTGTCATATTGGAGTTAGCAGCCGGGCGCGAGCGATAGGGAGCGTGCGGCCAATAAAGTTGGGTGACATGCTGGAGTTCAGCGGCTTTCGCATCGGCCTGCCACACGTAGCGCAGTTGTCCGGGCACGGGCGCGGTGCGTGGGTCGGTGGCGGTGCGATCGATGACTTGCAGTTTCGCATCGGGCTTGGGCGCAAACCACACCAGCAGATCATAGGTTGGCGAGTTCAGCGGATTGTCCTGGTTGTCGGTGCCACGCGGCTGGCTGAAGAAGGTGTTCGCATAGTGCGGGCCTACTTGCGGGCCGATGTTCTGCGTATTCCAGATCGGGCCAAGTCGCGCGGGGAAACTGGCCTCGAAGGCTGCGACGTCGCGGACGACAAGGAAGCGGTTCTTGATGAAGGCGAACTGTCGCGTGACCTTCACGGGCAGCGCCTCCCAATCACTCGTCTCGACCAGGGCAAAGGTGGCATGCCGCTGATCTTCAAACACGGGTACGGTTACTCGTGCACTCGCCGATTCACCTTTGCTCCAGCCTCCCCGGCCCCAGGTCTCGCCAATCTGCCCGACAGGCAGCTTTCGGTAGCGCCGCTCGATCTTCCCGCTCAGGTCTTCGATGACGAGCCGATTCTGCTCCGATCCGCCTTTCGCGGAGATGGCCTGCGTGAAGGGTGCGCCCCAGCGGGTGAGGCCGATGATGCCGCCGGGATTCAGCGGGTCCGCACCCACGAAAAGATCCACCAGTGCATACAGGTCTCCGGGATTCCATCCGCTGCGAAAGACGAGTTTGCTGGGCACATCGTTATCGAGCACGAGCAGGTAGCAGCATGGCTGGGCCTTGTCGGGCGCAGGGTCGAGGTCTTTGAGGTAATGCGCCGCATCCTGTTTGCCGCCGATGCGCAGCACCTGCTTCCGATGCAGCAGTTGTGACCCGGCGGATGGCATCACGGGCTTCACCTTGTCATCCGTCAAGAGCCACGCGAGCGAGATGTTCTGCGTCGCCCCGCGCACGAACGAGCCACGGTCCCGGCGCAAGGCATCCCTTTGATAAAGCAGGTAGTTCATGAGCCGATGCGCGGCGAAGCGAAAGCGGCCATCGCCCGTTCTTGCGGCGATGAGTTCGAACATCCACAAGCGATAGCCCGCCGTGCTATTGAAGCCACCGTTCGGGCCATACGGATTGATGCTTCCGTCGGGCGTGACTTCCGCGAGATGCCGTTCCCACAGCTTCATCATCTCCGGATGCGTGATGAAGTCGTCCGAGCCGCGTGCTTCGGGTCCGGCGAGCATGTTCGCGAACGTCGGCCCCATCGAGTAGCCGGTGTCGTTCTCGGTGAGATCTTTGTGTTCCCAGAAATCCGCGAACACCTGCTCGGAGTACTTGCGCCAGACTTCCGCTTCGGGGATGTCGGGATACCACTTCGCGACGACTCCGCGGATCACGCCTTCCTGCTGTGAACGATGGCATGGTCCGCGCCAGAAGCTGGCCGGCGAATTCCAGACATGCAGCGTGCGTGTGAAGTCCAGCATCAGCTCGCGAAACCATGTGTCCTGCGGTTCGCGCAACAGGCCGTGCTCGATTAGTAGTCTCCGATACAAGGGCAACACCGCGGGCGGCTCGATAAACTCGCTATTCCAACCCTTGGCTGCCACCTCCTGCTTCAAGGCGCGATGAAAGTCCTTCAGCATCGCCACGCAGGCATCGCCCCATTTGCGATCGCCGGTTTGGGCCAACTTCGCGAGCACGGGCAGCAATTCATTGGGTCCGACCAATCCCTTTGTCGGCGTATCGGCCAAGTCGAGCAATCCGGATTCTTCGATCCACGCCATGTAACTCTCGCGAGTCACTGGAGTCGCGGGAATTGGATACAACTGCCGGTGATATTCATCCGGCACACGCTGCATGTAACGCAGCGCATCCTGCATGAACAACGTCGGCGGACCGACGCGCTCAGGTTCAGCGGCATGCAGCGCGGTCAGCGGCGCCAGCAGTAGGGCGGTGAGGAATGTGAGTGTGATGGATTTCATGATGTAGCTCCTTCAGACAAAGGGTGATGCGGCTCCGACGCTCTTGGGCAGGTCGACCTGGAACACCTTCAGGCAGGTCAGTCCGGACATCTGGTGGCCGCCGCGCTCCAGCAGCGTCCCGGACTCGCGAGTGACGGCGGTGATGTTCGAGACGGTCTGCCAGCCATAGCCTCGCTCCGGCGTGTAGGCCGCCACGGGGAACGCCGTAAATCGCGAGAGAAACGTTGCCTGCCCTCTGTAACTGGTAGGTGATGGCCTGGTCAGTTGCTGCCACCGCAGCCGGCAATTCGGCGCCAGCTACAGACGCGGTGGCCGCGAAGAGAGCGAGGGTCGCGAGGAAAGGCAGTTCAAGGCTCAGCATGGCGCAAGACGACCTCCGCGCGTTCCCCGCCGGCCGTGGCGGTGGGTTCGGCCGCAATCTTGACCACTGTCCAGCGGTTGCTCGCCGCCACGCCGTCGATGGTCAGACGAAACGCCGCGTTCTCCTCCGCATCCGCGCGGCAGACGGGGTTGATTTCCTGTCGGCCGATGGGTGACCAGTAGCGGAGCGATTCGTAGTCGAACGCCTCGAACTCGTTGATGCCTTCTTGGCCAAGGCGAAGGCCTGTCGCCTCGACGACGGATAGCGGTGGGCTGGGGTCAGCCGACGCGGCCAGCGGCGTCAGCAGCAGGGCGGTGAGGAGTGTGAAGCAGCATTTCATATTTGTTCTTTCGTTTTCCTTGGTTTACATGGAGAAGACATCTGCACTCGTCGTCACGGTTTCACCGGCGGCACCGCTTTGAGATCGTCCTCCGTGCGCCCGAGGAGGATCTGGTCGAAGGCCGCGCCGCCACCGACGGCAAAAACGTTGATACAGCGGATGCTCATCGAACCATTCCACCCCTTCCGTTGATCCTGCAACGTCTGCCACACGTCCAGCCGCACCACGGTCCATTCCGCGGCCGGTTTGTCCGCCATGAGACGTCGCGTCCAGACGCCCTCTTTGAGCTTGATGGGCTCGCCAACGTCAACGACCAACGCGCCGCCGGGCCACTCGTGACCCAAACGTAGCGACAGGCCGCGTGTTTCAGGCGCCAGCGCCTTGCAGGCGAACTGCAGCCAGCGGTACTGACCGGGTTTTTCGGGTTTTTCGACGATCTCGAAATTCCAGTTCGCCACCGCGTGGCCAAACGGCGGCTGCCAGCCCGCCCCTGCCGCACCCTCGGCCTTCAATGCCATGAAGGTGGCCCCGGACGCGCCCTGCCCACTGCGGAATTCGAACTGCGGATTGAAACCGCTCACCAGGCACTGCAGGGCGGCCTTGTCTTCATCGAACAACACCGCTACCGGGCGGTTCTGAATGGCGTCCGGGTGGGAGCCGCCCAGCGTTTCGCCGTGGAAGACGATTTCCGCCAGCCGCAGATTGCTCGCGGGCCAGCCCGTGCCGCCTGGGCGTGCCAAGCGGAAGCGCGAGGCTTCCACGGGCTTCACCAGCTTGTGCGTGTGAACGGTGGCATCCGCGGTGAGGTACTGCGCAAACACCCATTTCGCGCCGGCCGGATCCCAATACTCCAGACGCGCATCGCGCAGCCAGGATTCCGGATGCGCCGCGTCCTCAACGAAGGTGATCGCTGTCACCCGTAACTGGGTGCGGAAGGTGTCGATCTCGAGCGTGAACGAGCCTTTCCAGCCGGAATCGATCATGACGAGGTCAGCCCATTTGATCCAGGGATTGACCGGCGCGTTCGTCTGCCCATCGAACAGTGCCACCGCGGAATTCTGGAGGGCCACCTCGCCATCCCCCAGCAACGCCCGCACGATGACGGCCTTGGGGCCGATCAGATTGGGCGTCAACGGCAGAGGCGTGGACTCGGCGTTCGACCAGGAGGTGAGGCGGGAAGTGGGAGGCGTGTGATCTAAGATCTGAGATCTGAAATTTGAGATGGGAGTCTTATCCCCCACCTTCACCCGCCACTTCTCTTCCATGGCGCCGTCAAACCGCGCCACCGTTCCCATCCAGGTGGCCGCAACGAGGGCACCATTGGGCAGCCAGGCTGTGACAAGTAGCGCGCCGAGATCGCGTTGCCACATTCCGGGTAGGGCGTGACCGCCGGGCGCGCCGTCGTCGGGAACAGAGCGGACGGCCCGGCGGTCCGTCCCTACCATGTCCACCACGTAGAGCGTGCCCAGGTCACTGCCCACCGCCAGCCGCTTGCCGTCGGGCGCAAGACGCGGGAAGCGCAGCGTGTCGTCGGCCTGAAACGTCCATCGCAGACCGCCATCGGCGGCATAGCACTTGAGGTTACGGCCCGTGGTGATGGCCAGCCAGGCGCCGTCGGGGCTGACCACGGTCTCGTCCGCCCCCGTGGGTAACGTACCGCTCAGCTTGCCGTCGCGCAGCACGTAGACACGGCCACTGCGGGTGCTGGCGCGCGCGGCCACGGTGCGGCCATCGGCGCTGACGCTCAGCCCCTGGATTTCGCCGGCCGGGTCCGGCGTCACGGTCCACTGCTCCGCGCCTGTGCGTGCGTCATAGGCGGTCAGCGTCATGCCGCGTGCCACGAGCAAGGTGGCGTTACCGGCGCCCAAGAGGCGCGGCGTGGCCCGGTTCGTCGCGGACCAATCCTGCGACCACAGGAGATTGCCATCCAGCGACCAGACAGCCAGCGCCAAATTTCCGGCACCGGCAACCCAGGTGCCGTCGGGAGCGACGATGAAGGTTCCAGGGCGATCCGCCATGGACCCCGCGAAGGCCCAACTCGTAAGGCGTGCCGGCAGACCCGGCAGCGCGAAGCGGCGTCTTGCCACGCCGTCGCGGGACAACTGGTACAGATGATAACCCTCGCCGGAGTTGAGGTCGTAACCCTGCACCGCAAAGCCATTTGGCATAGCCACCGGGGTATACGCGAAATAGTCACCCACGTTGCCGCTCCATCGCACCTTGCCGTTAGTCAGGTCCAGCGTGTACACGTTCTGACCCCAGTCGAAGGCGTTCAGAAGCGCGGTCGAGCCGTCCGTTGAAACCGCAAGGTCGCGAAGGCGGGGGCCGAAGAGAGAGGACAGAGGTCCGATGGGCGCGGTCTTTCCGCTGATCAATTCCGTTGCCGAGAGCGTCACCGGCAAGGCGGCGTTGATGGGCACCGTGAACGTACCGGTTCCCGTGGTGGTGAAGCGTTCCTCGATCAGCGCGCCTGTGGCGTCGCGCGATTCGATGTGCATGGGCAATAGCGCCTTCACGCCCGGCACGGCGGCGGTCCAGGTGAACGTCTGGCCGGGATTGAGCTTGCGCGGCACGTCCACCTTCACCTTCGTGATGGCCCGCGGCAGGATGGCATAAAGGCGGGCCGCCGAGTAACGCAGGTCGGCCTCCATGCTGACTTCGGACTCCCGACTTCTGACCTCCTCCCCCGCGAATACATCGTAAACCACCTCGCCCTTCTTCACGGGCAGTTTCACCTGCGCCACGACGGGCGTATGGGTGGCCACGGCGGGCTGGACGCGCCAGAGTTTGCCGGGATCAAGTGGAGTGAAGGTGTTGTTCACGGCCCAGACGAAGCGGGCCTCGCCGCTGCGGCGCTCGCTGAGCAGGATCTCGGGCTGGTCGCATTCACCCACCGGCGGCGCCACGGCGCCGAGCGTCTGCGCCACGTTCGCGGCCTGGGCGCGCAGTGCGTCGGCAAATTCCCAATAGGCCGCATCGTTGTTGAAACCGTGCAGCTTCTCGATGCGGTCGAAGGTCGCGCCGACCGGCGTGGCGTTTGTCGCGAGTGAGACGCGGCAGGTACCGTCGAAGAAGAGCGGGATGCCGGACTGGCGCGCCTGCGCCAGCAGCGCTGACAGCGCGGGTTCGGGCTCGTAGCGTTGGCCGACCAGTAGTAACGCCTTGAAGCGCGAGAGATTCGGTTTGTCCTCGGCAAAAACGAACGTGGCCGGCCGACGCGCATAGAGGCAGGTCATGTAGGCCTCCCAGAGACGCGTGAAATACTGCCCGCCAATGCCGCCCCACGCGTCGAGCTTGATCTGTCGATACGATACGGGAATGGCGATGGCATCGTTGTTTTCCAGCGTCATCAGCCACGGCCCATACTGCCGGACAAAGGTGTGCAGCGCGCGGAACACCGACGGCGTGCCGGGAGAACCTGACCGCGGCTCCGTCGCCGATCCGCCCCCGATGCTGCCGGAGACGCCGATGCCGTCCACGCCGCGCATGACGGCCAGCCAGGTCAGTGGCAGAATCTGCTCGCCCGTGCCGCTGTCGTTCCAGAGTTCGGGATGCATCCACGCGGGCTTGTTTGGCCGCTTGTAGAAGTCCGGCGCGAGCACCGTCCAGTTCGGCGTGGCGATCTGCTCGGCCTGGAAGTGCAGATCCACCTCGTCCACGTTGGCGAAGCTGACCGGCGGATAGACTTCGGGGCGGCGGTAGGGCCCGGCCGAGGACGTCCTCAGCTTGGCATCCACCTTGTCGAGTGAGTCCTTGAAGCAGCGCTGGGCGTCCACCTGCCAGTTGACGGCGCGGTCGCCCGCCGTGTCGAGCACCGGATCCCATTCGCCGGTCTCGTTGGCCTTTTTCAGCGCCGCGTCGTAGCTGGTCTTCTCTTCGGGGGTGGCGAAACCCTTGGAGCGGTCAGCCCACCAGTTGGCGACCCAGTCCCAGCCTTGGAAAGCCGGGAACTGGCGCAGCGCCGGCGTGTACTTGGCGATCTCCTTCCCGGTTGATTCCGGCGTGATGAGTCCGCCATAGTAGGCGGAAGTGCCCATCGGCAGCATCGCGTCCATGCTCAACAGCAGCAGCCATTCACGCAGGCCATTGGCCCCGTAGGCGCCAAGGGCATGCGCCTGCGGAAAGCCGAACTCGACTTTCTGCGGCGCCACACCGGCCGGATCGGCGGCGAGGCGTTTTTCCAGCTCGCGCAGCATCGCGAGGTCATCGCCGGGAAACGAGAGCGGATACCCGCCGGCATGGATGCGGTTGACGTACTGGTTCACCCCGAGCGTCCGCGCCCGGGTGAGCATGTCCTCGGCGGTGTCGGCGAACTCCCAGGCGTTGGCTTTGGAGTTGAAGTTGCCGTAGTCGCCGTGCTGCGTCACGCGGAACGGCGATGCGCTCTCCATGCCCGGCCCGATGCGGATCAGCTGCGTCACGCAGGTGAAGCCGGGCGCGTCGGCCCGCAGTTCGTAACGCCCAGGGGCGAGTTGCGCGGTGAGCGCGGCGGGCACACGGATGGTGGCTGAAGTATTGGCGGTGAGCGTGAGGTTGGTGGACCAGAGAACCGCTGGCGGAGAGTTAAGATTTGAGATTTGAGATTTGAGATTGAGGGTGACCGCCTTCGCCGCATTCATCTCCCCCGTCCGCAGGATCACTTCCACAGGCAGATCTTCGCCCCGGCCCCACCACACGCGGTTCAACGGCGTCCACACGCTGACCGTGCCCCGACTCCCGGGCACGCGCACCTCGACGACGGCGCGCACTGTGTACTCGCTCTCTGCCTGCGGGTTGAGGGTCGGCGCCAGGCGGAATTGATACAGCCCGGCGAGGTCACCGGGGACACTTACCTGACCGTTCGTGACGGTCAACTCGCGCCAAGCCGTATCGCCCAGCGGCGTCAGCCACACCCGCCACTGCGGCGCGCCGGGGCCGGTGAACGTGATCGCCAGCGGGAGCGTCTCACCCGCCGTCCAAGTGAGCCCGGGAACCTCAACCGCCAGCCGCTCATGCTCAGTCTGCACGGCGTGGCGGAACGTGCCGTCCGGCAGCGAGAACACCTGAAACAACTCGGTGGGATCGGCACGCTTGATCAGCAGGTCACCGCCGAAAACGCCCAAGTCGGTGGCGCCCCGCCCCTGCGCGCCGCCGGTCAGCAGGAGATCCGGCAGCATCTCTCCGGCGGCGGACCAGCGTTTCACGACGTTGGCTCCGCCCGTCTGCAGGTAAACCAGGCCGGCGTCATCCACCGTCCAGGCCCCGCCCGGAAACGCCTGTGTCCAGCGCACGGCGCCATCGAAGCCCAGACACCACAGCTTATCCCCGCTCCGCAGCAGTAGCGCCTGCGTGGCTTCACAGACACGGAAATCCGAAGCCTTCGCGTCTTTCGGGATCGCGAACACCTGCACGATCTTGCCGGCTGGGGTGATCCGCAGAATGCGCAGCCGGTGCTGATCGATCCCGTAGAAATCCCCGCTCGCACCCGCCTCGACGCGGGCCGGGGCGTTCCAGCCCACCTGGTCGTTCACCAGAAACTCGCTGCAGGCCGTAACCCGATTGAAGTTCCGATCGTAGAAGTTCACCGAGTGGTTGAAGTGCGAGTTGGCACTGGCGATGATGCCCTGGGCATTGGCGGTGGCGTTGCCCATGGCATAGACCGCATTGCCGCCGCGCCGCTCGATGCCGTCCCGGCTGACGCGGAGGATGTAGGCGGCATCGTGCGGGCTGTAGTTCAGATACACGTTGCCGTCACGACCGACCGTCATTCGCGCCTTCGCGCAGTCGAACTTCGGATCCTCGCGCGAGACGATTTGCTCGACGGTGACCGCTTGGAGCGGCAGCGCCGGCGCCACAAATGACAAACAGAATAACGCAGATGCTTTCAACCATATTTTCATCGTGCTCCTCCATGCCGGGCGAGGTTCCACGCGGCCTACTTCACCGTGACCGAGTTGGCCACCGGCAGTGTCCAGGGTGTAAGCGGGTCGAGACCGGCGACGGCTTCGTAGGGCGGTGAAGATTGTGAGGGTGGGGTTCATGGCGATGAAAGTTTCTCCTTTGCCGCGCGTAATCCAAACGAGTTAAGCCGGTCCGCTTGGGCCGGTAACGCATCCACGATGAATGGTGCTTCGCCGTCCACTATCAATACCACTTCCTGCCCTTTCGCCAAAATGAGTTCGTAAACGCCGTCGCCAACCGATTTGATGGCGGCGTTCGCGGCTCCAGCCACGATGCGCGGTTCGCCGGTGAAGTTCGGTTTCACGCGACACGGTTCGCCGGCGAGGCTCTTGATGCAAACCCATTGCGTCTTGCCACCCGCACGCCGGGCGCTGACGAGAAAGGCGCCTTCGGCACGCAGATTGTGATAAACAACGTCAGGCCACGTAGCCGGCATCGCGGGGAAAATCCGGATGTTGTCGCCCCAGCTTTGCAGAAGCATCGTCTGGATGCCGTTCGCCGCCGAGAGCGACGATTCGAGGCACGGACTGGAATACCACATGCCATTCGGATACAAGTCCGCTGCTTGTTTCTGCAGCCTACTCAACGCCAGTTCACCGTCGCCGATTGACGCCGCCGCCGGCACGGCGTGCGTGGCGACCATCGCCGGCAAGCCCTTCGTGGCTGCGAAACGTTCGACGGATTTGCGCACCACCTCGCGTTTGCCCGGCTGGTCGATGTTGACGAGGTAGAGCGGATAAATCATGTCCGGCTCCGTTGCCACTGACAGATACACCGAGTCGTTTTGCCATTCGACCGGGCGGACGTTGCGGGCCAGATTTTCTCGACCGTGGTGGAACATCTCAATCAATTCACCGCCAATCTCCAGCCGGTTCGCCGCGTACACCGGCCACAACGCCGTTTGGATGTTGTAATCCGTCGTGATGTAACACCAGCCGCCGCCTTGCGACCAAATGCCGGGCGTGTCCACGATGTACCGGCCCGTTCGCGCCGTGCAACCGAACCGGAAAATTGTGTTCCAGTACAACGTCTCCAGCCGCGTGTCCGGCAAGCTGACGAAACTCTGACGGTAATATTGGTGCCACCACTCGCGATGCGTCGCCGTCGCCGCATCCATGTCGCGCTGGCTCCAGTCCGCGACGATCTTCACCGCCTTGTCGCGCGCCGTCTTTGCCGGGTAACTGTCGGCGATCGTGGCGACGTGCACGCGATGACCACCGCCTTTGTCAACATCAGCCCAGGCGGTCGCATACTGTCCACCGCACAACAGATCCTGCACCCAAACACGGACCGCGCCCGCCGCTTCCTGCCGGCCGTCTGGATTTGGCTCGCCGAGCTTCAGGCCTTTGCGGAAAACGTCGCCGTACTTCTTCGCGAACGCCTCGATTTCCGCCGGCTTGCTCGGATAGCCCGGACGCGTCGTCTCGGCCTTGTGCGGTTGCCACGTCCACTGGTAACCTGCTTCGCCCGGTGACGTCCAAATCTCCGTCACGATGGCCATTTCATCCGCGTGCACAAAATGCCGGAGCCGAATCGTGCCGCGATCGGTCTGGATCGTGCCGGTCAACTCCGCGTTCCAGAGGTCATTGCGCCAAGCGCCGCCTTTGATCTTGCCAACCGGCTTGAACTGAAACGCGCCAATAGTAAACCGCGGACGGCTGTACGCCGTCCAGCCATACGAATTGTCGCGATGATCGCACACGCCGGCACGGAAGACTTGCAGCGTGAACGCCTCGCCACTGCGAAACAACATCGAGCCGAGCGTCGCGTTGCCGAAGTGCGGCGCCTCGGTCCATTTGCCCGGCAGGCGTTCCCAAACCAAATCGTGTCGCGCCATGAACGCTGGCCAATCGACTTTGTCGGTCACACGTTCGGCTGCGTGTAACGCAGTTGGCGGTGCCAGCAGCAGGACCGTGAGGAGTGTGAAGGTGTGTTTCATGGTTTTCTCTTCAGTGATGGCCATCGTCATCGGAGTAGCGGTAACCGATCGGTGCGTTCTCCTGTTGACCACGCTCGGTGGTCCACAGCCCCCAGACCGGCTGGGTGCCGAAGGCGTAGATGCGACTGGAGCCTCTGGGAATCAGGGGGATGAATCCGTGCTGGTTGTAGTCGATGTCAAAGGCGACCGTCGGCCCCTGCCAGGTGCGCCTCTGGTCTTTGGATCGGTAGGCGACCATGTCGTTGACCTTCTGCTTTTGGCCGCCGTAATGTGAATTTCCTTTCGGCCGCTCCTGGGTGTTGGTAGGGAACATCAGCAGGTAATCGCCCCCCGGGGTTTTCGTGGCCCGGGTCTCGTAGAGCGAATCGCTGGCGCCATGGACGACCTGGCCGGTGATGGCCGGGCTGGCCAGCACCAACGCGAGCTTCTCATCCACCGTCAACCCGGCCGGGAGCCGAGCGAAACTCAACATGCGGTGGCCAATGGTGGTTTCCTTCAATAGCTCAATTGCTGGGACTTTGCTTTCGGGGTGCGGGCGTTTGGCAGCACCATTGGGCGGATCGGAGGTGACATCGGCGCCTTGGATTGCGGCCAGCGGAGCCAGCAGCAGGGCGGTTAGGGGCAGGAGTATGGAGTTCATTTTGGAGTTCATTTCTTGTTTGGCTCGTCCACCGTTTCCACCGTCGCGTTCACGGCCGACACTTGCTGAACGCTCCGGTCTTGTGTCTTGCCGCTGTTACGGACCACCGCGCCGCGAACGGGGCCTTCGGACGCCTCCATCGAGACCTGACTCAGGCTCAAGTGTTCGATGGTGCCGCGATTGACCAGCAGGTCGAGCGGGCCGGGGGTGCGGTTGAGGATGGCGGCCTGCGCCAGTTGCAGGCTTTTGATGGTGGCCCCCGGCTCGACGAAGATGGTTGCGGCCGGCCAGATGGTTTCCGTGCGGTGGATGTCTGCCATCGTCAAGCCGCTCACGACAGCGGGCGCATCAATCCAAATCAGCGAGAGATTCGAGTTTCCTGGTTTGGCTGGGTCAGATTTCATGCCCATCCCGCTCTTCGCGCAGAAGAAACCGCAAATGGAGATGTCTTCAAAAGTGCTTTCGCTGCCGGGATGCACTCTGTGGTTGGTGAAGGACACCGCGTTGACACGGTAGGTGCCGAAGATGTTCGCCAGCCGGATGCGGCGAATGGGCGAGCCGGCCGAGAGCAGCCGCACGGCAGTGTAACCGTCCTTCGCCCAGACACCGTCTACGGCGATGTCCTCGATCGGGCCGCGGCTCATCTCATAAATGCCGCCGTCGTCGGCATTGAGCGCGACCAAGTCGTCGTTGGTGGCGCCTTTGAGGTTCGTGATCCGTCCGTGCCGGGAATTGCCATGCACATGAATGCCATCCATGTTCGTCCGCTTGAGATTGAGCCGCGCTGGTTTACGATTTTTGGTATTTCTCTTATGCTTTCTGGTAAGCGTCCTGAAAGTCGGAACGAACCAGTGGAAGCACTTATGGACCGCCCCCGTCGAGTCGCCGTGCTGGGCAACGTCGCGCGACGTTTCGACCGTCGCGTGATTCAAGGCGTGACGGCCTACATGTGGGAACGGGGTGGGTGGAGTTTGTATGTCGAGGAGGACCCGCTGCAGAAGCTCCCCAAGTTGGAGCAGTGGGGCGGCGACGGGATCATTGCCAGCTTTGACGACCACAAGATCGCCGCCGCCGTAAGCGGACTGGAGATTCCGGCAATCGGCTTCGGCGGCGGCCGCGGCTGGTACGATCCCGCTTGCTGTGTTCACTACTTCACCACCGATAATGCCGCCATCGGCCGGCTCGCTGCCGAGCATTTGCTGGACTGCGGGTTCACCCGGCTGGCTTTCTACGGCAACCCGCCGCGCCGGCGGGCGCGATGGTCGGAAGAACGCGAGCAGGCATTCGGCCAGCGGGCGACAGCCGCCCAAGTCCCTTGTGTGGTGTACCACGGGCGTCATGCCGACGCTCAGCACTGGCTGCGGCAGTTGCGTGAGCTGTCGGCTTGGCTGGAGTCGCTTCCCAAGTCCATCGGGCTGATGGCCTGCACCGACATCCGCGCCCGGCAGGTGCTGGAGGCCTGCCGGACGATCGGCGCCCGGGTGCCCGAGGACGTGGCCGTCATCGGCGTGGACAACGATGAGATGATTTGCGAGCTGACCACGCCGTCGCTATCGCGCATCCGCTGAACACGGAAGGCCGAACCATGGATCGCTTCACCAACGGACAGATTTCAAGACGCGAATTGCTACAGGGCGGCCTTGGCTGGGGCGTCCTGGCTTTAGCAAGCCAAGCCGTGGCGGCTGAGACCGGCTCCGGCGGCCTCAGCGTCCAAAGCCTGATCCGGCAAGAGAATGAGAAAGCCGGCACGCGGGACTGGATGCTGAAGAAGACTGGTGTGGACCCCGCGACCAAGTACCGTTGTCCCTGGATCGAAGGCTTCAGGCGTTTCTGGACCTTCTCCAGTTCGCTGGCCTGCTGCAGCCCCCGTAGGCCATCCACCACCGGACTGAATAAGCCCAGCAACAGCAACAGGCACAACTGGTCGTAATGCCGCTCTCGGTTGCCGGCCCGATCGCGTTCGCAGCCCACGTCGTGCAGTCGTTTCAGCAGTGGCCCCAACTTCTCAAAGTACTTCAGGCCCGTGACGTCGGCAGCCGTCACGTCAGGTCGTTTGGGGCGACCGCGAGGTGGGGCAGAGGGATTCTCTGGAGACGCTGAGTCCTCCGCCATCTCCGCGGCAGGCAGCTCTTTGACCGTCCTGCGAGCGGGCCGTTACCGGCAGGCGACGGCCTGCCTGCTTGACAGGAAGTGTACATCTGCTCCAGTGGTGTGGCGTACACCAACACTGGACCTGTGCCCTGCCTGTCATGACCGCCGCGTGTGTTGAGCCGCTGCCGCTGTACCGCCCCCGCGATCCGCAAGCCTCCGACCTGTGGCGGCTGCTGGAGCAGCATTTCGAGACCTTCCAGCAGGTCTATGACGAGCGGTTTGCGGCCAAGTATGGCTTTTGGCACCCGATCGTCGCACGCTCGGTGAAGGCATTTCTGAAGTGCGGCGACCTGCAGGAGGGCCGACCCGGAGTACCGGGTGCCCCGCCGCATCCGCTGCCCGGACTGCCACCACGAGATGTTCGTGGCCTTCTCCTGCAAGCAGCGCTGTACCTGTCCCTCCTGCCACCAGAAACGGGCCCTACTGACCTCGATCCACGTGGCCGAAGACGTGTGTGCTCCCGTCGCCCATCGGCAAGTCGTGCTGACCATCCCCAAACGCCTGCGGCTGCACACGCGATTCGATCGCAAGCTGCTGGGCCAGCTCTGCACGTGCGCGTGGACCTGTATCCAGGCCGAAGTCCGCCGCCTGCTCGGCCGCGACGACGTGGTGCCCGGCATGGTGGCCGCCATTCAGACGTTCGGCGAACTCTTGCACTGGCACCCGCATTTTCACGTGTTACTGACCTGCGGGGCGTTCACGCCGCAGGGTGAGTTTCTGGAACTGCCCGAACTGGACCTGGAGCGGCTGCAGGCAGCCCGGCAGGAAGCCGTGTTCGCCCTGTACTTGGCCGAGGAGAAGATCGAGCCGGAAGTGGTCGAGAACATGCGGAGTTGGCCGCACAGCGGTTTCAGCGTCGACCAGTCGGTCTACCTGCCGGCCGGCGATCGCGCCGGGATCGAGCGTCTGATCGGGTACATGACGCGTTGCCCATTCAGTCTGTCGCGGCTGGTCAAGGTGACCCAGACCGGGCAGGTGATCTACAAGGCCGAGAAGGACGCCTGCCAGGCCTTTCCCGATCCGCAACGCGACGAACTGGCGCGCGGGCCGCAGCGGAACTTCCAGATCCTTGACCCGCTGGATTTCCTGGCCGAATTCACCCAACATATTCCGCCGAAGGGCGCGCACCTGATCCGCTACTACGGCATTTTCCTACCAGGATTCCTGGCCTGGGACCGGTATAGAAAAGGGAGCCGGAGTCGATACGCGGGATGGTACCAGTTGACTGGGTGTAATTCCGCGTCTACTTCGCTGGTTTCCTTCGTTGGAAGGGTCTCCTTCGAAGGGAGAAAGAGATCCAATTCGTCTCC
>JAPLNJ010000606.1 GCA_026692885.1 Planctomycetota bacterium | reverse complement strand
TGCTCGCCGTCGGCGAGCAGGTCTGGTGGGACCAGGAAATCCTGCCGGGTCAGGATTGGCGGCTGGCCATCCGCCAGGCCATGAAGACCAGCTACGCCGTCATCCTCTGCCTGTCCCAAGAAGCCCAGGCCCGCGCTAGCTCCGGGATCTACCCCGAAGCCCTGGATGCCATCGACGCTTACCGGCTGCGTCAGCCCGGTGAGATCTTCCTGATCCCGGTGCGACTAAACGAGTGCGAAATCCCGCCCTTCGAGATCGCCGGCCACCGCCAGCTGGACGGTCTGCAGTTTGTCGATCTGTTCCCGCCGAAGCAGCGCAAGGCGGGTCTCGAGCGTTTGCTCCAGGCCCTGCGCGCGGCGCCGGGACATCCGAGCTCGCCGGCCGGCGAACCAACGCCGGCGCCCGATCGGGAAGCCTCGGCCAACACGCCGCCCGATGCCGCGGATCCCGTCCGCGTCTACCTGGACGACCTGCGGAAAGAGACCGGCACTATCGCCATTCGCGGGTTGCAGGTCGGCACCGGCCGGGCGCACGCCTTTCCCATCGACCAGTTGTACATTTCCTTGACCACCGCGTTCGATGGCGAGGCCGCTGACGGCGAATCCCCGTCCGCCCGCGCGGCGCCGACAGATGCCGCCGCCGGCGGTGAGGGCCGCAACGTGCTGCTCCAACAATCGCTGCGCCGGCCGCGGCTGGTGATTGTGGGCGATCCCGGTGCGGGCAAGACGACGTTCCTCCGCCGTGTGGCCTTCGCGCTGTGTCAGCTCCAGCGGGGTCAAGCCGCCCCCGACGACCCGTTCTGCACAGCGCTGGCCGACGCTCCGCTGCCGATCTTTGTCCGGCTGGCCAACCTGTACCGCTGCCTGCACCGCGCGGCCAGCGCTCCCGGTGCGCCGGTCGATCCGGCGTCGGCCGCCTGGCTGCCGTACCATCTGGCGGAGGTCAGCTGCAACGACCATGCCTGGGGGCTGGACCAGGCGTTCTTTCAACAGGCTTTGGAGAGCGGCCGCTGCGTGGTGCTGCTGGACGGGTTGGACGAAGCGCCCGACCGCCACGCCCGGCAGACGCTGTCCCAGCTGATCGAAAACGCTGCGCGGTCCTACGATTCCAGGAGTACCTGGCTGCCAAAACGATCGACGGGATGCGGGAAGCGAAGCAGGCCCAGTTGCTGTTGGGTCGCGACCGGCGGGCGTATCGGGCGGAGTGGCGCGAGGTCGTGCTGCTGCTGGCCGGCATCCTTTACGGGCCCGACGCGGACCGCGTGGACGGCCTGGTGGAAGCCATCCTGTGCGACCTGTTCGACGAGCCGGCGCTGCTGGAGCAGCAGCCTGAGTTGGCCGACCAGGCGGCCTGCGCCGGTTTGCTGGGCGCGATTCGCCGCGATTTGTCGCCCTACGGCTACTGCCCGGCGGACCCGCGTTACGAGCAACTGATGCAAAACGTCATGGCCATCTTCGATCCCCAAGCCTCGCGCTCCGTGCCGCTGCCCACGCGTGTGGCGGCGGCCGAAGCGTTGGGCCGGGCCGGGGATCTACGGCCGGGCGTCGGCTTGACCAACGACCGCCGGGCTCTGCCGGAGATCCTCTGGTGCGACGTGCCGGGCGGCACACTGCGGATGGGTGTGGCCCAGGGCGAGAAAGACGCGGAAAGCAACGAGGTCGGGCCGGGCGGTCAGCCGCTGCCGGTCGACATCCGACCGTTCCGCCTGGCCGCTTATCCCGTGACCTGCGCCCAGTTCCGGCCGTTTGTGGAAGGCGACGGATACCGGGATCGCCAGTACTGGACCGAGGCCGGCTGGGCCTGGAAAGAACAGGCCAAGCGTGCCAAGCCCGACGCCTGGGACGACTCCCGCTGGAACGTCGACAATCATCCGGTCGTTGGCGTCACCTGGTACGAAGCCGTGGCTTGGTGCCGTTGGCTGACTCGACGGTTGCGGGGCATCGGTGTGTTGGCCGAGAACCAGCAGGTCCGTCTGCCGACCGAGGCCGAGTGGGAGTGGGCCGCGCGCGGACCGGACGGCTTGCGCTACCCTTGGGGCAACGATTGGCACGAGGGCGTCTGCAATTCCAAGGATGCCAACATCGGCCACACGTCCGCGGTAGGTCTGTTTCCGACCGGGGCCAGCCGGTGGTTGGCCGAGCGAGCCGGCCCGCTGTGCTGCGATCTGAGCGGCAACGTCTGGGAGTGGTGTGCGACCAAGTGGCGCGAGTCGTATGGGAAACCGGCGGATGAATCGCCGGAGGGTAGCGGTTTGCGAGTCATTCGCGGCGGATGCTGGGGGAATTCGCCGAAGGACGTCCGTTGCGTTCGCCGCTTCTGGATCAACCCGAACTGGGGCATCGGCCGGGACGAGGGTTTTCGTTGCGCCCAGTAACTCTCCTTTCTTCGTGTACTGGTTCCTGATTCCTGTATTCTGTATTCTGACTTGCTGCCGCCGTAGGCGGCGCGCGATTTTTTTTGCCCCAGACGCGTCTCCTGTCGTTTAACCACGACCCAACGGGAAGTGCGCGGGAAGGCCGTCGCCTCGCCCTCGGCTTGCCCCTCGTCGCTATACACAAGTTTTCGCTCTGATAGGGGCAGCCACATAGCAGCCCAGGGCGGAGCGGAGCGGAGCGGCGTTCGCCGCGTAGCGCCGCCCTGGGTTAGGGGAGTATCAGGAACGCCAGCCCTGAAGGGGCGAAACAAGCCTTGGTCACGTCGGACGAACGATGCGAGTTAGAGGAACCGATTTGTTTCGCCCTTTCAGGGCTACCGGAATGAATCGATACCGTACCCAGGGCGGCGCTCTGCGGCTGTCGCCGCGACGCTCTGCCCTGGGCTGATTTGTTAATGCCCCTTTGGGGCGGAAGAGCTGTGTAGAACGACGAGGGGCAAGCCCTCATCCTTATGCACAAACGGTCGCCCCGATAGGGGTAGCCTAGGGCATTGCAAAGTTGGGGTTGACATGGGAAATTGGCACGGTGGCAAGGGCGAGAACCTGTTTCGCTTCTCGCCCCGCAGGGCCGCACCTGACAGCTCGGGACAACGCCCTGACCGTGAGCCACAGGTTTTCGCCCCGATAGGGGCAGCCACATAGCAGCCCAGGGCAGAGCGGAGCGGCGTTCGCCGCGTAGCGCCGCCCTGGGTTATGAGAGGATTGAGAACACTAGCCCTGAAGGGGCGAAACAAGCCTTGGTCACGTCGGACGAACGATGCGAGTTAGAGGAACCGCCTTGTTTCGCCCTTTCAGGGCTACCGTGCTGAATCGATACCGCACCCAGGGCGTCGCTCTGCGGCTGTCGCCGCGACGCTCTGCCAACTGGGCTGATTTGTTGATGCCCCTTTGGGGCGGAAGAGTTGCGTAGAACGACGAGGGGCAAGCCGGGGGCATTTTACTCGCATTTGGACTTTTTCAGCAGTCTCCTACGGGGATCGCATCGGCGACGACGCGTGTCGTCACGCGCCGTCGCCGTCGGCTCTGGGTTAAACGAGCCAATCCCAGTCGCGCGCGATTTGCGAGCCACAGTGCCACAACCATGTAGTGCGGTCTCTCCGAGACCGGCGGCGAGTCTCGGAGAGACTCGACCACGTGTTGGCGCAGTACGAACACGGAAACCCCATGAAAACCTATCGCAATCTCTGGCCGCAACTGTGCAGTTTCGACAACCTGTACCGAGCCTGGCGGGACGTGCGCCGCGGGAAGTTGAAGAAGCGCCAGGTGCTACGGTTCGAAGCCGACGTGGAGGGCAACCTTTGTTCGCTGCTGGAGGAATTGGAGAGCGGCGAGTACGAACCGCGGTCCTACACCAACTTCTACATTTACGAAGCGCGAAGGGCGTGCGCATGACCGACAGCCTGACCATCCTGCATCTGTCCGACTTGCAGTTCGGCACGAATCACCGCTACCCGGACGGCGAAGGATCGTTCCACAGTCTGTACGCCAAGCTGGCGGAGGATCTGGACGAACTGGCCGAGAAACGCGGGCTGCATCCGACGGCGGTCGTGGTCACGGGGGATGTCGCCGAGTGGAGTATGTCGGCGGAGTATGCGGCGGCCGAACGGTTCCTGGATCATCTGGCCACCAAGCTGTCAGTCGATCGGCCGCGGGTGGTGATCGTGCCCGGTAATCACGACATCAACCGGAATCTGTGCCAAGGTGCCCGCTTGACGGCCGCCGGCGCGGGACAACCGTTCGAGGAACCGTACTTCGCCAAGTTCGGCAATTATCAGAAGTTCTTCGACCGCTTCTATGCGGGCACCGACTTCCTGTTGGACGAAGAACATTTGTTCCACTGACGGATCATCCCAATCAGTACCAGATCGTCCGGATCGACAACCGCAACGAGGTCACGGTCGTCATGCGGCAGTACTCGGCCCAGTCGTTTGGCCTGACCAGTCTGGGCCGCTGGACGGCGGACGCGAGCGTCGAGGAGTCGGGCGTGGTGACGTTTTCGCTGGGCACGGCTCGGCCGAAACGAGAATCCAAGCCTAGTGCGTTGTCCAGGCTTAGTCTTCGGGTAGCTGCACTCGCCAGAGTGCGGAATTTCCACGGTCTGGCGACCGTGGCTACCCCAATAGTTAGCCTGGACAACGCACTAGGGCGGCAAAGCCCGGACTGGCTGATGCCCGCAGGCGATTGCTGACTTACCTGAGCCAGGAGCACCGGTTTTTGCAGTTGAAAGGCTTCGGTGCGGACTTTCGAGTGCCGCTGGAGTTGGAGCCGATCTACATTTCGCTGCGGGCGATGCTTAGCCATGTCGAAGGGCCGGGGAGCCGGAGCCCCTCACCCCCGGCCGGGGTCGCTCAAGATTCGGCGGATCCAGGGGCAGGGGTCAGGCCTACACATTTCAGTTCTTGCGGCTCAACGTCGATGGCGATGGGAAAGCCCGCGGCCGCAAGAACTGAAATCTGTACGCCTGACCCTACTGTTGTCCAGGGCGAACTGGAGATCGGCCCGGCGCTGGAGTTCTGCGAACGGCAGGGCTACAGCGGGATGGTCGTGCTGGGCGATCCGGGCAGCGGTAAGACGACGCTGCTGAAGTTCCTGACCTTGTGTCTGACTCAACACAAACCAGTGGAACAGACGGGCGTGCGCTCGCGCCGGTTTCCGCTGCTGCTGCCACTGCGCCGCGTGGAGAATTTTCGCGGTTCTCTGGAGGATGCCCTGCGCGCGTTCTATGCCGACTCGATGGTCCGCCTGGAACTGCCCGGCGACTTCTTCCAGCGCGTGCTCTCCGACCGGCGGCAGCCCTGTTTGCTGATGCTGGACGGGTTGGATGAAGTCGCCACGCCCCAGCGCCGCCAGGAGGCCCTGGAGTGGATCGAGTGGCAGCGGAAGCAGTTTCCGCACCACTTGATCATCGTCACCTCGCGGTTTGCCGGCTACCGCGGCCCGGTGCGGCTGCCCGAGAACTACCTGGAACTGCATGTCCGTGACTTCCGCGACGACGACGTGCGGACCTTCGTGCGGCGCTGGTATCAGCAGGTGGAAACCCGCCAACGGGGCGATCAGCGCGAGTGGCAGGACCACGCGCGGCGACAGAGCGATGACCTGATCCGCCAGCTGGAAGCCTCGGCCAGTCTGCTGGCCCTGGCCCGTAATCCGCTGATGCTGCAGATCATCTGCCTGGTCCACCGCACGCACGGCGTCATGCCCCAACGGCGTACGGAGTTGTACGAAGAGTGCATCAAGGTGCTGCTGCAGAAGTGGGACGAGGCCAAGGGCCTGGAGGTGTTCCTGACCGCGGCCGAAGCCCGCCAAGTGCTCCGCCCGCTGGCCCTGTGGCTGCACGAGGAGGAGCACCGCACGCATGCGGATGCCGAGGATGTCAAACGGGTGATCGGCCCGCATCTGGCCCGCGTCAAACGCGAGACCCTCGAACGGGCCGAAGAGCAGCTGGACCGGGTGCTGACCAGCGTCCGCGATCGCAGCGGATTGTTCGTCGGTTTCGACGTGACCCGCTATGGGTTCCAGCACCTGAGTTTTCAGGAGTTCCTGGCCGCCGAGGAGATCGTCAAGCAGGGTCTGCACGGACGGCTGGTCGAACAGTTCGGCCGCAGCTGGTGGCGCGAGCCGACTCTGCTGGCCCTGGGCATGGACGACCCACAGTTCCAGACGGCGTTCTTCTGCGAGCTGATCCGCTCGCCCCAGTGCCAGCAGCACCTGGATCTGGCCTTGACCTGCATGCGCGAAACGCTGGCGCCCGACGTGGCCCCGTTTGTCGCAGCGCTCGGCGACCCAAGCTTGCCCTGGCACGTGCGGCACGCTTGCGTGCTGTTCCTGCGGGAAATCGGCGGGGCGGAAGCGGCGGCCGCGTTGCAGGCCGCGCTGGGTGACTCGGAAGACCAAGTCGCATCCGCCGCGCGCGACGCCCTGCTGCGGCTGGGGAAACTAACGCCGGAAGCGGTTGGTACCGTCGCGGCAATTGCCGACGGGATCATCAACACGCAGGACGGGACGGAACTGATCCGTATCCCGGCCGGCGAATTCTGGCTGGGCAGCGACGACGGGCCGGAAAATGAGCGGCCGAAGCAGCGAGTCCACCTGGACGAATACTACATCGCGCGGAACCCCGTCACCAATGCACAGTACCGGCGGTTCATGGAAGCCACGGGACACGGCAAGCCCAGTTTCTGGGATGACAAGCGTTTCAATCAACCGAACCAGCCGGTCGTCGGCGTGCGCTGGCATGATGCGATGGCGTATTGCAAATGGGCCGGATTGCGGCTGCCGACGGAACGGCAATGGGAGAAGGCGGCGCGAGGGATCGACGGGCGCGGCTGGCCCTGGGGCAATGCCCCGCCTGATGCGAAACGCTGCAACTTCAACCAGAACGTCGGGGCCACGACCGAGGTGGGCAGCTATCCGGACGGGGCCAGCCCCTACGGCTGTCTGGACATGGCCGGCAACGTCTGGGAATGGTGCGCGACCAAGTGGCGCGAGTCATACCGCGACCCGCCGGACGAGTCGCCGGAGGGCCACGCGTACCGGGTTCTGCGTGGCGGAAGTTGGTATGACGACGCTGAGAGCGTCCGTTGCGTTCGCCGCGGCAGGCACGACCCGGACTGGGGCGTCCACCAGAGCGTGGGTTTTCGTTGCGCCCAGTAACTCTCCTTTCTTCGTATTCTGGTTCCTAAATTCTGTATTCTGTATTCTGACTTGCTGCCGCCGTAGGCGGCGCGCGATTTTTTTGGCCCCAGACGCGTCCTCGGTCGTTTGGCCGCGACCCAACGGAGCCGGCTGAAAAAGTCAAATCGGCGCACAGGCTTGCACACGGTGTAGGGTGGGCTGTGTCCACCAAGTACAAGCAGTTGTGGTGGGCACAGCCCACCCTACGACTTTTTCAGCAGTCTCCAACGGAGAGCGCGTCGGCGACGGCACCAGCGCAGAGATTCAACGCCAACGGCGGGCGTTGATCGTAACACTGCGAAATGCCGTCACTGTTAGCTGGTCCCGTCCGAGAAGCTCACGACGTAAGTCGGTGAGAGCAGTCCCGCCAACTCCTAACACCGCGGCGCCTCACCGAGTTCT
>JAPLNJ010000605.1 GCA_026692885.1 Planctomycetota bacterium | reverse complement strand
CGTTATGCTCTTCGACGTATAAGGCCAGTTGATCGTCGGGAATGGCGCGCACCAGCGGGGCGATCACGTGCCGCACCAGCATCAGTACAATGATCCCCAGCCCGGCCAGACTCGCCGCCAGGCGCACGTTGGGTTCAGGTTGGTAGATGCAGTTCACCAGCAACAAGATGGCGAAGATGCCGATCGTCTCGACCAGCGCGATCGCCAGCCCCGACAGCGCCTGGGTGCGTTTCCAGCGCCACCGGACCCGTCCGAGCTGCGTTCGGAGCCTGCTATAGTCGTTCATCGTCTAATGTCTCAAGGTATGATTCCCCAGAACCAGTTCCACGAACAACAAACCCGCCAGGCCTAGCATCACGAACCACCACAGGTTTTGGTCGTCCGGGGCTTGGCCGCTGCTGTCGAAAGTACCGTCACCCGTGGCAGAGGGCTCCTCGCCGCGCGGCCCTTCGACCGCCGCGCGGATGCGCTCGGGGGCCAGCGGGGTCGGGTCGGCCTCGCTCAGCTCACGGTTGACCGCGAACACGAACTCCTCGGCTCCCGTGGCGGAAACTTGCTGGTAGAACCCCGGCTCGCGGGCCGTCGGGTCATCGGGCGGAAGGAGCCGGCCGTCGGGTCCCCGCAGCCGACAGGGAGCCGGTACCTTCAAGCGGTCGCCGATGCGATAGGCCGTGGGCCGCTCGGTCCGCACGGCCAGGTAATGCACCGTCTCGTGCAAGTAGGGCAGGAAGATCGCGCGCAGGGGCAAAGAATTCCACGCCAAGTCGGCGGGGCTGGTGAGCATCAGCGAGATGCCCGGCCCAAGCCGGCGCTCGACGATCGCTGGGCGGTCGCTGTCGTCGAATCGCGCCGGGACACGGATCGTACCCGCCTCGGCCAGATCCAGGTAGCTCACCTCCCAGTACTTGACAAACCGCGGCATGGAAAGGTCGCCATGTTGCGGACGATAGAATTCCTGGAACACGGGGTGGTTGTAGTCGATCTTGGTCAAGAGGGCCTCAGACGCACGCCCGGCCGACGGCGTGGGCGTCAGCACCCGACGGAGTTTGCAGGGGGCGATGTCGGCGAAGACCTCGTTAAAGGTCTCTGCCTTGACGCGGTCGCCTGGCAAGAAGAACAGTCCGCCGCCGCGGTTGAGCAACTCGGTGAGTGCCGTCTTGACCTCGGCTGAAACCGAGCCCACGTTGGTCAACACGACGACCACGGCGTCGACCAGGTCGGCGGCCTTCGCCGAGGAGGCAGTGCAGGTCTCGACGGCAACTGTCCTGCAGCGGATTGGCGTCCGGCTTGCCGTTCAAAACCACCACCTTAATCTGTTGAGCAACCCGGGCGTTGAAGTAGTAGAGGTTATCGCCGCGATCGGCATCGTCGGCGCCGACGCTGATCGTGCCGGGATTATCGCCCAAGCGATCGAAGACCTGGCGAAACCGCACGTCGGCCGACCGGCCGGCCAGGAGCTGGACCTTCTGACTAGCCACCTTCTTGCCCTGCAAGTTGAGGTTGACTTCCACGCCGGTCAGGTCATCGGCCGAGTAGTTCGTGATGCGTGCGGCCACCGTGCGTGGGGCCCGGTCGAGGATCATGCTGGCCGGGCAATTGGCCTGGGCGATGGCCACGTTGGAACTCGTCTGGGTCGGCTCGACCGGGCGCAGGACGAGGCTCACGCCGGGCGCGAGTGACCAGTCGCCCTTGAAACTGCGCCAACCGACCTTCTGGAAATCGCTCACCAGCACGATCTGCTTCGTCTTGGCCTCGGCCTGACGCAGCAACCCGTCGGCGGCCCGGAGCGCGGCTGCCAGGTCCGTCCCGCCCTCCGTCGGTGTCAGGCGGCCCAGCGTCTCCTTGAGTTCCGTGAAATCCTTGGTCCATCGCACCTCGACGTTGGGCGTGTCGCAAAACGTGACCAGGGCCGCCACATCGACCCCTTCGGCGAGCCCCGCGAGGGCCTCCCGCGCTGCCTGCTGCAGGCGGTCGGCGATGCCAGGGCGGGCCATCGAGGCCGAGAGGTCGACCACGACGACGCGCGCGGTGGCGGCCTGGGTCTGAGGGTTGGCCAGCGGGTCGTTGCTGCGCAAGTACGGACGCGCGAAGGCGATGGCTGCCAGCGCGCAGAGCAAGACCCGCGCGGCCAAGAGTACCGCCTCCCGGAAGCGATGACGCCGCAGGACCCGGCTGGAGACGCCCGCGAAGAACCGCAACGTCGAGAACGGTATCCGCCGGATGCGGTCGCGCGTGAGCAGGTGGATCACCACCGGCAGCAGTGCGCCGCACAGACCAACCAGGAGCATGGGGTTGACGAATCGCATGTCACATCAGTCGCATGTCACATCAGTCTCACGTCACATCAGCCGGCTTCTGCGATACAAGTACTCGCTCAGCGCCAGGTCCAGCGGGCGTGTCGTATCGAACAGGCGGTAGTCGGCACGCACGGCCGCGCAGCCCTTCTCGTAGGCCGTGAGGAACCGCCGCATGTGTTCCATGTAAACGCCACGCATGCCCTCCGGCGTGATCAGGGCCCGGGCGCCGGTCTCCAGGTCGGTGAACTCGGTGAGCGAGTCGAAGGGGAAGGTCAACTCCGCGCTGTCCAGCACATGGAACACGATCACGTCGTGCCCCAGAAAACGGAAATGCTGCAAGGCCGAGAGCACTGCTTCAGGATCGTCGATCAGGTCGGAAATCAGGATCACCAGCCCGCGCCGCTTGAGGCCCGCGGCCAGCTCGTGCAGCGGCCGGGCGATGTCGGTCTCACCGCCGGGCTTGACGGCGTCCAACGCGCTGAGGACATGCTTCAGGTGTGTCTGGCTGCCACGGGGCGGGATGATCGTGCGCACCGCCTTGTCGAACAGCAGCAGGCCCGTGGCGTCGCGCTGGTGGATCATGAAATAGGCCAGGCAGGCGGCCAGGCACTTGGCATACTGGAGCTTGGTGGGTCCGCTTTCCTGGGAGCCGTAGCCCATGGAGCCCGAAGCGTCAACGATCAAGTAACAGGCGAGGTTGGTCTCCTCCTCGAATTGCTTGAGGTAATAGCGGTCCGTCTTGGCAAAGACCTTCCAATCGACGTGCTTCACGTCGTCGCCCGGCGAGTACTGGCGGTACTCGGCGAACTCGACCGAGAAGCCGCGGAACGGGCTGCGGTGCAGGCCGAGGATGAAGCCTTCGACCACCACCTGGGCCAACAACTGCATGTTGTCGCACCGCGCCAGCACGTCGAAATCGAGTACGCTTGAGGCCATGGTCTACAGTCCGCTCCGGGGCGTGGGCACGGCTTCCAGCAGGCGGCGGATGATTTCGTCGGGCTTGATTCCAGCCGATTCCGCCTGGAAATTCGTGGCGATCCGATGACGCAGGACGGGGTAGGCCACCGACTGCACGTCCTTCACGCACACGTGCGGACGCCCCGCCAGCACCGCCCGAACCTTGGCGCCTAGCACCAGGTAGTGCGACCCGCGGATCGACGACCCCCACGACACGTACTCCTTGACGAAGTCCGGGGCCTGGGCATCGGTCGGGCGCGTCCGCGCCGCCAGCCACACGGCATAGCGCAGGATCGGCTCGGCCACCGGCATCTGCCGCACGGTTTCCTGATAAGCCCGTAGCTCGTGGCCGTCCATGCAGATCTGAATGTCCTCGACCTTCGAGCTGGTGGTGGCGTTGACGACTTCAAGTTCCTGTTCCGGCGGCAGGTAGTCGACCAGCAGGCTGAACATGAACCGGTCCTGCTGGATCTTCGGCAGCGGGTACGTGCCTTCCTGTTCGATGGGGTTCTGCGTGGCCAAGACGAAGAAAGGCTCGTCCAGTGAGTAGGTGGTACCCGACACGCTCACCTGATGCTCCTGCATCGCCTCCAACAGGGCGGCTTGGGTCTTCGGCGGCGTGCGGTTGATCTCGTCGGCCAGCAGGATGTTGGTGAAGATCGGACCCGGGCGGAATTTCAGGTTGCGTCCGCCGGTGGAGCGGTCTTCTTCGAGAACTTCGGTCCCCGTGATATCGGCCGGCATCAGGTCGGGGGTGAATTGCACGCGGCGGAACTTCAGGTCCATGGCCCGGCCGAGGCTGGAGATCAGCAGCGTTTTGGCCAGCCCCGGCACGCCCGTCAAGAGGCAGTTGCCGCCGGCGAAGAAGGCGGTGATCACGTCCTCGACCACCTGCTCCTGGCCGATGATGACCTTGCGAATCTCACGCAGGATTTTCTCTTTGCCGGCGCGGATCTTCGCGATGGCTTCGGCCGCGGAAGCGAGTCCTAGATCGGTGGCCATTTCAGCAATTCCAGGTGTGAGACCGAGTTGTAGGATGCAGGGTGCAGTTCACAGCCCAACGACGGCAAGCGGCGGGGGCGATACGGGCGTCAGCGTGCGGGGGTCAGGATCTTAGGAGAACTTTCCTGCTCACCCCTACTCCCTCTCCGCTAAGGTTCTCGCAGGGCTTGGATCAGACGTCGGATCACCTCGTCCACCGAGACGCGGTCGACCTCCGCCCGGAAGCTCAGACCGATGCGGTGCCGCATGACGGGCACAATCGCCCGACGGATGTCCTCCAGCACCACGGTGCCTCGGCCGGCCTGGGCCGCAAAACTCTTGGCCGCCAGGGCCATGTTCTGGCTGGCCCGCAGCCCGGCGCCCCACGCGACATAGGCACGCACAAAATCAGCCGCGTCCGGCCTCGGCCGGCTGGAGCCGACCAGGTCTACGATGTATCGGCTCAAGGCCTGCGGCAGGCACACGTCGCGCACGGCCTTGGCAAACACGAGCAGTTCCTGCCCCTGCATGACCTTGGCAAGTTGCACCTTGCCCGCATCGGTCGACGCGCGCACCACCTGCACCTCGTCGTCTTCAGGCAGGTAGTTCATCACGACCGAGAGCATGAAGCGATCTTGCTGCGCCTCGGGCAGCGGGTAGGTGCCATCCTGTTCCATCGCGATCTGCGTGGCCAACACGAAGAACGGTTCGGGCAAGGGAT
This sequence comes from Planctomycetota bacterium, assembly GCA_026692885.1. The sequence continues at coordinate 1,561 of JAPLNJ010000605.1, read as the reverse complement.
AGGTCTGGCCGCCCAGGGTAACTTGCTTCTCCTGCATGACCTCCAACAGGGCCGCCTGGGTCTTGGGCGGCGTGCGGTTGATCTCGTCGGCCATCACGATGTTGGAAAAGACCGGGCCTTTGACGAGCTTGGTGAAGCGGCGGCCGGTCGTCCGGTCCTCTTCGAGGATCTCGGTCCCCGAGATGTCCGAAGGCATCAGGTCCGGGGTGAACTGGATGCGTTTGAACGACAGGTCGACCACGTTGGCGATCGAGGCGATGAGCACGGACTTTGCCGTGCCGGGCGGGCCTTGGACCAGGGTGTGGCCGCCGGCGAACATGGCGGTCAGAACTTCGTCGATGGCCTGCTGCTGACCGACGATCCGCTTGCGAAGTTCGGCAACGATCGCCAATCGCGCCGCTTGGATGCGCTCGAGTACGGCCGGCTGGTTCGGCGCGCTCTGGGGGCCGAGCGAAGTCGTTGCAAGGGCCATGCTGTGGCCTTTCCTTCAAAGGCGGGCAATGCCCGGCGAACGTTTGCCGGACATTTTTTCGTGGGCAGGTGGAGTGTAGGTCGGGTCCGTCAGCCCAGCAATCGGCGGATCTGATTTCAACTCCGCCCGGAAGTGCTCCGGACAGCGAGTTCCTACGTTAGCAGCGCGGACCATAGTCGTCTAGCGGGCAGCGCCGCTTGGGACACCCATTTCTTGGTGCGGAGTGTGCGCTCGATCTGGTGAAGCAAGAGCGTGCGTTGGCCCGGCAGTGATCAAAGCAAACATGACAACATAGCTCGACATGTGCAGCACGAGCACTCTTCTGGAAACGGTCGGGACTCTGTTACTCAGCCCGGATGATTCATACTCCTGTAGGCCGGAACAAGCAACCGGAAGCACTGCCGGAACTTCGGTCGCTTCCGGCGCGTGGCGTCTGCACCAAGCGGGTTCTTCCTGCGAGCGTCGGCTGCGCCGTTCCGGCATGGCCTTGCGCGACCTCGTTCCGGCCTACATGAATAATCCGGGCTCAGGCGTTGGGGCACCGCCACTCAGTAATCGCGGATCGCCCCGTCCGGTGAGACGGGTGTGGTTGAAGTTGGGGTCGTCGCGGTATTGCGGGAATTCGGTGTACACATCCTCCGCTCGGCGTCCGTCGAAATCCCCGAGCGACCGTTCGTTCAATGCCGACGAGTCAGCCAATCGTTCCACGGAGTACGGCAGTTCCCGCAGGATCAAGTCGAGCGTTTCGCGGCAACGAGACAACGTAGAGCTGATTGCCGCTTGAATCCGGAGTTTGCCACGGGCCGACAACTGTTACCCGACAGTCCTAGTGCCCGGACCGACCTGAAATGACAAGTAGCCGAATTCGCCAGAATTCGGGCCGCCTGCTGCCACCGCCTGAAGTCTGGCGACTTCAGCTACCGGGCTAGCAACTGTCAAATCAGGTCGGGTGAGGCACTAGCCTGCTCGCGTCCGTGTTCCGTGAGCGGCGTGTCAATTTGGCCGCAGAACACGCGAGTCTGGCGGTTCACGACGTTCAGCACGGATTCGCCGTGACGGACGAAAACCAAGTGCGACATGGCTGTGGAA
>JAPLNJ010000604.1 GCA_026692885.1 Planctomycetota bacterium | reverse complement strand
TCCCAATCTATTGGCAGCGATTGCCGAACTGGAGGGAGATCCCCAGATTGGTGCCTATGGCTGGTTGGAGCCGAGTTTCCTCTTCTACGCCGGTCGGCCGATCCAGGATCTGGATTTCAAACCCGACGGGGCACGGGCGCCACGCGGTCCCTGGGATCCGAAGCCTCGCCCGCATCCGCGAGTCTTCTTCGGGGACGGGAAGGATCGCTACATCGTCACGACGGATCGCGCATGGCAGGTCTTGCAGCCACTCCTGCCGCCGCAGGCGATCGTCTTGGCGCAATACCCGCTGCTGTTCAAGCGAGACCGCCTGCTGCTCATCGGACGAGCTCACGTAGGGTGGGCCAAGGGAGCGCGGCACCACGGTGGGCCATCGCCAGCCGCCCCCGCCGTATTTCACAGTGCGACGACGCAACCACGTTTGTCACAGCGACCGCGGCCCACCAAGCACACGGCTGGCTCGACCCACCCTACCAAACCGATGAATGATCCGGGCTATTCCAGCAGCTGCTGCAGGAAGGCGAACACACGACGAGGGCTGAGGATGCCGACCACCCGCTCGTGCACGTCCAGGACTGGCACGTGCCGAAAACCGGCAACCGCGATGGCGCTGAGTGCGGCCCCGGCCGGGTCGGTTTCGTACAACACGATAGGATGTGTGGTCATCACTTCGCGCACCGGCAGGTCCTTGACCTCCGCGAACCGCGGGGCCACGCGTTCCAGCGCATCGCGTTCCGTGAACAAACCCGCGAGTCGCCCCTGGTCGACCACCAGCAGGCTGGCGATCTTCAACCCCGCGAGGGCCTGCAACGCGTTGAGGACCGTCGCGTCCGAACCCACCTCGGCGTAAGGCCGGATCTGCATGTCGCCCACGGTCTGCTCCGCCAGCAGTTTCTCGAGCTCGTCGGCATACAGACGCGGTTCATAGTCACTCAACGGGTCCTGAAATTCGTCGGGTAACGGGTAATTCCTATTGATCATGGTCAAGCTCCTTCACGCGTCTCTGTTCCCGGCTTGCCACCCAGTCGTTGGACCATGACCTGCCGGGGAAAATGATCGGCTATGTATTCGGACAAGCCTTTTTGGCCGGTCAGGCCCACCGCGTGCCCGGCCTCGTCCGTGACGCAGACAAACCGCACCGCGTGCTCGCGGATCAGGTCCATTACGTGCGAGATGGGCGTCGTCAGCTGAACGGAAAACCACTCCTTCTCCAGACACTGCCCGACAGGCATGGATTCCCACGCAGCAGGGTCCCTGGCCAGCAGGTCGATCATCGCTCGCTCGGTGAACGTTCCCAACGGTTTGCCGTCCGCGTCCACGACGATGACACAACCCAGATGTTTCTCGCGCATCCGGTCGAGTACGGCCGTCACCACGGTATCTTCGGTCATCGTGATCGCTTCGCGTAACGGCAGATTCTTGACCGTTTCATGCAGGAGGTTTTTCTTCAGTCCCATACTTCAAATCTCCAGATATTCTTCCAGGGCTTCACGCATCACGGCGGGATCGGGCTCGATGTCGGTCCAGATCTTGAACGCGATCACGCCTTGGTTCACCAGCATACCCAGTCCATCGATTGTCGGGCAACCGCGGGCAGCCGCTTCCCGCAAAAAACGCGTCTGGGGCGGGTTGAACGTCACATCGGCCACCACCATGTCCGGCTGCAGCGACGTGATGGCCAGCGGCACCCGCGGCCCGCTCTCCTCGGAATGGATCGAGGTGGCATTGATCACCACGTCGGTTTCCTCTTCCACCACATACTCGCCGCTGGCATGGACCAATCGCGCCACGACCTTGACGCGACCGTTGAGCAGATCGACCAAAGCTTGCCCGCGTTCGGCGGTGCGATTGACGATCGTAATCTCCGCCGCCCCCGCCAATCCGATGTCCACGGCGATGGCCCGCGCGGTCCCCCCGGCCCCCAGGATCAGCACCCTTTTTCCTTGCGGATCCGTGACGCCGCGCAGGGCTTGAACGAAGGCTTGGCCCTCGGTGTTTTCCCCGATCAACTGATCACCATCCCGCATCACACAATTGACCGCCCCCATCAGTTCGGCCGATTGGCTGAGAGCGTCCAAGTGTGGGATGACCGCAACCTTGTGGGGAATCGCAAAATTTGCACCTTTGAACCCGAGCGCCCGCAACCCCTGGACGGCTTGCGCCAATCGTTCCGGAGGAACCGCGAGGGTCAGATACCGCCAATCCAGACCAGCCGCCGCAAAGGCCCGTTCCAGCATGAACTGCGTGGGGTTACCCGCCACCGGCAAGCCCAGCAAGCAGACGATCTCTTGAATCGGTGACTCAGGCACGAAGGCAGTCCTCCAACGTTCGGGATCGCGTCACTTGCGTGTTCGCTCCATTGTTAGCCACCCACCGGACACTTGCAACGTCCCTGCCCAGCTAGAACTTGTGCCCCTTCTGCGGTCCGTGCTTGGTCAGCGTCAGGATCTCCGGCCCCTCGTTGGTCATCAGAAGCGTGTGTTCGAATTGAGCGGATAGCTTGCCATCTTTCGTACGCACAGTCCAGCCGTCTTGCGGGTCTTGAACACCGTCCGCGACACCCACATTGACCATCGGCTCGACGGTAAACGACACCCCCGGCGCAAGTCGCTGGCGACGGCCTTCCGGGGTGGGCACATGGGAAATCGTGGGATCCTGGTGAAACTTCTTGCCCACGCCGTGCCCGACGTAGTCGCGCACGACGGAGTACCCCCGAGCGTGCGCAATCCGCACCACCGCCAGGCCAATCTCGGCCACTCGACAGTTCGGCTCCAGCGCGTCAATCGCGGCATACAGGCAATCGAGTGCACACTGGGTCACAGCGCGGGCCTCCTCCGAGACCTTCCCGATCAGAAAAGTCTCGGACTGGTCGCCGTGCCAGCCGTCGACGATGGTCGTGGTGTCCACGTTGACGATGTCACCCTCCCGCAGCACGTAGGCTCCCGGGATTCCGTGGCAGATCACCTCATTGACGCTGGTACAGCAGCTTCTGGTGTAGCCCTGGTAGTTTAAGGTGGCCGGGATGTGTCCGTGAGCCAGCGTGTAATCGTGGATCAGCTGGTCGATCTCGCCCGTGGTGATCCCGGGCCGAACAAAAGCGCGCACGTAGTCCATGACTTGCGCATTGAATCGTCCGGCAGCGCGCAATCCCTGGCGTTTGGCTTTCTCGGCTTGTTTTCGCCTTCCCATCAGCATGGGTCGATACCCCGCATCGTCGAAATCTCTCCGTGGCTGGCCTTGAGCATTGAGTGTAACACCGGCTAGGCCCATTGGATATGCCGAGCACAGGGCCTTGATCGGAACGCTGCTCAAGAGGCTCACAGCAAATCATCGTAACCCGAAATGTCAGCGAGGAAACGTCGCTCCTCCTCGCTGACGCTCGGGGCTACGGTCAGTAACGTTCCGATCAAGGCCGCCGAGCACGGTCAGCGAACCAGGCGACGGTCATCCGCAAGCCGTCGGCCAGTGCCACCGTGGGCCGCCAGTTCAAAATCTGACCCGCCCGTCGCGGCGACAATAAATTCGATCGCAAATCACCTGCCCGAGGCGGCCCATGCTGCGGGGCGGGAATTTCGCCCGGCTGTCCGGCCAGGCCCCGCCAACGCTGGCAATGCTCCCGGATTTGCGCAGCCAATTGATTGGTGTCCGCCGCCAAGCCCGTCCCGACGTTGAACGCCTGGAAGGCCTCTGGCAGGTCCGACTCCAGCGCCAGCACATTCGCCCGAGCCACATCGGGACCGTAGACATAGTCGCGGATGTAGCAGCCATCGCCATTGACCGTCGCCTGCTCGCCGGCGAGCATTTGCTTGCTGAAGATCGCCACGACCCCGGCCTCGCCGTGCGGGTTTTGCCGCGGCCCATACACATTCGAGTAGCGCATCGCGATCCCCTTGATCCCGTGCTCGCGGACGAAGAACTGCAGATATTGCTCGCCCACCCACTTGCTGATGCCGTACGGCGAGATCGGAGAAGCCGGATGGCTCTCGTCTGCCGGTTCCGTCACGTCCCCGTAGAGCACACCGCCGGAGGAGGCAAACACAATCTTGCGGGTCCCCACGCGGACCGCGTGTGAAAACACCCGCACCAATCCCAGCACGTTGATCTCCGCGTCGTGTACCGGTTCGCGCACCGAGCGACTGACGGACATCTGCGCGGCTTGGTGGCAGACGGCTGCGGGGCGAAACTCGTCAAACACAGCCGCCAGTTTGGCCTCGTCGCGGATATCCACCACGTGCAGCGGCACGTGCGGTGGCAGGTTGTCCCGCGAACCCGATTCCAGATTATCGACCACCGCGACTTGGTGGCCGCGAGCCAATAACTCGTCCACAATGTGGCTGCCGATGAACCCGGCGCCACCCGTCACTAGTACGCGCATGGCTTACACTCCGTAGTAACTTCGGTACCATTCTACAAATCGTACAATTCCCTGTTCGATCGGCGTCGCGGGCTGAAAGTCCACGTCCCGCATCAGGTCCTCGACATCCGCGCAGGTCTCCGGGACGTCGCCCGGCTGCAGGGGCAACAAGTTCTTCTCCGCGGTCTTGCCCAGGCAGCGTTCCAACACAGCGATGAAATGCAACAGTTCCACCGGCTGATGGTTGCCGATGTTGTAAATCCGGTACGGTGCCAGACTGGTCCCCGGATCCGGAGTTTGGCCTGACCAGGCCGCGTTCGATTCCGCGGGGTGATCGGCGGCGCGGATCACGCCTTCGACGATGTCCTCGACGTAGGTGAAATCTCGCTTCATCTGGCCATAGTTATACACGTCGATCGGCTGTCCTTCTAGGATGGCCTTGGTGAACTTGAAGAGGGCCATGTCCGGCCGGCCCCACGGGCCGTACACCGTGAAGAAACGCAGGCCCGTGGTGGGCAGGCAGTACAGTTGGCTGTAGGTGTGGGCCATCAATTCGTTCGCCTTCTTCGTCGCCGCATACAGGCTCAGCGGATGGTCGACATTGTGGTGCACCGAAAACGGGGTCGTCGTGTTGGCTCCGTATACCGAACTGGAGGAGGCATAGGCCAAGTGCCGCACGGCGTGGTGTCGGCAACCTTCCAGAATATTGACGAAGCCCACCAGGTTGCTGTCCACGTAGGCGTGAGGATTCTGAATCGAATAACGCACTCCCGCCTGCGCTGCCAAGTGAATGACGATGTCGAACTGGTCGGCCGAGAATAAGGCGGGGATGGCGTTCCGATCGGCTACGTCAGCACGGACGAAACGAAACTGGGACTGGCTGACCAGTTGGCTCAGCCGGTCCTGCTTGAGCTGCACGTCATAGTAATCGTTCAGATTGTCGAGGCCGACCACGGTATCGCCTCGCGCCAACAGCCGGCGGGCTACGCTAAAGCCAATGAAGCCGGCCGCTCCCGTCACCAAGTACTTCGTCATGCACACATCCTTTCGTCATCCCAGGCGGCAGACTCGCCGGAAATCCGACACATTCCTCGCGCAGCTGCGACATTGCCTCGGCAGGGCCTTGATCGTACCGTTGCGAAATGCTGTCAGGGCTAGAACTTCGCAAGAATACGATCAAGGCCCTCGGCAGTGATGCCCCTATTGAACACCTTCCGGCCTTGCGCGGGAAGGGCGGATGAAGCGAAATCGGGCTGACCCGACCCCATTTCCGCCGCTCGCCGTGCGATGCAAATCTCCTGCCCCATCTGCCAATCCGGCAGCACCAGGTTTCGTCGTAACGCGAGTCCTCCCCGCGTCCGCCGCGCCGCTACCCTGAATCGCAAGCATCGGGCCGAACAGGTTTGTGGATTACAGAAGCAGGGCCGATCGACGTGGTGGAATCTGCCCAAAATGCCGTGGCCGTGACCAACAGGCCCGCGACGGGTTGCTCGGCTTCCAGACGCAGGGTCACTGGAAGCAGCGAGTGCAAGGCGAGTGAGGTCGCTTCGAGGACACTTCGCAGATAGTCCTGCGCGTGGCTGTAGCGTCCCGTCGGATTCAGCCGAAAGCCCGGTCCTGACGCTATGGTCGCGTCGTGTTCGAGGGTGAAAATCAGCGTGCCGCCGAGACGCAGCGCGCGGGCCACGGCCGACAGGAGAGTTTCGAGATCGCCAAAGTAATTGAACGTGTCGCAGGCGATGATCACGTCCCAGCCCGCGAGATGGGCGTGGAGATACGAGGTCAATTCGGCCGATTCCAACGCATCGTACAACTGACGCTGGCGGGCTTGATCCAGCATCCGCGAAGATAGGTCAATGCCGGTCAGTTGTCGGGCATAAGGTCGCAAGGCGGGACCACATAAGCCGGTGCCACAGCCGGCATCGAGGACGAGCAGATCGCCGCGCGGCGAACCAAGGTGCTCGTTCAGGGCGGCCGCGATCAGATCCGGGCCGTGATATTGCAGTTGCGTGAGTTGCTGGTCGAAGGTCTCTGCAAAGCGGTCAAAGACGTTGCGGACGTAGCCGTCGCTGGCTCGCGACGGCACGGCATCACCTCCCAGACTGGCCAACATGTGCTGGGGCACGGGGTTAGCCGGTTCCAGCTGGATCCATGCTCGTAGGGCGGCCCGCGCTTCCTCCGTCCGGCCGGCACTACGGAGCGCGCCGCAGAGATTCTGATGGGCCTCGGCATGCTGCGGGGCCAACTCGATCACACGCCGGAAAGCCGCACCGGACTCCTCATACCGGCCAAGTTTCTTGAGCACCGCGCCGAGGTTGTGCCACGCGTCGGCATCCTCCGGCCGCAACTGGAGCACGCGGCCAAAGGCCGCGATCGCAGCCTCCAGTTGGCCTTGGTGCTGGTAGACCAGGCCCAGGTTGTTGTGGGCCATCGCCAAGTCCGGTGTGTTGGCCAAGGCTTGGGTGTAGGCTGCCTCCGCCTCCCGCCAATGGCCTCGCTCACTGTAAACATTCCCCAGATCGTTCCACGCCTCGGCATAATCCGGCGCAAGTCGCACCGCGGTGCGCAACGACTCCTCGGCCGCTTCGATCTGGCCGGCCTGGACCAGCAGCCGGCCCAACAGATGGGCCGGCTCAGCTTGGCCCGGGTGTTGTTGGACCAACTGGCGGCACGCCTCCAGGGCCTGAGGCCCATGTCCGCCCTGAACCAGTTGCAGCACTGCGGCCAACGCCTCCGGCAGGGATGCGTGTGTCGCTCCTCCGGATTCGCGAGTCGATCTGCGCGATGGAGGTCGCGGTCCCTTGCGTCGCTTGTTCATCACGTGCCTCCCGTTGTGACCGCAGTTCGCAACCTTACGGCCGGCTCGGCTGTTATGTGGCTGCCCCTAGCAACGCTCACGAAATAACTTCCTCATTCCCACAAGCCAGCCGTTGATCGCTGGCCGAAGGTTCCGGTTCTGCGAG
>JAPLNJ010000603.1 GCA_026692885.1 Planctomycetota bacterium | reverse complement strand
TGGCCCATCTGACGAACGATGCGCGTGAGAGGAACCGATTTGTTTCGCCCCTTCAGGGCTACCGGGATAAATCGATACTGTACCCAGGGCGGCGCTCTGCGGCTGTCGCCGCGACGCTCTGCTCTGGGCTGGTTTGTTAATAACCCTTTGGGGCGGAAGAGTTGTGTATAACGACGCGGGGGAGCGCCTCGTGTAGCTGCGAACGTGAGCCTCCACGGGGCAAGTCCGTGGCATCCAATTCACAGAACCATAAAATCTCGTTCTTTACGCGAATCGCCCAAATAACCGTTTGGTGCTACTATTTCAGCAGTCCCCCCGTGCCGGTGGATGCAAGTTTGGCGACTAGACGACACCCATGTCCCGGCGTGCCCGTTCCGCAAGCTGACTTCCAGCCAGCCCATCGCCGGGTGACGGTCATACGACATGGCATCGATCGGTTGTCCGGGAACCGTGACCGGTGATAGAATCCAATTCCAGCGGACGGACAACCCTTGCGAGCAAGGCCGAGCAACCAGCATCGCGAGTGCGAATCAAATAGGGAGCGAGTCGCCATGAGCCCACGCGAAATCGACCGGCGCAGTTTCCTCCAGATGGCCGCAGCCACCGGGAGTCTCGGAGTTTTGAAAGAAGTGACCATCCTGGCAGCGGAAGCGTCCGCACCGGTGAAAATTATCGAACCCGTCCACGGCGCCGTGTTGAACCACCGTCACGGCAAGCAGACCAATGACGGGCTGACCATTCATGTGTCCGGCGAGGCCGCGTTGGGCGACCGAGTGACCGTCAATGGCGTCGCCTGTCAACGCGAAGGCACCCGCTTTCAGGCCGAAGTCATGTTGCGCGAAATGGAAACCGATCTGGTCGCGGCAGTCGAAAACGGGGGCGGCCGTCACGAGGACCGCGTGCGCGTCGTCTGGGACCGGTACAGCGAGCCGCGTTACCGCTTCTCGATTGATGACAACAGTTTCTTTCTGCGTGACATCGCCCAGAAGAACTACGCCTCGCTGTTCGACTGCTTCTATCTAAAGATGCTCCGCGACCTGCACCAGAAGTACGGCGTCAAGTTCACCGTCAACATCTATTACACGACCGGCGACGATTTCAAACTGCCCCAGTTTCCCGACCGGTACAAGGGCCAGTGGCGCGACAACGCTGACTGGATGAAGCTGGCCTTCCACGCCTACGCCGACAAGCCGGATCGACCCTACCAAGACGTCCCTCCGGAAAAGCTCATTGCCGACCTGGACCTCGTGGCGGCCGAGATCCATCGTTTTGCGGGCGAGGAAGTATACGCTCCGCCCACCGTGATCCATTTCGCGATGACCCGTCACACGGCCTTCAAGCCGCTATTCAGTCGAGGTGTGCGAGCGCTGAGCGGCTATTTCTCCACCAGCCCTGGCGTCTATGACATCAACTACCGTTGGGACGCCTTACGCTCGGAGTATGTCTACCGGCATGATGCCTGGAAGGACTTCGAGAGCGGGATTGTTTTCTCCCGGGTCGACATCGTTTGCAACAGCGTACCCAACGACCGCATCGTCGGCACGCTGGAGCCGTTGGCCCGGGATGCCAACACGGCCGAGATCATGGACCTGTTCACTCACGAACAGTACTTCTGGCCATTCTACCGAAACTACATTCCGGACCATCCCCAACGGCTCGACACGGCGATCCGCTGGGTCACGGAGCACGGCTACAAGCCCGTCTTCCTTCACGAGGGTTTCCTCGGCGGACGAGTGTAGCTGGTGGTTACCTACTCCGCGCTGCGCCAAGACAAACCCCGCAAAGACGGTGACGCCTTCTCCGGCAGTGCTTCCGGTTGCTTGTTCCGGCCTACAGGAGCATGAATAGTATGAGATTTTACGGTTCCGCAGTGCCGGGCCCCAGGCAGGGCTCAGACGTACAGAATTCAAAATTGGCGGACAAACCACACTGACTTGGCAAAGTCGCCAAACCGCCAATTTTGAATTCTGTACGTCTGAGCCCTCGCGGCGAGCCCCGTCCAGGCGACAACATTAAACCTCATTCTTGCCACTCGCACCGTAAAAAACCGTTTGGTGCTAGTTTGGGAACGGTCAAAGAACATACTGCCTGCGGCTGAGCGAGTCGCATTTCGCAGGGTAGCTGAAAACGCACGATTTCCCCTGCCATGCAGAGCCCAGAGGAGACCAAGGTCATGCTACGGTTGACACCCTTCAAGAGTTCTCGACGCGTGCGAACGGCGGTAATCGGATGGCTCGCCGTCATGCTGCCGGTCGTGTCCGCGCCAACAGCCTCCGCCCTGGCTGCCGACGCAGACTTCCAAACCATCGACCTGAAGCCCATCGTGAATATGGACTGGCGTGATGAGGTGTGGGGAGACGGCAAGGGTGGCTGGACCGACCAGGGCGACAACGATCTGCGCAATGTCTCCGTGGGAAAACAGAACCTGCTCGGCGTGCCCTTCGAGCTGATCGATCCGGCGACCAACGAGCACAAGGCCGTACTGACGCTGGGCTCGAAGAAGTTTCCTGCCGGGCCGCTTTCGGCCACGGCGAAATTCGGTGGCCGAGCCCGCAGCCTGTACTTTCTGCACGCTGCCGCCTGGTCCGGCGGGCACATGGCGAACTATCTCGTGCGCTACGCCGACGGCAGCGCCACCGAGATCGCCATCCGCGACAAGGAAGAAATCATGAACTGGTGGTGGCCGACGCACGGGCCGAAGTACCGCGCGGCGATCCACGTGCCCAACGCGCAGACCGACGACGTGGGCCTGGTCAGCTTCGGCTGGGACAACCCGCAGCCGGATAAGGTCATCCAGGAAATCGAACTGAAGAGTCTCAACGCCGACGGGGTCGTGGTGGTGGCGGCGATCACGGCTTCGGCCCGCCCGGTGCAACTTCCCGATCCCCAAACGATCCCCACGCCCGAGTACCTCCAGAGCGACCTCGACACGTTGGACAAGTCGCAGTGGTTTCCGGTCGAGGTGGTCGAGGACTCGTTCCAACCGACGCCCATTGACCAGTCGGCAAAGCTAGACGTTCCGGCCGGCAAGCACGGCTTCCTGAAGACCAAGGGCGGCCGCTGGGTGTTCGAAGACGGCTCGCCGGTCCGTCTGGTGGCCACGATGCAAGGCACGCCGCGTGACAAGAAGGAATCCGAATACACGGCCCGCTGGCTGGCCAAGTATGGCTTCAATCTGGTGCGGATCGGGCACCTCGTGACCGGCCCGGAGCCAGGCTCTGCCGTGGATTGGAGCCAAACGGACAGCGCCCACCTCAACCCGACGGTCATGGACCAGGTCGACTACTTCGTCGCCGAGTTGGCCAAACGCGGTATCTACAGCCGTCCGACCATGCTCTGGTACCGCAAGCTGAAGCAGGGCGACGGCGTAGACGCTTTCGACGAGTCGGTGGCCTACGCGAACGAGAAAGCCAAGCGGCAACCAAACCCCAAGGACGAGCCCGTGCTCGATTCCGTGGGCATCACGTTCTTCGACGAGCAGGTGATGCGGGCCAACATCGCCCTGGAAAAGAGCATTCTGACCCATCGCAATCCGTATCGCGACAACAAGACCTGGGGCGAAGACCCGGCCGTGGCTCAGATCGAAGTGACCAACGAAGACGGCGTATTCTTCTACACAATCGACGGCATCGCGCCCCACTACGCCAAAGAACTGGACCGACTCTGGGCCGACTGGCTGCTGAAGAAATATGGCTCGCTGGAAAAATTGGCCGCCGCCTGGGGATCCGATCTGAAGGACGATGAACGACTGTCCGCGGCCACCGTCAAGCGGCTCCTGATCTGGGAACTGAACAAGGTGAAGCCGGAGAGCAGAGCCCGCGCCAGCGATCAACTGAAGTTCTACTTTACGCTGAACAACCAGTACTTCCAAAAGACAAGAGACGCCCTCCGCGCGGCCGGTGTGCGCCAGCCGATCTGCGGGACCGGCTGGTTCGGTGTCGGCGCGGGGTTCTATCCAGAACTGTACTCGAACGTGCCCGGTATGGATTACATCGATCGCCACCACTACTACGGCGGAGGCCCCGGCGGCTGGCAGATCCTTTCGGGACAGACGTTCAACCACGAGGCCGCGCTGACCGAGCCCAAGCACCTGCTTAAGCTCGGCATGGAACGCGTGCTCGGCCTGCCGTACGGCGTCTCTGAATGGGCCAACGTGCTGCCCAACCAGTGGCGTCTGGAGGCCCCGCCGCTGATGACGTTCTATGGTCAGTGCCTGAACGGCTGGGAAGTGCCGATCCATTTCGCCCTGGAAGGCGGCGGCTTCACGCGGTTTCTCAAGTGGATGTGGCCGGTCAATGAGCCCTCGACGCTCTGCCAGTACCCCGCCCTGGCCCAGGCCATCCGCCGCGGCGACGTGCGCGAGGCTGACCTCGTCTTCGCGCGAAACGTGTCCGAGGAAAAAGTCTTCAGCGCGCAGCCGCTGAAAGATGTAGCCATCAAGGTCGACATCTCTGGGCCGTACGAGATGTCGTCTGAGCAAGGCGTCAACGCGCGGAGTCTGGCAAGCTACTATGCCGCGGCGGTGGGCAAGACCGGCGTCCGTTTCACGCCAGCCGACGAGCCGGATTTCTCGATCGATCTCCACAAGTACCTGGACCTGCAGAAGCAGGAGATCCGTTCGGTCACCGGCGAATTGTATTGGAACTACGGCCGGGGCTATGTCACGGCCGACACGCCGCGGATGCAGGCGGCCGTGGGATTTCTGTCGGACGCGGTGCAGCTGGCGGATTGCCAGATCCGCACCACCAACCGCTGCGCCTCGATCCTGGTGACCAGCTGGGACGGCCAGCCGCTGAAGGAGAGTAAGCAGATTCTCATCACGGCGGTCGGTCGCTCACGTAACACGGACATGGCCTACAGCCGCGGGGGCCAGCGTCTCCTTGCCATCGGCAAGCCGCCCGTATTGTTGGAAGGCGTGCGCGGGACAGTGCGTCTGGCCCGTAGCGGCCCCTGCACCGTGACCGCGCTGTCACCGTATGGATATCGGACAGCCGACGTAACGGCGACAGTGGAAAGCGGCCACATCGTCATTCCGTTGGATGGGCGGAACAAGGCGGCCTACTACGAGGTGCGATTCCGCTAGGTCACTGCGTCAACGTCTCGGCAATCTTGGTTCGTGCTCCCGTCGCGGCCACGGTCACCGAGGCAACGAATGCGGCAATGGAAGCGAGACCGCTGGTTCGGAACCCGAAACAAATGCAGCCGGTGTTCTCTCCTTCGCACTGCCGCTAGTGGCTGGAAAAGAACAAGTCTGCAGTTTGACCGTAGGACGGATTGGCACTTCGGCCCGAAGCATCGGGCCGAAGTGCCAATCCGTCCTACCACCGATCTGCCAGGTTATTTCTTTACAGCCACTTACTTCGCCGTCGGGCCCGCGACCGTCACGGGCAGGCGCGGCGCTGCGATCTGCGAATCGTCAAGTCGATACCAGAGGATCCGGTGTGCGTAGTTCATGCCCGTGCAGTGGTTGATCAGACGCACCACCCATTGCCGCTCGCCCAAGGCATTGACCGGATCCCCAACACGCAACTACTCGATCAGTTTCCACCGCACGCCGCAGTTGCTGGCGCGTTCCCAGTAGGGGTGCAGCGTCAGGCCATTCCTCTTGGTCACGGCCTTATCGGCCCCGAAATCCACATGCGGGCCGCTGTTGTTGCCCGCCCGCAGCATCACGCCCAGTGTGGTGCCCGCGGCCAGTTTCAACTGGGCCAGCTCCTCCTTGGGAATGGCCAGCTCATACACGTACGTCGTGCCCTCGCGTCGGACCACGTGCTTGGAGCCTGAGACCGGGCCGGTCGCCGTCCTCGCCTTCGGCTGGCGCGGCCAGTCATGGACGCGCGGCACGCCGGGTGCCAGGTAACGCCACAGCTCGCTGCCGCCTGAGGTCAGGTACGCGGCATACTCGTAGTCCGTATCCGGCACGGCGTGGAACCCGCAGGGGATGCGGTCCGTGGTGGACGTCAGATCGTGCCAGTCATCGGCTACGTCTAAGGCGATGTGCAGCCGGTCGCGACGGAAGGGAACCGTCGGCAGCGACGCGTTGTCCGGACCCTCCGGATTGTAGCGCCAGACGTACGGCACCTCGGCAAAACTCCGACCTGGCCGTTTGGCCAGGAATTCCTTGTACGGCGAGTGCTGGTCCGAAGCCTTGGTGTGGAAGTACAGATCCTCGTTTCGTCCGGCCATCGGAGCCAGGCCCTGCTCCTGCGGCGTCGGATCGTTGACCAGCGCGGCCACGTACAGGTAGTGCTCGTCCCACGCCAGCTTGAACTGGGCGAAGTTGCCCTGCGGCTCCGCGTCCTTGATCTGCAGCCACGGCCGGCGTAACAGTTCCGTGACCTCGGCCTTCTGGGCCTTGGCCACGACCGTCACACCCGGAATGTCCTTCCAGTCGTCCAGATTGCCGTCCACCTGGATCGTGCGCTTGGGGATGATCGTGGCGTTCAGTGTTTCCTTGTATTCGGCGCTGCTCGCGTCGCTGGTGAATCGGAAGGCGAACGGGTAGGCGTTGGTGGTGCTGGCCGTCGCCTGGGCCAATTCGAACGGGAACGCCTTGCGCTCGCCCGCTTCCAGCTTCACCGGCTGCGCGTCCTGCTTCAGCTGCAAGCCCTGCGGCGGCTGCACGGCGAGTTGGCCGCTGACAGCCTGGTTCAGGCAATTGTGCAACTCGACGGACAGCACCGCGCCCTTGGCAACCCGTTCCGTGAAATCGCGAGGCAGGATCTCGACCGGCCGCTTGCCCTCGATTTTGGCCGCCGCTAGCCGCTTGGCCGCAGTGGCCGCGCCTTGTCGGCAGGTGATGTACGTGGGGAAGATCGTCATCGGCAACTCAACGCTCTTCTGGCCCTCATACAGGGGATTACCGGCCAGATCGTAGAACTGCAACAGCCCGTCGGCGTTGTCAATTGTCATCTTCCCGCCCGCCGCGCCGTCCACCTGACACCACAGCCGGTCCTTAGGATCGGTGCCGGCGATCGGAATCAACTGCCCAAAGACGATCAGCAGCGCACTGCGATCGTCGTCTTTGCCGTACTGGAAGACCCACGGCAGGTGATTCTTGAACACGATCTTCTCGAACTTCTTGCCGGTGAGGAAATAATTCAGAGCCGCCGTCGCCGCCACGACCGGCGAAGGAATGAAGTACTGATCCTTGTTACCCGGCAAGGCGTCGAACAGCACGCGCGGGTGCCAGGGCGAAAGCCGCTGCTGGCCGCAGGCCATGAACTGTGCCACGCCCTGTGGCAGCAGGTACTCGGCGTTGACGAACCACGTCTCGGTCTCCATCGACTCCTTGCCGTGTGCCTTGGCCACCAGGGGCCCGTAGCACATCGGCGGGACGACGTAGTGGTCGGTGAAGATGTCGATGTACTGGTCGAACTCCCTCGAGCCGTCGCTGAACAGCTTGTCCTCGGTGTTCATGACCGAGGACGCCGCCAGGATCTTGATGTCCGGCGATACCTTGCGGGCGCTGGTGGCGATCAGCTTCTGGATCGCGCGGTATTGGAGCGTGTCTCGCGCCCAGCCGCTGATGCCGCCGCCCTCCCAGGGCTCGTTGTAGTTCTCCAGACCCCACAGAGCCCCCTGGCCGTTCTTCCAATAGCGCTGGCAGAAGTCCGTGATCCACTTACCGTAGCGCTCGTACAGTTCGGGCTTGCAGACCCAGTCGCCGGTGCCCCCGTAGCCGAAGCTGCCCGGCTTCCAGCCGGCCGCCGGTGTCGGCTCGCCGAACGTCCAGAGCCAGCCGGAATGCCCGCCCAGCGTGACCATGATCTGGCAGTGGGCCTTCTCGGCGGCAGCGAAGAGCCGGTCGTAGGAGTCCCAGTCGCGTTTCCCGTCCGCCGATTCACGCCAACCCAATTCGGACCGCCAACCGCGGACGCCCATGCGGTAGAACTGCTGGGCGCGGGTTTCCAGCATTTCCGCCGGGCCCAGCATCTGACCCTCGCCCAGGATCGGCACATTGTCGATGCGGCCATCTTCGCGCGGCTTGGGCACGCGGCAGAGCGACGCGAGGAACTGCCGCTTGGGGCCGCGCGTCAGCACCAACGCGTAGGTGCCGAAGCGGGCCGGCACGGGCAGGCCCTTGACCTCCACGGTCGTCTCCAGCTGGTCGCCGAAGCGGACCGGGATCGTGTGCGTGATCGGCTGGCCCTCCAAGGCGACCAGCGGAGCGTTCCCGCCGGTGTCGGTGAACGCCTCCTTGATCCGGGCTTCGGGGTCGCGCGTGGTGATCTCCTGGATCTCGATGGCGAAGTCCTTGACCTCGCCCTGGTCCTGGCCCTTGGTCAATACGAGTTTGATGTCGACCGGTTCGCCGGGCAAGAACAACTGGCCGGGGGCGTTGCTGCCGGCGAAGCGATACGTCGTGTTGGGCATCTCGCAACGCAGGACCTTCATATTGGCCGCCAAGACGAACTGCGACTGAGCCTGCGCCGTGTTGCCGATGGCCAGGACGGCCGCGACGAGGAGTAGCGCCGTGTTTCGTGGGTGCTGCGTCGAATGTGCGTGCATGGCTTCCGGTCCTTTGTCTCAAGCGTAGTCGGGGTACTTCCACGGGTCTCGGTAGTCACGTTTCAGCAGCTGGTTGGCTTCCCCTGCCGAGGCCAACACCGGATCCTTGACGAACGTGCGTCGAGTGATCTCCCACATCCCAGCGGCACTCCCATCTTGCTGAAGGTTTTCGACCATTGTCCACGAGCGGGCAGGCGATGCAACCAGCGGGGAGACATTCCCGATGCACTTCCTGCCGCGGACGGTCAACGAAGGTCAAACAAGCTGAACCAGCAAGCTCATCACACCCCGATTCTGCTCGGTCCGCGTGAAGCGGCATGAGCAGGCCGGGGTGTACCATCGGGCGAGTCGATTGCACGCGAACGCAGCCAAGTTTCTCCCCCAGCACGCGGCCAAGATCTTGCAGTGAACCACCATTCCTCTCGGATTCTGTGTCGCGACGCGGCGCCGTTTCGGCATAAGGCAAATAGCGGAGGCTGGTCGCCAAGCAATCAATCAAACAGAGCGAGGGGAAGAATCATGGACGCTCGTCATACGCCCTTGATTTCGACAGTGGCTGCACTCGTACTCCTGGCGTTCGGGACCTCGGCCGTGATGGCGGAACGCCGTGATCAGTCGAAACATTCAGGGCAAGCTTCGAGCCACGCTGGCCAGGTCCGTGCCGCTCCGGTCCGTGCCGCTCCGGTCCGTGCCAACCCGGTCCACGCGGGCCAGGTCCATGCCACACACTCGGCTCACGGCAATCTGGCACATTCATCCGCGCATTCTATTCGCCCTGGATACCAGGTTCATCGGGCCGAGGCCACTTACCGCCACTCGTATCCGGTCCACCCGGTTCACCGGTATCCATCCGGAGTTGTCGTCGCCCGCCCGGTCTTCGTCTACCCGCCGGTTGTCTACGACGCGACGTGCATCCGCATTGTGAATCCGGCCGAAGTGGGAGTTACGGTGTCCTACACGTTGAATGGCCAGCAAGTCCTATTGCAACCCGGCGAGATACAGACGCTGTATCGGCGCTGCGTAATCATGTTCGACCGGGGTAATGGTTACGGACTTACGCAACTGGTCCTCGCTGGAGGCACGTACACGTTCGGCGTGGATTCCGACGGTGGGTGGAGTTTGTTCCGCAATTAGGCGCGACGATCTCGGCAGCGTGCCCATTCGGCGACTGTTCAGCCCGCCCGTTTTTCTGTCAACGACGAGGCGTGCGGGGATCCGGGAACCCCGCTTCTGCTCGGTCCGCTCGAAGCGGCATGAGCAGGGCGGGGTGGGTGCTCGATGACGTGGCCAGTCTCTTCGTGGTTTCTCGCCTTCCGTCTGACGCACGGTATGAATCGTGGGGAACTGCAAGCCAAGTCGCAGACGTGGCCCTGCCATTCTCGGCCAGGATGTGTGTTGTCATCACGTCAGCCGTTTGGTTCATGGCCACCGGCCTGTGACTCGATATTGGGCGTTGATCGCAACACTGCGAAATGCCGTCACTGCCAGCTGGGCCCGTCCGAGAAGCTCCCGACGTAAGTCGGTGAGAGCAGTCCCGCCAACTCCTAGCACCAAACGCTATCTTGGCCCTTGCGCGTAAAGAATGGGACTTAACGGTTCAGCCGGGAAAGGGCGCGAGACAAGGGGTCAGACGTACAGATTTCAGTTTTCGCGGTCGTGTGCTCAAGCCCATAAAAAGCCTTCTGCCCGCGAAAACTGAAATCTGTACGTCTGAGCCCAGCTGGCGGTCCGTCTATGCGAAACCGTAAAACCCCAATTCTTGACACCGACAACCCCGAAAACCGTTTGGTGCTAGCACCACGGCGACTCACCAAGTTCTCGCGACTCGTCGGCTGCTCGCCGCCGGAGGCGGCGGGCAGCCGACGAGTCGGGCTGGTCGGATCTGGGGCTCCGGGTTAGGCACAGGGCGGGAACACTCCCACCGACTTACGTCGGGAGCTTCTCGGGGGCATTCGCGAATGCTCGCGAGGCAGTCGCGAGGCAGGCCAGAGTTTGTTCCACTTCTGTTCCGCCCGCAGACATGGGTCAGTCCTTCAAATTTCAGTTTTTGCGGCCTCTGGGCAACGAGGGTGGAGAGTCTCGCCGCCGCAAAAACTGAAATTTGAACGACTGACCCTGGCCAATGTTTCCGCCCAGTTTTGCGCGGCCCCGGGGCGAGGGTAGACGGCGTTGTTGATGGGGGCGGCGATCCAGCTCGGGGTCGTGGTTGTTGTCGCGTGACGATTGGTGAACGGCTGCACGGTCGAGGCGGGGAGGTGGTGGGAGGGATCGGCTGGTTTGGAAGGTTACTTCCGGAAAGCCGGTTGCCGATGCGTCTGCTCAGCCATTTTTCCCTCCCTGGTAGCTTTCGCTTTCGGTTTCAATAGAATGGCTCTCGCCGGTGGGGCAAAGGCACGGTCCGCCACGCGAGCGCCAGCCCAGTGGCGGCTGTGTCAGTTCCTGGCAGCGTTGTTTTGAGCCGTCTCCTCGATGTCTGAATTTGGCTAGGATCACGCACGATGTCGCAGGAGCCCGGATTCGAGATCGATCTGCGGGACATGATTGGGCGCGGACAGGTGGTTGCCGTGGTGGGCTCCGGCGTCTCCGTGGCGACGACTTCGCGTGCGCCCAGCTGGCGCGAATTGATCGAATCGGGCGTCGATCGTTGCCGGACCATCGGCGTTCCGGATGACTGGTGCCAGGACGTCCGTCGGCAATTGCACGCATCTTACCCGGACATGCTGCTCTCGGCCGCCGAGTTGGTGCATCAGAAGCTTCGCGAGCAGGGCGGCGAGTTGGCCCGCTGGCTCCGGGAGGCTTTTGCCGAACTCCAGCCGGAAGACCCGGCGGTCATCCAGCTGCTGGTCAAGCTGGACGTACCTTTGGTCACCACCAACTACGACGACCTGATCGAGAAGACCACTCCGCTGAAACACGTGTGCTGGACCGATGCGGCGAGTGTTTCCCGTTTCGTACGAGGCGACGAACGTCGCGTCCTGCACTTGCACGGACATTGGCAAGAACCGGACTCGGTCGTGCTCGGCATCCGATCTTACGAAGCTGTGAAGAACAACGAGCACACGCAGGCCGTGATGCGGGCCTTGGCCATCGCCAAGAGCTTCCTGTTCGTCGGCTGCGGCGACGAAGGACTGGCCGACCCAAACTTTGGCAATTTCCTCACGTGGCTTACGGCGATCGAGGCGGCCGCCAAGGTCGAGCATCGACATTACCGGCTCGTGCGGAAGCAGGACGCACGCGAACCGCGAGGCCGTCTGTTCCCGTTGGTTTACGGCGAGACGTACCACGATTTGCCGGGATTTCTCGAACGCCTGTTCCCCGAGCCGCAGGCCCGCCAGGGAGAGGGCCTGCCGCAAGAACCCGTCCTCCGCGTCCCGTCCCCGCTGCCGGCGAACATCGCCCACTACCTGACCTGTCTGGCCGGGCGGACCGCAACCCTGACTCTCCTGGGTATGGGCCGCAGTCTGCAGGTCGAACTGCCGATCGACGAAGCGTACGTGCCGCTCCAGACGACGCTGGCCCGCTCGCTGGAGGAACGCCCGACGGAACGCTACCGCGACGGGCATGCCGAGCACGAGCAGCGCGTGGACCTGGGCAAAGTCTTCCGCAAGGCGTCGCAGTTGGCACAGCGCGGCGTGGTGCTGCTGGGCGAGCCCGGCTCGGGCAAGACCACCGGTGCCCGGCAACTTGCCTGGCGGCTGGCCAGCGGCCAGAGCCTGCCCGAGGACGTGGGGCTGCCCGCGGGCACCATTCCGGTCTTGCTGCGGTTCCGGAATCTGCGCCGGGAAACGCTGGCGGAAAAGCAAGGGCTGCGCGCGTTTCTGGAAGCCGAGACCCGCTGCGAAGAAGCCCCCGACGGCCGGGATGCGCCGGGGCCGGACTTGTGGAACGGCCGGGGCGGGCCGTTGCTCTGGATTCTGGACGGCTTGGACGAAGTCGTCGATCCGGAGATGCGAAAACAAGTGGCCGGCTGGGTCCGCAAGGCGTTGGCCGGACGGCCGGAGGACCGGTTTCTGGTGACCTGCCGTTTCCAGGGCTATTTCCGCAAGGGAGTGCCGTTGGGGTCCAAGTTCGTCGAGTTCCATGTCCGGCCGCTGGATGACAAGCAAGTCCAGCGATTTGTGCGGGACTGGTTCGGCGCCGCCTACGGAAAACTGCTCGGCCCCGGGCGGCGGGCCAAGGCCCGGGCCCAGGCCGACAGCCACGAACTGCTGGACATCCTGGCTCGTCCGGCGTATCAGGCCGGCCACATCCGCGAGCTGTGCACCAACCCGCTCCTGCTCACGATCCTGTGCATCGTCTTTCACGAGGAACGCAAGCTGCCCACGGGGCGCGCCGAACTGTACGCCCACTGTGTGCGGGTCCTGCTGGAGTATTGGCGGCGCGACTTGTACGCGGCGGAGTTGGGAACCGGCCTGAAGCCCTACGATGCGGAAGCGGCCCAAGCGGTGCTGGCCCGCGTGGCCTGGTGGATGCACCAGCAGCAGGACCGCACGGCCGCACCTTTGGCCGACCTGGCCGCCGAGGCGGCCAAGGGCTTGGCGAACGTGGCCCCCAGTTCGGGCCTGGGCAGTGACGGACTCGGATTCCTGGAACGGATGCGGGACGAGACGGGCGTGTTGGCCATGGCCGGCGAGGGCGAGGGCCGTTGCGGTTTCTTGCACCTGAGCTTTCAGGAATACTTGGCCGCGGAGCACGCGGCCCGCGAGGGACTGGCCCCGGAGTTGGCGGCGCGGGCGGCGGAAAGCTGGTGGCGCGAGGTCGCCCTGCTGTCGTTGCGGCGGTCGCGGCCGTACTGCGAAGCGTTCTTTGGCGCCCTGCTGGAGGCCGGCATTGCGGAGCATCATCCCGATCTCGCGCAGCGCTGTCTGGACGAAGCCCTCTACTTTGCCAGCGGTCCGTTCGTCGAATCGCTCCAGCGCGCTCGGCCGCAAGACACATGCAAGGCGTGGTTCTGGACCATCGCAGAACGGTTTCGACTCGCGCGGCCGAAACAAGTGCGCGCCGAGCGTGCGTCTGATGCGCGAGTCGCCGCCATCCTGTGGCTGTTGCGGGACCGGGCCGAGCAAGTCCCGGAACTGGAAAATATCTGCCGCCAGCTGGCCGACTCGCCAGACCAGGAAACGCGGGGATTTGCTCGGGAAATCTTGGCCCGCCTGGGGATCGAAGTCCACGTCGAACCGACGGAGCGAGGCGTCTTCGTCGACGAGCGGACCGGGATCAGCTTCGTGGCCATTCCGGCGGGCGAGTTCCAGATGGGTTCCAATAAGGGCGGCGAGCGGCCGGTCCACCGCGTCCGCATCACGCGCGGATTTCTGTTCGGGAAGTATCCCGTCACCAATGGCCAATACGGACGTTTCCTCGAAGCCGTTGGCAAGTCCCTCAAGAAACCGGCATACTGGGACGCCCGGCGCTTCAATCAGCCGGAGCAGCCGGTCGTCGGCGTGAGTTGGGACGAAGCGCGGGCCTACTGCGAGTGGGCAGGCGGCCGCCTGCCGACCGAGGCCGAGTGGGAATACGCCTGCCGGGCTGGAACCACGACGGAATACCGTTTTGGGGACGACGCGAAGTTATTGGAGGAGTACGCCTGGTTCGACAAGAATAGCGGCGGTCAGACGCAGCCGGTGGGGGCGAAGAAGCCGAATCCCTGGGGCCTGCACGACATGCACGGGAACGTGTGGGAGTGGTGTGCGGATTGGTATGCTGATGAGTACTACGCGCGCTCGCCCGCCGAGGATCCGCCGGGGGCGGGATCAGGCTCGAACCGGGTGATCCGGGGCGGCTGTTGGAGGAACGACGCCGAGCTCTGCCGGGCGGCCTTCCGTTACTGGTTCGTGCCGTCGTTCCGGCTCAACTACCTGGGCTTCCGCCTCGCGAGGACAGTTTCCTCCTTAGAAGGTGCTCGGTAGAGCGCGCCCGTTCCCGCCGTAGCGGAAGGCGTAGCGAACCACGTGGCCCGGTCTGGGCCGCGCAAAGTTGTATCCCAGAGAGTCCTTGCCATGGTGAGATCTGGTCCGGCTTTTGTTCCAGCTTGGCATGTCTGGTCCCCATCCGGGCTGGCCCCGGTGGAATTGGGTTTCGACCACTACGTCGGCAGACGCTAGCCGTGCTGTCTTCCGCCGCCTCCCGCCCGCCGCCTCCGGCGGCGGGCGGGAGGCGGCGGAAGAGGTGAGGCGGTTGCGGACCCGTGGCGTAGTCCAGAAACCTCGCTCCACCGGGGCAAGCCCGGATGGGGGCGGAACGAAAACAGGACCATCCGTTTGACGCCCGACTCCGCAGTTTTGCGCGGTCCAGGCCCGGTCTCTCCGAGACCGGTTTGCGAGCCTCGGAGAGGCTCGCCTACGCATAGGCGGCGCAGGCCGCCGAGGGATCTGGGGCGAGCCGCGCAAAACTGGGCGGAAACATTGGCCAGGGTCAGTCGTTCAAATTTAAGTTTTTGGGGCGGCGATACTCTCCACCTTCGTTTCCCAGAGGCCGCAAAAACTGAAATTTGAACGACTGACCCATGTCTGCGGGCGGTACAGAAGTGGAACAAACTCTGGCCTGCCTTGCGACACTGTTTTGTGCGGGCCAGGTCTGGGGCTAAGCCCCAGCGGATACGGAAAACGCGAGTCAAGATGGGAAAGATGCGGTAGTTGGCATTGATGAGGAACCGCTCCGCCAGGCACCCGTCTGCGGCACTCGCAACACAGGCGATACGATCATGAGTGCGCCAAGATAAGCTGCTGCAAATCAGCCGGACAATCCGGCCTGGCCAAAGGCTAACCACCGGGTCAGAACAGAACTTTGCACGTAAGGAGGTAACGAATTACGCGAAGCCAGAGGGATGGCGAATGATCGG
>JAPLNJ010000602.1 GCA_026692885.1 Planctomycetota bacterium | reverse complement strand
GGGCCGCTGTTGCGGGCCACGGGGACGATCGAGCTGAGTGCCTCGGACTTCTTTTACGTGCAGGGCCAATTCGGGATCGAGAAAGGCACGCTGGACGCGCAGCTCTCGGATAACACGACCGTCAAGGTGGACACCCTGCGGCTGTGGGGCCTGGACGCGAAGGCCTACGTGGGTGTGAACGGTCCGCCGTGGAGCCACTCGGACTTCCTGGGGTTTGGGATGGAGGACGTCAATTTTTCGCTGCTGGTTTCGCAACTCAATCCCCTGGCGAATCGCCCCGACCTGGGTTCGCTGAAATGGTTCTCGCTGAAAGCCTCGGTGGGGCAGATTTGGTTCCAGCCGTTCACGGACTTTGTGGTGCCGGACCTGAGTCTGTCGCTGCCAGAAATCTCGTTGAATCTGGCGTTTGATCTGCCCAGCCTTCCGAACTTCGTTGTGCCGTACATCGACTTTGGGCTGAGTCTGCCGGATTGGTCGCTGCCGTCGTTGCCGGGGCTGCCGGGGTTGCCGGATCTGCCCGGCCTGCCGGACTTTGACTTCAGTTTGCCAGGCTTAGAACTGCTGGAACTCGGCCATCTGCCGAGCTTTTCGCTGTACGACTTCTTCATCCTGTCGGGCGACCTGAGCCTGACGCGGCAGGCGTGGCACGCGGCACTGTCCGACGGTAGCGAGTTGGACGTGTGGGCGTTGGTGCTGGGCGTGGAGAGCGGTGGTCTGTTCGCCGGCCTGAACGGGCCAGAGACGAACGCCGATGCGGCGGGTTTGTCGGTGACGGACGTGGACGCAGCGGTGGCCTTCTTGGTGCCGAAGATCCCGCTGCCGGGCGACAATCGCCGCTGGGTGGCCCTGCAGGGGACGACGGGCAGCGCGGGGCTGGTGGGGATCGACCAGGTGACGTTGTCGGCGACCGGGCTGGAAGTCGCTTTGAATCGAGGCTTGGGGACCACCACCACGGGCGCGGCGAACGCGATGGTGGTGGATTTCGCGAAGACCCCGTTGGCGGTCGAGTTGGCCGGCGGCCAGACGGTAACGTTGGACCACGCGGGCAGCCTGGGATCGCTGCTGAGTGTCGCCGGCACGGTGACGGTGGCTTTTGCTGACCTGCTGGAGGTGACCGGCGAGGTCGGAGTGACGCAGTCCACCGTCGGCACCGCCACGACGCTGCAGTTGGGCATCGCGAACCTGAAGGCTTTCTTGGGCGTTAACGGGACGGGTCTGCAGTTGATTGGCGGTCAATTGGGCATGGTGGTGTTGCCGACGGCCAGCGGCACGGGCTACGCCGTGCAAGGCGGCGGCACGGTCACTACGGCGGGGCTGGACCAGGTGACGCTCACCGGCACGGTCTCCTTGCGAGTCAATAAGACGGGCGCCGCGGTGGACGAACAGGTGCAGGCGGGGGAAGACGAGGTCCACGTCTTCTTCGCGGACGGGACGGAGGTCAATGAGCTTGTCGCCGGCACGCTGGATGTCAGCCTGGAAGGATTCCTGGGCGGGTTACTGGACGACCTCGGTGAATCGCTGGTAGATCTGCAAGCGGACATCGGCGTCGAAGTGGACGAAGATGGCAACCGGATCGTCAACAGCGTCGTGGGCGAATTGCTGCCGGGGATCAACTCGTCGCTGGATGAACTGCTCGGGATCGCTCGGCTGCTGGATGTCGGCACGTACACGCAGCACTACCTGCATCCGGCGTTGCACCCAAGCGAGGCTCTGCCTCCCACTGACAAGATCCCCGTGGGAGTCTACGGGCAGACCGGGCCGACCGTCCGCGGACTGCTCGCTTACCTGGACGAGCAGTGGCGGCCAAAGCTGTTAGGCAATGTGCCCAATGGCTTGGTCATGGCGCTGACGGACACCGGTTTCCAGTTGCGGTTCCGCAAGTCGCTCTCGTACGACCAGCAATTCGGGCTCGAATTCGGTGATTCGTTCGACGCCGTGGGACTGAAATTCGACACTTCGGCCACGTTGAACGTAGGTATCCAGTCGGACCTCGACTTCGACCTGGCGGTCAATTGGATGGGCAGCGGCGCGTCCAATTTCAACCTGAACAAACTGGGGCTGCAGGCCACCGCCGCCACGCATGATCTCGCGATGGGCGGCTCGATCGGTCCGCTGACGGTCAGCATTGGGGATCCGGCCAAGGAGCTTGGACAAGGCTCGCTCAGTCTGGGCGGCGCAATCTCCTACGTCAACGGCGTCTTCGGTTTCGCACCGGCAAGCAATCGCCTGAACTTCGAATTGCCCGTGTACGCGTCCTTAGCGGGAGTCGATCTGGCGGCCGGAGCCACCCCGAAAGTAATCGTGGAGGGCGGGCTGTTTGGCAACGATTCGGGATTCACGGTGACGACCGCGAACTTCGACAAGATGTTCGACTTCAAGAACCTGACAGCCGCCCAGGTGATCCAGATGTTCCCGGACTTCCGGGACTACCTGGAGAGTGAGGTGCAGAACGCCGATTCGCTGATCAGCCAGATCCCGTTCGTGCAGGCGGCGCTGAATCAAGTGCTGACCTTCGCCACTGTCTTCGACGAACAAGTCTACAGCAAGATCAACTTCGACCGTCTGCGCGTGGATCTGTTGAACGGCGTGGGCGGGGCAATCGCCGCCGGTCAGAAGACCTTCACCGCTGCCGGGGTGACGTTTACGTCCGACATGGCAGGCCAGTACGTGTCGCTGCTGAACGGCACCACGATTGTGAGCACTTACAAGATCAGCGCGGTGACCGATGCGCACACGCTGCAACTGATGACGGCGCCGCAGCAGGCGGTGAGCAATCAAGCCTTCGTGGTACACCAGCAACTTGAAAAGCTCCAGACCCTGCAGGAACTCACTACGGCGCTGAACGCGGCCCAGGTGTTGCCGGCCGGCCTGACGGTAACGTTCGATCCGGTGACACAGGTTTTCGCGTTCCCGCTGGCCTTCACCGCGGCCTTGCCGTCGCTCACGGCGGCTCTCGATTTCGGTTTCGATTTCGGCGGCGTGGAACTGTCGACCGCGGCCCAGGCGGTGATTCAAGCCTCGATTGCTGGCGGTGTGAGCTTCTTCGTGGATCTGGACGGGAAGGTGGAGCAGGGGACCGCCGGCGCCTTGACGGAGGGCTCCGACCAATTCACGTCTTCGGCCTTCACCTTCACGGCGAGCATGGTGGGCTATGACCTGGTGGTCGGCGCCGAGACCTACGAGATCAAGACTTTCGTCGACGCGCACACGGTGACGTTGGACAAGGCGGCGGCAGCGACGGCGACGGGGCAGTCCTTTTCGGTGAAGCAAGGCGTGGTCTTCGGCATCGACCAGACGCACCTGACGGGCAATGTGGCGGTGGACGTCAATGACCTGGCGGTGGCGGCCAAACTCGGGTTCCTGGGACTGACGACGGGCGGCACGGGCAGCGGCTCCGGGATTCACATCGGCGCGACGGCGGCCATCGGGCTGGATCGCGATCCCCAGACGGTGACGGCGGGCGACCAGCGGTTCTCGTTCTCCGAGATCTTCTCTGGCGCGGTGGCCGACGCGTTCCAGTTTTCGTTCACAGGCGATGCCAGGGCGCGGCTCAAGGGGCTAACGCTCAACGCGGGTCTGGGCGGCGATTTGCCGATTGCCCCGCAGGCGGAAGTGGGCGTGTACGTCCAGGACTTGCTCAGCTGGACGAACGTCAAGACGGTCTATCAGACGCCGTCGCTGCCGTTCGATCTGGCGGGCGAGAAGGCGGCCGGCCGGCTGACGGGCAACGAGGTCGTGTTGGTCCTGCCGGACCTGGGCGCGGCCTTTGACTTCCAAAATCTGAGTTTTGCCGACATCGTCAGCGGCGTGCGGATGGGCCTGGATTTCCTGAACGATTCCCTAGAGAACGAGCCGTTCTACCACACGCAGTTGCCGGTCATCAATCGCGCGCTCAGCGACGTGTTCAGCTTCGCCACGGACTTTGCTGCGAAACTGGAACAGGCGGCAGCCCATCCGGCCGCAGCGATCCAGGATGTCGAAACCGTTTTCGAAAACGCCTTGGGGATCACGGACAACAATACCCTGCCGGCCCACGACCAGAAGTTCTCGCTACGTCTGAACGGGTCCGTGTTGGATGTCCACATCAACTACGGGGCCGTGTTCTCCCAGCTCTTCTCCTTCAATCTCGACCTCGGCACGCTGTTGCCGGGCGTCAGCACGGTGGGGACCTTGAGCGACCTGCTGGGCGGCAGCGGCAACATCCGGCTGGAAGCCTTGCTGGACCTGGAAGCCGACATCGGGATCCGCTTCGGTGGACTGGCCAGTGGTGACTCGCCGGAGATGTTCCTCTATGACTTCCGGCCCACGCGCGAGACAACGGTCCCGGCCGCGGCCGGCGCGTTCACCTCGGTCGCCTTTGCGGCTGGCAGCAGCGAGGTCACGGAGCCGCTGTACCAGACGATCAAGGGTCAGTTCCTGGCGGCCAAGCTGGCGGCGGCCGGCCAGGGTACCGTCCGCTCGTTTCGGGCGACGGTCGTCTCGGCCATCGACAACTCGGTAGGGGCCAATGCGAATACCGACAACGTCTACGGGGCGGGGCAGTTGCTGGGACGCCGGCAACTGGCTCTGCTCGACTTGGCGACCCGGCTGCAAAATGAGCTGGGCGTGGCGGTCACCTTCCTGACCGGGCGTCAGGTGCTGGCGGCTAGCGCGGCGGGACTGGCTGGGATCGCCGCGTTCCAGGACGTGGCCTTCCTGGTCGATGTGCCGGTGCCGGTGCTGCAGGCCAGCGGGACGCACCTGACGCTCGGGGCTCGCCTCCTGGGTTCGAACCTGGACTTGGGTTTCCGTGCCGGCCCGATCGAGATGGGCGTGAGCGGCGGTTACGCCGTGTTGGACGGCGACGGCAACCGAGCGACCTCCGACTACGCCACGCTGACCGTGGCCTTGGACCAGCCGGCCGGCACGCCGAATGACGACGGCAAGTTCCACTTCACGACGGAGAGTATCGGCAACAATATCCAGCTCGTCCTGCAAGGCGGGTTCGACGTCAAGTTGCCGATCCGGCTGGCGCTGGAGGGGCTGGAGTACACGTTGCAGACAGTGTTTAGCGATCAGGGTCTGCGGGAGCTGTTCAAACAGTTGACCGGCGCGGTGCGCACCGACCCACGGCCGGCCGTGGTCTACAGCTATCCGAGTATCAAACAGGAGTTCGCCCTGCTGGGCGGCAGCTTCGAGCTGATGAGCATGCTGAACGATCCGTCGCTGCTGCTGGATGGCGTGGACGCCGCGCTGAGTTCGGTGCAGGAAACCTTCGACAGCAGTGTGGCGCAGGACATCCCGTTCATCGGCGACAAACTGCTGGCCGCCGCCGACTTCCTGGGCGACGCCCGCACCGATTTGGTGGCCGATTTGCGGAAGAAACTGAGCGGCAACGGCAAGCTGATCGAGATCCTGCGGCAATCGTTGAACGACATCTTCGGCCCGAGCGGGCTGGACATCCTGGCCAGCGCCATGGACGTGGGTTGGTACAGCGAGACCGGCACGCGTCTGGGCAGCTGGGTGCAGGGAGCGTTGCCTCCCGAAGGGACCGACGCCATCCAGTTCAACATCAGCCTGGGCGGCGAGTTGCTGGGCACCGGGTTCGACATCCCGCTCGACCTCCAACTGCCGGGTTTCTCTTTCGAGGTCGACGGCGGCCTGGCGTTGGATGCCCATTGGAGCTACGCGTTCGGCTTGGGGCTCTCGGTCACGGACGGTTTCTATCTGCCCACAAACACCGTGGCGCAGGGGCCGGAACTCCAGTTCCAGCTCGACGCCTCGCTGACCGGCGAAGGAGATCAGCCCTTCACCGGCGAGGGGAAGTTATTGTTCTTCAAGGCCACGCTGGTGGATCAAGATCGCGATCCGAACAAGGCCGGCTTCCAGCCTGGCGGCGTGACTGGCAATTTGAGTCTGGACTATACCGGCAACGAGCGGGGCCGGTTCACCTTGACGCACATGCTGTCGCAGCCTCTGAGCAAGTTGTTCAACGTCAACTTTGCGGTCAGCGCGGGGCTGCGGATGGGGATGACGTTGGAAGTCGAGGGCGTTTCGGTGCTGCCCAAGCTGAAAGGCGACTTGGTGGCGGGTTGGAACTGGAGCCTGCTGAACGGGGCCGGCACCCCGTCCATCGGCATCGAGAACCTCCGGCTGGATGTCGGGACGTTCGTGACAAACTTCCTCCAGCCGATCGCCGAAAAGGTGCAAAATGTCCTGGAGCCATTCCGGAACGTAATCGAGGGACTGACCAAGGAAGTCTCGGGACTGGACATCCTGGTCAAGCCACCCAACGTCATGGAAGTGATCAACCTGGTCCTGAAGGCGCAAGGGAAACCCCAGGTCAATTGGGCCTTTGTCTACGCCGCGCAAGACATGCTGAAATTGGTCGATCAGGTCAAGGGCATGTTGGGCAGCTCGGGTGAGATCCTGCTGGGCAACATCGGCGGACTGGGGACCACGAACGCGGCCGCGACGCAGGCCACGCAGGCGGACTTGGATCGCTTGCCGCCGGACCTGCAAAGCACCGTCACGCTGGACGGTCCGGCCGAGGTGTCGGGCAAGCTGTCCGAGATCGCCACCAAGTCGCTGGGCGGGGCGGTGTTGGGCGGGGACAAGCCCCGTTCTGGCTTCAAGATGTGGGAGTACGTCAAGGATATTAGCAACTGGATGAAAATCCTGCAGGGCGGCGACGCGACCCTGTTCACATACGAGATGCCGCTGCTGGAGTTGAAGAGCGACTTCGATCTCGTTTTGGCCAGAATCATGATCGGCCCCGTGCCGGTGACTCTCAGTGCGGTTGGCCGGTTGAAGGCGGCGGTTGATCTGGCATTCGGGTACGACACCTACGGCATTCGCAAGGCCATCGACACCGGCAATCCGCTGTACGCCTTGGACGGGTTCTTCGTGTCGGACTTTACGCTGCCGGAGTTCAAAGACGGCAAGATCGTGCCGGGCACGGGCGGCGTCGAGAAGCCCGAGTTCTCGCTGGACGTGTTCGTGGGCCTGCAAGCTGCCGTGGACCTCACGCTCGTCAAGGCCGGCCTGGAGGGCGGCGTGGAACTGACCGTCGATGCGGACATGCAGGACATTGCCCGTTCGAAATTGACCAAGGACGCGGAAGGCAATGTCACCAATGTGGCATGGGTGAGCGATGGCAAGATCCGCGGCTCCGAAGTCGTCACCATGTGGGAGTATAAAGACGGCGGGTTCAAAAACCTGTTCAATCTGCAAGCCAAGTCCGATCTGGTCGCCAGCGCCTTCGCCGAAGTCTGCGTCCCGGGCTTCGGCTGTACGAGCGTGTTCGACGAAGAGCTGTTCCGGGTCAACCTCTTCGAGTACGAGTACGCAGCGCCCCATGTCCAGCCGACGTTGGGGAAGGTAGAAGACGGTGTATTGACGCTCAACGCCGGTCCCCTGGCCGGGAAACGTGAATACTTCAACACCGACGACGGTAATGAGACGTTCATCGTCAGCGGCTCCGGCGGCACGGTCAACGTGGAGTACGACGAGTGGTATCAGATCTATTCCGGCGTCACCCAAGTGGTCGCCGATATGGGAGCCGGCGACGATACATTCGATGCCCGCCGCTTGAAGGATGTCAAGGTAAAAGTCAAGGGGGGTGAAGGCAAGGACACGCTGTACGCCGGGTTTGCCGGCGGAACGCTGGACGGCGGTGCGGGCGCCGATCGCCTGTACGGCGGAGCCGGCAATACGCTACTGCTGGGCGGTGAAGGCGACGACAAATTGTACGGCGAAGACGGGGACGACAGGCTCGACGGCGGCCCGGGCGCGGATCTGCTGGACGGCGGCAAAGGCAACGACACGTTTGCCTTTAGCGACGACTTTGGGAAAGACCGCTTCGCCGACGCCGAGGGCAATCTGACGCTCGATTTCTCCGCGGTCACGGTTGCCGTCACCGGTACGCTCAGCGCCCGCAGCGTGGAATTCACTGCCGGGGACGGCAACCGGGCGACGGTCTCCCGTCTGAGCGTCACGGGCATCATCCTGAGCCCAAACGACGACACCTTGTTCGTCACCGAGTTTCCGGAACGCATGATCAACATCCAGGATGCCGGCGGCAGCGACAGCTATCGGATCAAGCTGGGCAAGTCGGATTCGACCAAAGCCACCGGGACCCTGAACTTCACGGACACCGCGGGGGATTTTGACGAGATCCGGCTGGAGCAGACCCTCTTGACCACGCCGCTGGCGTTCAGCCCGGACCGGGTGGCCAACGGCCGCGAGGTCGTCACCTTCACCGGCGGCGTCGAACGCGTGACGCTGGTGGGCAAGAACGGGCAATACGACCACGGCGAGATCATCGACTTTGGCAGCACCGTCTCGTACACCTCCAACGGCATGACGGGCGCTACGCTTCAGACCACCGGCGTGCGGATTGTGGCCGACAAGGTGCAAGCCAGCGGGCCGCTGCAAGCCGGTCATGTGATCGTCGAGTCCTTCCAGACGCTGACCATCAACCAGACACTCCATGCGGCGAGCCAGGGGTACATCGACGCCCGCGTGTTTGCCAACGACGCCTCGATCCACTTGGCCACGGATCTCGTGGTCAACACGGCGGCCGATCCGCAGGAGGGCGACCCGATCGGTTGGGTGCGGCTGGCGGCGCCGGACGGCTCGATCATCAACAACAACGGCTCCACCATCAGCGCCCCCGACGGACACGTGATCCTGAAGGCGAAGAAGACGATCGGCACCAGCAGTGCGCCGATCCTGACCCAAGCCGGGTCGCTGACGGCGGCCACGGCTACGAGCGGCCAAGGGGATATTTTCGTCGTCGAGGCGGATGACCTGCACCTGGTGAATCAGGGACACCACGACGTCCTGGAGAATACCGGTTTGATGGTTCCGACTCAGAATCCGGAGCCCAAGTGGCTGAGCAAAGCTACCTGGATCAGCAGCTCAGGAGGCTGGCTCACGCAGGTCCGGGATGGGCAGCCGGACTATGCGCTGGCAACCGGCAACGGCGACATCGATCTGGCACTGACTCAGCGCGATGCGCTGCTGATGCTCCAAGTCGGCACGATCGTGACTCGCGCCGCCGGCACGGACATCCGCTTGAAAGCGGACGACATGGACTTCGTCTCCGGCGAGAACCGGATTCTCGGTTCGGGACAGCTGCTGATTCGGTCCAACGACGACACGCTCAGCTATCGCGTGGGTTCCGCAGCCGAAGTGCCCGCCGGCGGCGACCGTTCCGAACTGGGGCCGAACGGCTACCTGGACCTGTCCATGCGCGACATAGCGGCGATCGGTGACAACTTCAGCCTGGTCACGATCGGCCACCGCCAAGCCAGCAACCAGATGTGGATCGGCGACGTCAAGGACGCGACGCAGATCAAGGCCACCGGCAACGCGCGCGTGGTACACGCGGCGCTGCGCGACGACGTCCTCTTCCTGGCCGAGCGCGTGAACGTTCAGGGCGACGTCCAAGTTCCGGGGCATCAGGCGGAGGTTCGCGGCCGCTTGTTGGAAGTCCAGGCGATGAACGTACACGATCCGATGGGCTTGCCCGATTCGGGACTGTACGGCCGCAGCGTCCTGATTGACATCGACGAGCGGACGCTGGTCAGCGGCTGGGTCAAGGCCGACGATCTGGTACGGATCAGCGTGATGAGGACCACGGGCACCGATCCGCTGTACACCGATCCGGAGGGAGCAAACAGCCTGCGCACGGATACGGGTTCGATGATTCAGACCTTGAATGCCGGCAGCCTGATCGACATCGACACGGCCAAGTCGATCAAGCAGGCCTCGTTGATCGAAGCCTTGGGCGCCGGTTCAACCGTGGACATCAAGGCGGCGACCGGCGTGCAGAACCTCGAAGGCGGTATCATCACCGCGCCGGGAGCGGGCAGCCGGGTGCTAGTGACCGCGGGGACCTATCTGTGGATCGAGGACGGCAGCGCGGTCATGGCGGGCGTGCAGTTTGCCACGGTCGGCGGCAAGCCCGTGCCCTCGATCATCGGCGCCGATGCGACGATCATCTTGACCTCGCCCAGCGAACTGTGGGTCGGCGGCAGCGTGACATCCAGCGCCGCCATGACCTTGAATACCGGCCGGAAGAAGTTCGACTGGGCCGATTACTTCGACACGATCCCCGGCCGCGTCGAAGCCGAGACGCCGCCGACGGCGGGCATCATTTCAGCGTTACGGAGCACCATTTTCCCGGAAGCCCTACGTTCCACCTTTGTGAACAACAACCTGGCCTTGGGCGCGACGGTCACCGTGAGCGTGCTGGAAACCAACAAACGCTGGCTGGCCGCGGATGAAGCCGGTCGGCGCTACGTACTGTATCTGTACGACGAGACGAATAATAACATCGTCGACAGTGTGCAGGTCTTGGAGCCGCACTACTTGATCGGGCAGCGCGGCTTCAGCTTCCTGCTCACCGGCACCCTGACCACGCTGCAAGCCAATACGAATATCGAACTGGCCGCGCTCGACGATGTAATCGTGCGAGGCAATATCAACGTCTTGGGCAGCGGCGGCGATCTTACGCTGCAGTCCGACAAGTGGGTGTATTGGGAAGGCTTTGCCAGCGTCCAGGGCGACATCACACTCTACGGCGGGGTCAAGTTGGACGGCACGGACATCGGCGGCGCCGATCGCAAGCGGACGAGCCTCTATGTGCATCCCACCTCGCGGGTCGTAACCTCCGGCGCCGGCACGCAGATCAAGCTCCGCGGCAGCCAGGACGTCGATCTCCTGGGGGCCGTGGTTGCGCGGCGGCACGATGGTCCAGCAGTTCAACGCCCATGGCGAGCGCATTGGCGAGACGTTTGTCTGGTCGCCGAAGAAGTCGCTGTTGCGCGTCCAGGCCGGCGGGCAAGCCTGGATCGGCGGAATGACGGTGAATCGGCAAGGTGCCACCGTCGAAACGGGCGGCTACTTGCGCACCAACGAACGCGTCGAGATCATCGGCGGCGTAAATCCGGACGGCGTGGGCGTGTATCTCAGCGCGGCCAGCGAGATCATGGCCGTCAACCCGGCCGCGGCGATCTTCGTGGATTCGACCGGCAACGCCGACATCCAAGGGGCGCTGCTGGCGGGCGGCATTGTCGAGCGGGTGTACGACGCGACCGGCCAGTATCTGGGCCGCAATTACACCACGTACAACGGCGATTCGACGCTCCGGATCGAGGCCGATAACCAGATCCGGGTCGGACTGGACCTGAAGGCCGGCAAGAGCATCGATTTGGTGGGCGGGAAACCGGTCGATCCCAGCAAACCGGGCATCGTGCTGTACGGCTCGGTACAGATGAGCACCTGGCGGCCCGGCAGCCAGATCAATCTGAACGCGCCAGGGCCCGTGTCGCTGCTGGCTCCCGCCCACACCCAAGAGATCAAGGCCGACGGGTTCATCGTCACGGCGGACGGCGTGCTGAGCGACGATGTGACGTTCGACGTCTGGCTGGACAAGGTGGACTTCGAAGTCACGGCGTCCGTGAAGATCACCAAGGCTGCGACGGCCGGCAACACGGGCATCGAAAACCTGATGGGCGACTTGCAGGCGGCGCTGGACTCTGCGGCTTGGATCGTGACGCAATCGGATAACACGGATCATCCGGTGGGGTCGACGTATCCGACCGATCCGACGGATCGTGACTTCACCGTCAAGCTGCACGATTCGAAACTGCTGCTGACCAGTTCCTACCAGTTCCGGCTGAGACGGACCAGCACCAACGCCGGCCTGCTGGGCTTCACGGCCCTGGCCGCCGCGGACCTAACTTCTTCATTGCCTTACACGCTGTACGCGCCGCAGCTCGGCTCGACGATCAGCATCGGCGCGCCGGCCGGACCAAACGGCAAACTAACCATCGCCGGCAAGGTTCTGGCGGATGCGGGGATCGCCCTCTACAGCGGCACCTCGGCCGACGGCGTGGACGTGGATCTGGACGCCACGGGCCGTCTGGAGACGGTCCACGCATCGATCACCTTGAATCCGGGCGCCAACGGAATCGTCCGGGGCGACGTGCTCGCTCGCGGGGCGGGTTCGGACGTCGTTATCAACGCCGCGAACTCGCTGACGCTACGCGGGAACATCGAAGCCCAACGCGACATCATCCTCAACGCGGGAACCACGGTGGCGCCGAACACGAGCAGCGTCGAGACCTACGGCACGAGCAGCATGAAGTCACTGGGCGGCGGCGGCCGGATCTTGATCACGGGCGTGAACGACGTGGTGATCAACAGCCAGGTGGGGCCGGGCAGCGCGAGCCTGAGCTTGGTCCAGCTGGCCTCGACTCAGGGCGTCCTGCGCGTCGAGAAGGGGTCGGGCAACATCGAGACAGGCGCGCTGCTCAAGTTCAGCGGACATGACGTCGACATCGCGGGCGTCGTGACCAGCACCCTGGTTACGCCCGCCGCCAATGACTACGAAGTGACCATCAACATCAACGGCACGGCCCAGCTGCACGGTGACTTCCACCTGGCCGGCTCGTTCCAGGTGACGGCGGGTGCGATCCAGGTCTACGACACTGAACTGGAACTGGTCGCGCCGAGCCAACGCCTGACGCTGGCCGCGACGGGGGATGTGGAATTCGGTCGTATCGCCTATGCCAACGGTCTCCCGGGAGTCCCGGCTGGCCAGCGCTACATGGCGGGGGCCTTTGTCCGCGTGCCAACCACGCTGGAGATC
Source organism: Planctomycetota bacterium (assembly GCA_026692885.1). The sequence continues at coordinate 10,769 of JAPLNJ010000602.1, read as the reverse complement.
CAAGCGGGCGGCACGATGACGGTCAACTCGGGCGTCAAGATTTCGACGTTTCAGGACGCCGGCCACCTGCACGTCACAGCTACGACGGTGAACGTCGTCGGTTCGCTGCTGGCCGGAGCCAGCTGGGACAGCAGCCATCAGACGGTCTGGACGGGCCGCGAGGCGGTGCTGGAAATCGACGCCACGGACGTCGTCGTGGGCGGCCTGGGGGTCGACGGCAGCGGCGCCGTTGTGCCGCGCGGCGGGACGCTGCAGGCTACGGGGCTGGTCGCGGTGGACGCCACTGGCGAGATCGTGGTCGGCCAACTGAGCACGCTACGGGCCGATGGCACAGGCGGCGGGGCGCTCACCTTCTTTGCCCCCGGACGGCTGACCTTGCACGCCACGGACATGAACCTGGGCGGATTGGTCGAAGCGTTGAACAACGGCGCTCAACTGGCCCCCGTCGCCACGGGCCTGTTGGTGGTGGATGGCCTGCTGCGGGCGCAAACCCGCGTCACGCTGACCGGTGGTCAGAACGCACAGGGCGTCGGCGTTCTGCTGCTGCCGCTCGTGTTTGACGCAAAGGACCAGCGTGTGTCGGGCGGCGTGGTGACGACGGCGCTGGGCGGTACGGTCGCAGTGCAAGCGACCGGTGACGTCGTGATCGCGGGTGTCCTGGGCGATCTGGAGAGCCAGAGCGACGGGACCCTCATCGCACAGGTCAGGTCGCTGACGGCGCAGTCGACGGCGGGTGCCGTGACGGTGCCGGGACGGGTTGAGGCCGCGGACGCCATCACCCTGTCCGCGCCCGACGTCAACGTACTGGATGGCGGCGTCGTGCGAACACACAACGTGGACTCGGAGATTTTGCTGCAGGGCTCAGACACGATCTTCGTGGAAGCGGCCGGGACGGAAGTCGCCGGTCTGGTCCAGTCGCCGCGGCTGGTGCACCTGCTGGCGGACAAAGTGCGGATGTACGGTGCGGTGGTGACCACGGCTGCGGCTAGCCGCGTGCTCGTAAACGGCGTCAGCGAAGTCACCGTCCTGGGCAGCCTCCGCTCGGCGGGCACGATCGAGGTCAATGCCGGGGTCAGCCTGGCGTGGCTGCTGACGCGGCTCACCTCCGGCACGCTGACCGTCGCCGAATTGTCCGGCAGCAGCCTGCTGCAGATCGCGGGGCCGGGTGAACTCTCGGCCGCGGGCGAGGTGCGGCTGCGGTCAGGCGGCGACGTGGTCACCGGCGGCGATTCGCAACTGCAGGATGGTAAGAAACTGACGCCGCGGCCGGTGATCCTCACCAAGGCCACGGTGGTCGGCATCGCCACTGGGTACGCGCGGGTGGCGGCCGGCACGATCCAGGTGCCGGAGGTGACGTGGGTCACAACGAGGGTGACGGAACAGGTCGGCATGGAGGAGGTCAAGATCGGCAGCGTGTTCTACACGATGGATGTGACGCTGGAACAGAACGGGTACTACAATCCAAGGGCCGCCCAGGACGCGAAGTTCCGCGAGTACTTCATTGAAGGGATCGACTACTACAACAGCAACGACTATCCCCACGGCCGAGCAGCCATTCCTCAGATCAACTGGTCCCAGTACGGCGTCGATGTTCCCTCGTCGAACTACAAATTGCCGTCTTACAAGACCTTCAGCCAGTTGTCGGACGAGCAGCGTTCGGCGGTCTTGAAGACGCTGGGCTATCTGCCCGTGTACCGCTTCAGCTATGCCAACCCGCAGAAGCATCAGACGATTGATGGGAACCCCAGCACGCAGACCTGGGTGCCGTCGTGGGCGGGAAACTGGCCGGTGGTCTACTACGTCGACGTGGCCGGTTGGGACGACAAGTACATCGAGATGCCGGAAGGAGCGAACGAAGACGTATTGCGGGTTGTCAGCCAGGGTCTCCCCGCGGTGGGGGAGGAGTTCGTAGGAGCCTACACGGACGGGGCGCGAGTCCTCTATACGCAGGACAAGTCCGCGCACGAAGCCCTCGAGGAGCCCTACTACCGCGAGTCGGATGTTGACGAGAGCCCCGCGCGGTGGGCGATCACCTACTACGCCGAAGGCGCGCGAGGCTTCAACCTCAAGGATGGCCGAGGCTGGAATGGCGTGGGCTCACCAGTTGCCATGCAACGCCAGCCGGACTGGCACTGGCAGTCTAAGGGCACGCTCGACGATGTGTACGACAATCCCACGCGCCGGAATGTCGTGTCGCCCATCGGATACGCGGGGGAGACTGTCCTGGTGAATAACGAGAACCTGGTCAATACGCGCAGCGTCGATGTCGGGATCAGTGAGGACAAGATGTTTAAGGTCCAAGTCACGTGGACCAGAGCGTACATCAGCATTGACACCGAAGATGGCGACGAGGAGGAATGGGCCATCGTCAAGGCCGGGACGAGCCGTAGTACGATGGAGGAAAAACAGCGCCAGTGGCCGGGTAGTGGCGACGAGGGGTGGTACGAGATCAAGCAGTTGGTGCATGAGTACTGGTGGTTGTTTCACGACGATCAAATCGATCTGTCAGTAAACGTGCGCGAAGACGACGGGGATAACGACGCGGACGGGAACTGGGTGATAAGCGACGAAGACGACGTGATTCTGGACAACAGCGAATCCGTGCCCATTCCCGAAACGGAGCCCAAGGTCTATCTGTATGAGGGGGAGGTGGATGGGGACAAGGCGTCCATCGAACTCCGTGTCGAATCGACATCCGAGTGGATTCCCAAGGATACGCTGACCGAGGAGTTTCAGGACTACAGCTACATGTGGTACTCGAAGACTCACGACATCAGCGACAAACGCTTGACGTTGAATTACCAGTGGGTCAGTAACGCCAGCGACATCTGGGGCAAAGTGCCGCGGTATGAGACGTACGACACGCAGGTCAAGGTGCCACAGAACAAGAACATCACCCTCTGGGACGCGGTGCCCGTGGTGGAGAATCAGAGCCTGCTGACCGGCGAACGAGCGACCGATCCGGGGGCGGAGAGGCCGTTCGGCGGGTTCGACCAGATCTCGATTTCGGCGGGGACGACGGTCACCATCGACGCGAGACAGAACGTCACCCTCCAGGCCATCGCCCAGGCGCTCGGTGGTAAGTTCACGGCGCATGCGGGGAATGACCTGGCGGTGGACGGATTGGTTCCCGCGGGCGCTGCCGCGGGAACACTGCCGGCGCCGGCCGAATTGCACGCGGTGGACCAGATCAGCCTCACCGCCGATCGCGACCTGATCATCGGCGCCTGGGCTGTGCTGCAGGCTACCGGAACCACGAGCCAGGTTCTGCTGACGGGAAATCGCGCTGCGTCGGTCAGTGCCGAAGTCGAGGCAACCCAACAGATTCTCGTGCGCGCCGGCACCGACGCGACGGTGGACGGCAGGCTGACTGCGAGTGACTTGATCGACGTCGCCGCCGGGCTGGCTACGCCGGCGCTCCGCGGCGCAGTTCTCGGCGGACCGTATGCCGACCTCCAGGCGACAGGCACCGGCGGTTTCGTCCGACTGACGGCGGGTGCAGGCGGCGGCGACATTGCTTTGGATAAATCGCTGCTGACCGCCGTCGAGCGTGTCGCACTGATTTCCGCGGCGGGGAAGACCGCCGCCCCAGCGGGCTTGTTCACGGCACCCGTGGTCTACGGCCGCGCCGCCACAGGCTTCAGCGGCTGCGTCGCGGGCAACGCGGTGGATGTGGAATTGAGCGGCACGGGGAACATTACGCTGACTAGCGCCGCGGGTGTGACCCTGACCAACCTGGTCACCACCGACGGTGGGATCACCGTCGACGCCGTGGGCGCCATCAATGCGGTCAACGTGGCCGCACCTGGGGCCGCGGCCGGTAACGACATCACCCTACGCAGCTACGAGGTCAATGGTACGCCAGCCGATCTCACCCTCGGCGACCTCACGGTGGGCAGCCAAGGCGACATCACGCTCATTGTCCAGGGCCATGTGTTGGGGCTGACAGGCACAATCACTGCGGATTCGCTGACCATCGATTCGCAGAACGTGACGTCCGTCAGCACCAACGTCCGCCGTGTGTCGCTCAAGACCCGCATCGTCGGCGACGTGACCATCAGCCAGCAGGGCAGCCGGCGCCTGACCGTCGCCAACACCGCCGTCATGGACGGTTCCTTGACCATCACGCATCCGTTGGGCGACGTCATCCTGGAAAGCGTGACGCTGGCCGGCAACAACGATGCGAACGATCTGACGGTCACCGCGGGCGGTGATATCCAAGTCGGCTGGGTCTGCGCGGGGTATTACTTCACGAATCCGGCCGACGTGCCGGCGCCGGAACCAGGCTCGGACGCGGTTGCCGGCGTCACGTCGCTGGGCGATGTAATCCTGATCGCTGGCGGGCAGGTCCGCGAATCGGGCGACGATCCGGCGGTGGATCTGGTGGCCGATGATCTGACCATCAGCGCCCAGACGGGGATTACCGAACTGGAGGTTGCGGTCAACCGGCTGCTCGACCTGCGCACGACGCAAGGCTCGATCGAGCTGCACGATTACGACGGCCAGGGCGAGACGCAGCCGGGCTTGGTGGTGGGCAAGACGTGGTTACTGAGCGAGAAGGAGCCAATGCCAGCTGGGTTCGTGCCGAGCGCGGTCCGCGCGCCGCTGGGTTCTGTCACCATCACGGCCGAGAACTACTTGGAAGTCCAGAAGGTCGTGGCCACCGGCGTGGGCGGCACGGTCCGCCTGCGCAGTGTGCTGGGCAACCTGAATATCCTGCAGCCCGTGACCGGGACCGCCATCGAGAGCCGCAGCGGGATTGCGCTCGACGCGGGCCTGGGGCTCGAGTCGTACACCTTCACCTTCTTTCCGGACTCCCAGGTCCCAGATTTGATCGAGTACCGCGCCGGCGAGTACTACGACTTTGAGCCGACCACCCGACCCACGAAAAACCCGGAAACCGGGAAATGGATTCCCGATCCGTCCGTAGGTATTCCGTCCAAGATCACGGCGAAAACGGTGATCCTCGAGTGTCGTTCCGGGCTGACGATCAATCAGCCGCTGACGGTCAACGCCACGCGGTTGGAGCTGCAGTCGGACACGGACGTCTTCATTAAGGCGAAGATCGACGGGACGCTCGGCACCCTGGCGGTCACGGCCCGCGGCGCACAGTCGATCACCGTCCCCACGTACAACGAGGTTACTGGGAAGACGACGACCGTCCCGCGTTCCACGGGTGACATCAACATTCAGACGACCGGGTTGGGCGGCAGCAGTTGGGAACTGCGGGCGCGCCAGAGCGTGTACCTGGATTTGCAGAACAGCTTCACGGTGGTCGGTTTCATCGGCGGCCTAACCGGCTACCACCCGACGTCGCAGGTCACGGTCACGACGAACAACATCCTGTCGCTCTACGGCGGCATCATCGCTGCCGACGCGGCGAAGCTCACGGCGGCCCAGATCGACTCGAACATCACCTCGATTGTCCTGGCTGCACAACTGGAACTCTCGGCCCGTGGCAGCATCACGCTCAGCACGTCTTCGAACACCATCGTTGCCGATTCCATCGGCAGCGGCAACATCACGTTGAACGAAGCGGATGCCGTGACCCTGAAACATGTCCAGGTGGCCAACGGTGCCATCACGGTGACGGCGGGTGGAGACCTGACGGCTGTGGAAGTCGTGGCGGTGACGGACGGGAACGGCAATGACGTCACGCTCAAGTCCAGCGGCAATATCTATGTGAATTACGTCGACGCCGGGAAACAGAGTGGCGCCCAACGTGCGGCCAGCGAGGTCACGCTGGATGCCTACGGCACGATCTGCGAACCGACGGCATACAAAGATAACGGGAAGGCTGGCGACGACGTCGTTGCCGGGATTGTGCCCGTCGATGAAGAGAAGAAGGCCACGACTGACGGTACCACGATGGTGGACGTGAACGCCTGGAAGATCCACTTCCTGCATGGCTCTGACATGCTGGCGCCCAAACTGATCGCCAGCGATTCCGATCGTGGAAGCGGGTTGGAATTGGAGATCATCTACACGGCCTCGTCGGGCGGAACGACGGACGGACCGACCACGATGACCGGCAGCAGCATGCCGACGCATGTTGACGGAGATTATCTGCTGATGCCGTCGAGCGTGACGGGTAATCTGGACATCACGGTGACCGGCACCTTGCTGGTTTTGCAGGTGCCGATCCCAGACGACCTGATCATCAACATCAATCTGTCCGGGGGCACGCTGATTCTGGTGGCCGATCTGAACGTGGGTTCCGGCTCCGTCAGCTTGACGACTACGGGCGAGTTGACCGCTCCGGGCCAAGTCACCGCGCAGTCGTTGACCGTGACGGCCAACAGCCTGAATGGTCCGCTGACGACGGACGTGGATACACTGAGTTTCCACGTAACCGGCGCTGGCCAGAACCTGCAAGTGATCGAAACCGACTCGGTCAGTGTCAGCTCCGGCCAGATGCACGGTGGCGAGGCCCTGGTCCAGGCGGGCGGTCTCTTGACAGTAACCGGCACGGTGTCCGGTGCGACCGACCTCACACTCGAGAGCACCGGCAGCGGCGTGACGGTCACGAAAGACGGGGCCTTGTCGGCTTATGGAACCCTGGCGCTGATGGCCGACGGCCTGGGCGCGGACGTCACCGTCTTCGGCACGCTGTCCAGCGTCGTCGCTTCCGGCGCCACCACCAGCGGTCCGATCAACCTGACCGCCCAGAACGACGTCTTCCTGAAAGCCACCAGCCGGATCACCTCGGAGACGGGGAATGTACTGGTGACGGCCGACGCCCAGGGGGGCGACGGCAGTGTCGCGATCCTGATGTCCGACGGTGCCCTCGTGGACGCCGGCACGGGCACGATCGGGTTCGCGGCGGACGGCACGATTCAGTTGTGTGGCCTGACCACGGACAATAACACATCAGCGGCCATTCGCATCGTGACCACCTCGGGCGCCATTGTGGACGGCGGCGACAGCCAGGGCCCCGACATCCAGGCCACGGGTGCGAACGCCTGGGTCACCCTGTTGGCTGGCGCCGGCGTGGGCACGACGGGCAACGCCCTGAATACGCAAATCGCGAATCTGGATCTGGTGAATGCCGACAGCGGCGACGTGAATCTCCAGGAGCTGGACGATTTGAACATTCGCCAGCTGCGGCAGAACGCCACGACCGGCACGGTTCGCGTCGAGGCGTTGGGCACGCTCGCCCTGGTGCCGGGTGAGCCCGGCATGCTGACGCAGTGCGTATCGACGCAGGATGGTCTGTTGACGCTGCTCGCGCATCAAGACCTGAACGTGGACTCGACGGTGATCTCAGCGGACGGTGCCATGAACCTAGTGGCCTATGGCGATGTGTCGTTCAGTGCCAGCAGCGAGATACTGAGCACGGCCGGGCACGTGCAAGTTACGGCGGACGGCGATGGCACCGGCAATGCCAGCGGTGGGGCGATCACCATGGCCGACGGCGCGGTGATCGATGCCGGCAGCGGGTTGGTCGACCTGACCGCCAGTGGCAATGTCACCTTGGCCAGCGTGGTCACTACGGGCGAAGCAGCCATTACCTCGCTGTATGACCGGATCGTCGACGGCGGCAACTCGGCGCCCGAACTGGTGGTGGGACGGGCGGCCCTGCGGGCTAGGAACGGCATCGGGGACGCTGACGATCCGCTCGGTGCGCTGGAGACCCACACGAATTCCGCTCAGACCACGTTCACCCTCTCGGCGGTCACGCAGAGCGGTGATATCCAGGTCGCCAATACCGGCTCGCTGACCATCGGCGTCGTGGATGGCTTGAGCGGAGTCGTCCTGCAAGGTCCGAGCACCCACGGCTCAAGCGACAACATCGTGATCACCACGGCCAGTCCGCAGATCATCAACGCGCCCGTCGAGAATCTGGTCGGGGGCGATATCCTCGAGGCCGCACTCGGAAACCTGGACACCGACGACCTGACGATCAATGCCCGCGTCACGGCGACCGGTTCCGCTGGGTCGCATGGCGATATCTACCTGTACGCTGGCAGTGACATCCTTCATCACCTCGGCCTGATCTCGGCCTTCAATACGGGCAATGTCAGCCTGTTGGCCGGCGTCGACCGCACCGGCGGGACGCCCCACGCCGGCAACCTTGCTGGCGACGTGGTGATGGATAGCAGCCGCGTGATCCAATCGGATCGGGGCACCGTCACGATTACCGCCACGCGGGATATCTGGCTGAGCATCCTGACCACAGCCACGAATGTGGTGGTCAGCGCCGATGACAACACCTACGGCTTGGCCGATAACCTCGGCGAGATCATCGATAACCTGCTCGGCGAAGACGCCCATCTGCGGGCTACCTCCGCCTACCTGGAGGCCGGTTCCGGAATCGGCCAGGGCGTGGATTCGGGGACGGGCCTGCTGGGTGACATCGACACGCAGTTGGTGACCGTCCAGATCGTGAACCACGGTCCGGCCGGCGATATCCACGTCAGCGAGACGCCCGCGGGCGGGGATTTGGGAGTGACCTGGCTGACGCAGTCGGCCCCGAACGGCGATGGCGACACGTGGGTCATGACCGAGGACGGCACGCTGACCATCGTCGCCATCGTCGCGGCCCAAGCGGGCGTCATCATCGCCGGCAGGGGCGATCTGACCCTGTTCGCCGATGGCGGCGATGACAGCCACCTGATCATCAACAATTCGGTCAGCGCCACCACCGGCACAGTGAATCTGCAAGCCGACGAGGATGTGCGGGCCGAGGACGCGGGCGGCACGGTGACGACCGACAGCGGGCCGATCTTCATCACCGCCAATCACGACCACAGCGTCCACACGACGGACAAGATTTCCGACGGCACGATTCAATTCATTGCCAAAGCGGACATCACATCGGCCAGCGGCAACATTACCTTCGACCTGCCCGACTACGACGGCGCCATCAACAGCAACATCTGCAACACGATCGGCACCGTCACCAAATTGGGAGGCGGGATCCTGAACATCAACGGCCATGCCAACACCTACACGGGGCCCACGGAGATTCAGGAGGGCTTCTTCCTGGTCAACGGCGACATCGTCGATGGGCCGAACTCAGCGGGCGGGGCCAGCCTCTATGTCCCCAGCCTCTATGTCCACAGCGGCGCGTTGTTGGGCGGGAGCGGGACGATCGGGGCGACCTCCGGCGGCCGGGACGTGCAGGTCAACGCCGGCGGCATCCTGGAGCCGGGCCTGATCGATTCGGACGGCGTCCGGTATCCCGGCCGGCTGACGCTCAACGGCGACCTACTGATGCTGACCAATGCGATCTTCCGGGTGCAGTTGCAGGGCCTGACGCCGGCCACGCAGTACGACCAGCTGGCGCTGAACGGGGAAGCCAACGTGAGCGGCGATCTGACGACGGGTGCCAACGGCGCGTGGCTGATGCCCGAACTGACCTTCCCGCTGCCGCTGGGCGCCACCTTCCACCTGATCGACAACGACCTGACCGAGCGCATGCTGACCCGGTTTTCCGTGCGGCCGGAAGGGGACTTCTTCAATCTCGGCAATCTCGGCAGCTATCAGATCGCCATCTCGTACCTGAGCCGCTCGGGCGATGCCGGCTCAGGAAACGATCCGTTCCTCAGTGGCACAGGCAACGACGTCACCCTGACCCACCACGGCCGGTACGATTTCAACGCCTATCCTCCGCAAGCGACCGCGAATTACGAGTCGGTCAACAGCGATCCCTTGACGGGCTACGCGCGGCTGAAGACGAGTGCCAACGAGTCGGGCTGGGACTCGTTGGTGCGGACGGAAGGACGCGGCGGATCGGAAGGCATGGGACTCTCGCAGGATCCGTACACGCCGCTATCGCTGCTGCGGGAACTCGACTTCACGAATACCTCGGCGACGTTCCAAGTCGACACCTTGGTCCAGGATCTGATGGAGGATGTGCCCCTGGCGTATCAAGTCGTGGTCACCTCCGGAGACTACGGCTGCGAACACGACGCCTCGGAGTTCACTGTCTCGGGCGATGCGTTCGCCACCGACCCACCCGACCAGCGGGGCCTGGCGGTGACGGGGCTGGGGGAATTCGCGCAGTTGGTCTTCCGCGGTGTGACCGTCGATGATTTGGGCGGCGGGATCGGTCTGCTGCAAGTGAAAATGCGGTATGCCGGAAACAAGACCGGCTGGACCGCCGTGATCAATGGACTGGACATTCGGCCGATGGCCTCAGTGGGACAGATCATCATCGGCCTACTTGACGGCTCCGGCCCGCGGGCGGCGGACGGTTTAACCACGGACACCTACCAGGGCATCCATGCCACGCCCAATGCCCTGATCACCGTGACCACCAGCAACGGGACCGTGACGGACGTGGACGATCTGGACCACTATCTGCAGGGCGTCCAAGTCCGCACGGACTCGGAAGGCAAGTTCACGTTCCACGTGTTGCGGCCGACGGGGACGGGCGATGCCTCGGGGGACGGGACAGGGACGGGGGTGTATCCTGACGGCCAGGGCGTGGCCACGATCACCGCTTGGGAGATTGGGGGTCGGTCGTACGGCACGGCGACTCAGACCTACACGGTGGCCCCGGCGCGCGGCTTCGACTTCAATACCTCGAATTCGCCGACGGCGACCAACTACCTGGGCGTCTTGCCCGCCGCGGCGTATACGCCCCAGACCGGCTTCGGCTGGGCCGCGCCCGTCGGGGCAAACGATCTCGGCCGAGGTAGCGACCAGGTCCGCCGTGACTTCCATTTCACGGGGAAAACCCCGGCAACGTTCTCGGTGGAAGCCACGCCTGGCCACTCGTATCAACGGGTGATCACCTCCGGCAACTACGGCTGGGAGCACGA
>JAPLNJ010000601.1 GCA_026692885.1 Planctomycetota bacterium | reverse complement strand
TCAACTGCAACACGTCCAGCGGCGTAATGTGGCCGTCTCCGTTCACATCCAACGGCTGGACCGGATTCTGCCTGGTCACGAAGGGACCCGTCGGCACGCGCCGGGCCTCTGCGGGCATCAATTGCAGGGCCATCAGGGCCTGCGGGTGCTGGCTGCTGTCGACGTCCGTAAAGCCCAAGATGTGGCCCATCTCGTGCATCACCACCGTCAAGAGGTCCACGCCCGTCGGCTTGCAGATTCACCCTGCCGGTGGTGGCGTAGACTGAATCGTTGATGATCAGGTGGCTGTCATCGCCGCCGTCGGCGAACAGGGTCAGATCGCCCCTGCCGGCGATGATGACGCCCGCTCGGGCCGCGACGATGGCGACGATGGTCAGCGTGCCGTCCTCGGTCATGACCCACGTGTCGCCATCGCCGTTCGGGTCCGACTGCGTCAGCCAAGTGACTCCCAGGTTCCCGCCCGCGGGCGTCTCGCTGACGTGAATGTCCCCGGCCAGACCGTGGTTCACGATCTGGATGGTCGCTAACTGCGTGTCGATGTCACCCAGCAGACCCGTTCCCGGATCCACGCCCTGGCCGATCCCGGAACCGGCCTCCAGGTAAGCAGAGGTAGCCCGCAGATGGGCGTCTTCGCCGAGCAGATTGTCGATGATCTCGCCCAGGCCGTCGCTCACGCCGTGCTTGTGTCGATCGGCACGGACGATGATGTTCGTGCTGGTGCTCAGAATGCTCAGCCCGATGTTCCGGGTGGCTTCGACCTGGATGGTGCCCGAACCCGACAGGAGCCACTGCCCGCTGGCCATCGTCACGTCGCCCAGCAGGTTCCCCGCCTGGAACGTGCTCCCGTCGTTGTAATCCTCCCCGGCGCTCAGTTGGATTTGGCCCCCGTGCTCTGCGGAGATCAGCCCCGACTCATAGCGGATATCATCGCCGGCGTAGAGGCGAATGTTGCCGTCGACCCCCAGGTGGGTCTTGGCCGTAATGTTGGCGTTGATGGTCATGTCGTCGCTATCGGCCTGGCCCTTCGCCGCCAGTACGATGTCGCCGCCGCCGATGTTCTCCACGTCCGCGTCGACCACGTACGGACTGGCCGTCGTGATCACGATGCAATCGTACTGGTCGGCGGTGATAGGATCCCCGATGCGGATCCCGAACACTCCGTCCACGGTGCCGATGGTCAGCGCCCCCGTGTTGTCGAGCTGGATGTCTCCGCTCTGCGTAAGGGCGGCCAGAACAAAGGGCGGTGCTTCGGGATTGGTGTGCGTCTCCAACTCCCCGTGCAGACCGTCCCCGATGCCCAGCAGGGCCCGCAACGCGGCCCGGCGTTGTACTCATTGGCCCCGCTCAGCGTGTCGCTGCCGCCGTCGACGGTCGTTGTGACCGTAAGTTCGCTGGCGAAATGCAGGGCGTCGTTCCCCTCGCCCAAGTTCACCGAGATGACGCTGTCTTGCGCCAACCCGAGCTGCCCGCCGCTCAAATCGGCGGTGTAGCTGGAACCGTTGGTGCTGTACTCCAATTGGCCTGTGGCATTCACTCGCAGCCACAGCTGGTCGTCCGCGGCGTCACCGGCAAAGGTGGCCTGGTTCCCGTTCAGCTGCGCCGAGATGGCCAGCATCATTCGCGGTTCCAGTGCTTCCAGGAGCATTTTTCGAGACCGCCGCCCGCCAGTTTGGAGGCCCCGTTCGTCCGCACGATTGCGGGATCCGGATCGTCTCGGTTCGCGTTTCCACCACCGTTGAGAGTTTTGCGGCGTCATAGGAATTGTCCCTGGAGGAACTTGGAGATATCGCGATGGGGCCGTCGTGGCGCAGCGTCCGCCGAAGTCCACCCCTGTGGACAACTCGCCAAGGCCTTGATCACAAGGTTGCGCAAAACGCTAGCAGCGGATCATCGTAACCCGACGCGTTAGCGAGGAAAACGCCGCTCTTCCTCGCTGACGATTCGGGTTACGATGCGCCACGTTACGATCAAGGCCCCCAATGGACGTTGGCGCGCCGCCGGAACACCCGAGCAGGCTCATCGGCAGACATCATCGATCCGGTAATAGACGGTGAAGAAATCGTGGCCGCGACGGTCGATGCCGCCCGAGAGATGGGCCAAGGTGCGACTGCCGATGGTGGCAGAGAACGCGTCGAACGGCCCACCGCGCAGCTCATAGTAGTCACGCAACTGCATCAGCCACGGAGACACCTCTGCTACGCGGAGTCTCGCCTTGTACAAATTGATGTCGAAGGAAAGCCGTGGACTCGTTCCCTCGGTCGCCTCGAGGTAGATGAACGCTTCGCTGGTGGCATCAATGCGGCTGGCCGCGAAGCGGATCAGGCTGGTGGCGACCGTCTCCGGAACACGCGTGGGATGGGCACGGTAGATCTCCGTCAAGCGAGCGAGTGAATCTCGTACCGACAGCCCAGGATAGCAGTGGTAGTGAGCAATGGACGCGGCGCGGTTGTCGAAGGCGTCCCACTTGAATCCCAGATGGAGCAACGCGGGCTCGGCCGGAGCGGTCGCCGCGGGCTGGCGCTGCAGGGCCGCCTGGAGTTGTTCCCAGAACTCCAGGTACACCCGGTAGCCACAGGTCGCGTCGGTTTCCTCGAACCCAAAGAATACGGCGTTGGCGCCCGCGAGTTGCTGCTGCAGCGTGTTGCGCTGGTCGGGTGGCATGTCCAAACGAAGACAAATCTCCAGCAGACGCTCGGGAGGCAGGTCGCGCGTGCTGATGGCCCACAGCAGACGGTGACGCAACAAAAGGCCGTGTTGCATCTTGAAGGAGGCCTCAGCGCCCACGATGGGGAGCTGCTCCAGGAGTTGGAACAGGTGCAGGGCTTTTTCGGTGGGCCGGTTCATGCGTGACGTGCGGGGTCCGAGGCGCGCCGCTGCAGGCGAATTGTTCTGGCGGGCAGTCGCTGCGGCGACGCGCGCCGTTACTTAACGCTGGGACGCGGGGTGTTTACGACACGTCGCCAATCATACCGGATTATTCATACTCCTGTAGGCCGGAACAAGCAACCGGAAGCACTGCCGGAACTTCGGTCGCTTCCGGCGCGTGGCGTCTGCACCAAGCGGGTTCTTCCTGCGAGCGTCGGTTGCGCCGTTCCGGCATGGCCTTGTGCGACCTCGTTCCGGCCACCATGACTAATCCGGTCTGATACGTGGTGCCATCCGTGCTGTACTGCAGCTGATAATCGCTATTCACCTTCCGCCACAAGCGATCGTCCGTACCGTCACCGGCGGTTAGCGCCTTGCCGCTCACAAGCCGAGCCAGCGGCGGCGACTTGCGTGGCCTGAGGAATTCGCAAGACAGGCTACGTTTCCCAACGGCCTCGATCACCAAAGGCAGAGCGTCGAATCAACCCAAGAACAATCCCCCGGCGAAGTCGGGCGAGGTGGCGAAGAAATTGTCGACCTGGCTGCCGTCCAGCGGCTTGAAGCAGCGGATCGGCTTGCTGTTCACCACGGTCCCGCTGGCCGTCCCGTTCGGGCCTTGAGCCGCCAGGACTTCCGCCTTACCGTCCCCGTCGATGTCCCGCAGCAGCACTTGCACCGCGGCTTGGGGATTGTCGCCCGCCGCCGAGAACGCCCGGAAGGCGTTCAGCGGCACGCTGCCGGTCCCGTTTCCGTCGTACACCCGCACCCAGGAATTCCCCAACGCCAACGTCCCGGTGATGATGTCGGGCTTCCCGTCGCCGTTCACATCCCCGACCGCCACCGACAACCCGCCGCGGAACATGGAGTCGGGATCCGTGATCTGCCGGATCGCGGTATAGGACGCCGCGGCCGTGCTGACGTTGAACACCCGCACCAGACCGGCCATGCCCGACCCCGACGCCACCACGATCTCTGCCTTGCCGTCGCCCGTCAGGTCGGCCGCCGCCAGGCTGGCCCCGCCCAAGAACGCGCTGTAGTCGGCAAAGGCATTGAAGCTCCGCGGCACGCTCCACTTGGTGTACGTCGCCAGATCGCTCACCAACAACGGCGTCTGGAAGACCTTGACCACCGACTGCCGATACGTCGGCACCGTCACGATGTCCGGCCGGCCGTCGCCGTTGACATCGGCTACTACCACGTTCAAGCCATCCAGGAATGTGCGGCCGTAGTTGCCCGTCATCGCGGCCGGCAACGTGACCAATAACGCACCCGTCGCGCCGCTGAACACCTTGATGTCCGGCGCCCGACTGCGGCCCGGCACCGTCACAATGTCTGGCGTGCCGTCCCCATCAAAGTCGCCGGTCGCCACCCGCACGCCGCCCCGATAGGTTGCTTCATAAGCCAGGAAGTCGTACTTCAACTGTTTCGTGATCGTGTCGAACACCTGTACCCGCGGCTGATAACCCGCGTCGGCGCCCACCACCGTGTAGTCCACTTTCGAGCTGACCGTGATCTGGAACGTCTGCGTCTGGCTGCCGCCCCCGTCGCTGACCGTGAGGCTGACCAGATAGTTCCTGTCGGCGGCGTAGGTATGGCTCAGGCTGAACGACTTCGTGGCCGGATTGATGACCAACGCTTGGGACGTGCCGTCGGCCCAGTTCACCGACCCGCTCCAGCTATCCGCGCCTGGGTCCGTGAAATTGAGTGTGCGTTGGAAGAGGGAATTCGCCCGGATCAGCACGCCGGGACCGGGGGCGAAACTCGGCGTCACATTGGTGACGCTGACCGTCTGGTTGGCCACGTTCGTGTACGTGCCGTCCTCGTCCACTAGGTCCACGGTCAGACTGGCCGTGAGGGGGCCGTTGGCGTAGGTATGCAGCACCTGCCGGTTGGCGGGCAGGTTCGCCGTCAGCACGGTACTCGTCAGGTTGTCGCCCCAGTGAATCACGTACTGCGAGATCGTATCCATGCCGGGATCCGTCACGACACCCAGGGTCAGCGTGTAAGGACTGCCTTCGGCCACCGTCGACGCACCGCTGACCGGCATTGTCGGCGCCACGTTGTCGACTATGACCGGTCGCGTGGCCACGGCCGTAAACGTGCCATCTTCGTCGATCAGATCCACGCTGATCAGTGGCGTGGCGGAACCATCCGCGTACGTGTGCGGCACCTGACGATTGGCCGGCAGCGCGCCCACCGGGATGGTGGTCGTCCACTGGTCGCCCCAGTGGATCACGTACTGTTGAACCGTGTCCGTCCCCGGATCGGTCACGCTGCCCAGCGTCAGCGTGTAGGACGCGCCTTCGTTGATGCGCACGGCCCCGCTGACAGTCATTTGCGGCACGACATTGCTGACCCGCACCGCCGAAGCTGCCACGGCCAGATGGGTGCCGTCTTCATCCACCACATCCACCGTAAGCGTGGGCACCGTCGGGCCGTCGGCATAGGTGTGCGTCAGCTGCCGGTTCGCGGGCAGGGCCGCCGCCGTGATCGTGGTCGTCTGGTTGTCCCCCCAGTGGATCAGGTACTGCTGGACTGTGTCCGTTCCCGGATCGCTCACCGCGCCCAGGGTCAGCGTGTACGGCGACGCTTCCGGCACCGTGTCGGCACCGCTGAGCGTCAGCGTGGGCGCCACGTCCGTGACGAGCAAATCGAAGGTGGTGGTGGTCACGCCGCCGTGGACGTCGCGGGTATCGCTGGCCGTCAGGGTCACCTTCTGACTTTCCAACGGACCATCGCTGGTGGGCCAGGACCAATTCCAGGTGCCACTGGTTCCGGCGGAGTAGGTGACCTTGCCGACCGAGGCCGTGAGCGTTACCAGGTCGCCGCTGTCCGGGTCGACAAACGTGCCGGTGGTGACCGCGGTGCTGCCTTCACTGGCGGTCACCTGGGCTTGGCTCGCGGTCACGAGGGGCGCGAGGTTGGCGGGGGCCGGGAGCTCTACGTAACGATACGTCGCGGCGCCGGTGGACCGGCCATCCAGCTCCCAGCCGCTGAAGTTCACGGTAATCCAACCACTGGCGTCGCCGCTGCCGCCAGGCCGTTGCAGCCAGAAGCCGAATGCGCCGCAGCTGTCCGTCCGCAATTGCACGCCCTGCAGGTAGGCGTCCACGTCGTTGCCAGCCAGGGATCCGCGATCCAGGGTCAGTGTAATCAACGTGTCGGGTGGCGCGCCGCTGCCGGTGTAATGATCCCTCGTCAGGCCGTCGGCCGACAACAGGGCGTCGCCCGAGTCTCGGACGATCAGGAACCGTCCCACGGCATTCACCGGCGAGATTTCCAGACCGTTGATCGCGGCGGTCCAACCGCTCTTGCCGCCCGCGTACCGCATTTCTGTCTGCAAGCTGCCCCGGCCCGCGCCCAAATCGGCCACCGCCACCGGGGCCAACACGAGCTGCGCGAACTGGGCCAGCGCGGTGACCGCCGTGCCCGTCACCCCACCGACCGCACCCCCCGACACGGTGAACTGCGAGGCGTCGTGCTCGGAGCTATAGTCTCCTGAAGTGACGGTGGCTTGATACGCTTGGTTGGCTACCACATCGACGTAGAAGGTCGCGGACGTGCCGGTGAAGTGCAGGTCCCGGAGCAGATCGACGGGCGTGTACGCACTGGGCGCAGAAATATTGCCCACACTCGTGGCCATGGCGGTGTACGCGGTCCAGCCGGCCTCGTTGGAGGTCGTCTTGCGTTGGGCCCAGTTGGTCACGCCTTCCGTATTCAGCGGGGCGTAGTTGGCTGCGGTCGTCACCGGCATCGCGTTGAAGTCGAACAGGCCGGGACGGGTCAGCACCACGTCGTTGCTGCCCTCCCAGGCGTTGTACGTGAGATACAGACGCTGGTTGTTCCAGAAGAAAAACTGCCCTTCCGGCCGGCCCTGGAACCGCTTGTCGATCCGGTCGGTCTGATCGTTGTTGATCAGCCGGAAGAGGGCACCCACAGGCAGCGAAAAGCCGCCCACCAGATCCAGCTGCGCCCCGCCGGCACCGGTCAGGTCGCCGGTCAATTCTACCTGCCCACGGACCACCAATTGGTCGTACTGCGTCCCCGCCGTCAGGCCCAGGATCTGGACCTGGAACGTGGACCCCGCCTCGAGCGTGACGTCTCCGTTGACCGTCAACGCGCCCGTCCGGCGCGTGCCGTCCGCATCGATCCGCCCGGGATTCAACACGGCCCCGGTCTGGACCAGCACGTCGCGTCCGCCGGTGCTGCCGCCGAGGGTGCCTTCGCCACCGAACAACGCACCGCTGAACACGGTCACGCTGGCCGTGCGAGCCAGAGTCGGATTCGGGCCATCGGTGGTGAGCGCTCCGTTGACCAACAGCGCACCGGCCAGCACCTGCGTCGGTCCGGTATAGGTATTCGTGTTTCCGTTCAGGTTCAGAATCCCCAGCCCCTGCTTGGTCACGACCCCCGTGGTGCTGCGGAGGTTACTGTTCAACGCGCCGTCGTAGTCCGGAAAAGCGAAGGTCATCGTGCCGCTGGTAGACGTGATGTCGGCCCCGGCCACGAATTGGATCGTGCCGTTGCTGGTGGTCCCGGCCTTGCCGCCGGCATCTTTGTCGGCCGTGATCAACAGGTTCGCGCTGCCGGTGGTGACTGTGCCGCCGGCGTAGTCGGCCCGCACGTCCTCGTCGGCTTCCAAGGTCACCGTGCCGCTGGTAGCCACGATCGAGTCGTTGATCAACAGGTGGCTGCCGTCGCCGCCGTCGGCAAACAGGTGCAAGGTGCCTCGGCCGTCGATCTTCACCCCAGCCTGATTGGGCTGGACCGTCAGCGAACCGTCCTCGGTAACGATTTCCGTGTTCCCCGTACCTGCCGGATTCGATTGGCTCAGCCAACGCAGGCCCAGTTCGCCACCCTGCGCCAGTTCGGTGACGCGCAGGTCGCCGCACAGCCCGTCGTTCTCCGCGTCCAGGGTGTTCAGCTGCGTATCGACGTCATCGGCCGCGCCGATCCCGGTAGCGGCGTGCAGGGTGGCCAGATTGCCGATCAGGTTAGCCGCCTCACCGGACAGGATGTCCACGATCTGGCCGCTGCCGTCCTGCCGGCCAAAGGTGTGATCATCCGCACTGACGGCAAGATCTCCGCCGGTGGTCAGCTGGCTGATCGCAATGTCGTGCGTCGCCGTCACCGAGATCTTGCCGGAGCCCGACTGGATCACGCGGCCGCTGACCATGGTCACATCACCGACGGCGTTCCCGCCCCGGGGGCTGCCGTCGTAGAAGTCCACTCCGGCGTTCAGCGTCACATTGCCACCATTCACCGCAGCGATCAGGCCCAGGTTGTCAAACAGGTCATCGCCGGCATCCAGCAGCAGGTTCCCGTTGCCACCCGTGGCCAGCACATCGGCGTTAATCGTCAGATCGGCCGCGTCGTCGCTGCCCTCGGCCGCCAGCGTGATACTCCCGCCGTCGTTGTTGACCACGGGGTTATCGAGAGCTACGGTCAGCCACGAACTCGACCGGATGGTAATGTCATCGGCGCCACTCGCGGCGCCATCGCCGTTGCTGATCGTGACCCCGGACAGGCCGTCGAACGCCACGATCGTCAGGCCGCCATTCAGATCCTGGACGTGCAGGTCGCCGCCAGCCGTGACGGCCGCCAGGGTGGTCACCGCCAGGTCGACGTCGGCCGTGTTGGGTGCGGTTCCGTCGCCAATCCCGCTGGCTGCCCGCAGGGCCAGGCGGTTGCCCGTGATGTTGGCGGTCTCGGCCTCGGTATTGTCCCGGATGGCGCCCACCCCATCCTGCAAGCCGCCCTGCACGCCGGCGTAGTCCGCCGTGATCAGCACATCGCCCGCAACCCCCATCGCGTCTGCGTCGGCGTTCACCACGCTCAGCAACACATCGCCCGGTGCCCGGAGTGTAATTGCGCCTGCATCGGATTGAATCCGCGACCCGTCCTGCATGCTGAGATTCGCGGTCGCCAGTCCGTTCCGGCAGGTCCCGTCTTGGAAGTCCGTGCCGGCGCTGACCAGCACGAAGCCCGTACCCGCGGCGCTGACCGCCCCGGCCGGACCGAAGTCAATCGAATCCCCGGCAGCCAGGGTGACCGGAGCACTGGCGCCGGCGGCGGTTACGCCCGCGTTGACGTTCAGATTCCGGCCGGCCGCCAGACCCTCGGCCGCCAGCGTGATCCGGCCGCCGTCCTGGTTCTGCACGGCTTGGTTGACCGTCAGCGAACCGGTGGTCCGGATCGCGATCTCGTCCGCGCCGCTGTCGTTCGCCACCGTGTCGGCGATGGTCACCCCGCTGAGCCCGTTCACCGTGCCCAGGATCAGGTTCCCGTCGTTGTCCAGGTTGTCGCCGTCCAGGTTGTCGCCGTCCAGGTTGTCATTGTCCAGGTTGATATCGCCTGAGTTGGTCCAGGCGGCCAGGGTGCCCAGCAGCGTATTCAGGTCCGCGTCGGAGGTCTCATCGCCATCGCCGATCCCACTGCTGGCCCGCAGTTCGGCCGTAGCACCGCTGAGATTGGCCGTTTCGCCGCTCAGGTTGTCGATGATGGCGCCGGTCCCGTCCGCCAGGCCGAAGGTGTTGTCGTCAGCACTGACGATCAAGCCACCGCCGGTGGTCAAGCTACTGAGGGCGATGTTCCCCGTGGCCTTGACCGAGATGGTCCCCGTACCGGACGTGATGCTTCGCCCACTATCCATCACCACGTCGCCAGCCCCGTTGCCGGCCTGGGCCGTGCCGCCCGTGTGGTCGACACCCGCGTACAGATTCACATTGCCCGTGTTGAAGGCGGAGATCAATCCCGCGTGATAGAGGATGTCGTCTCCGGCGTACAGGGTGATGTCGCCGTGGGCACCGGAGGGCCCCGTGGCCGTGACGTTGGCGTTGATAGTCAAGTCGTCAGCGCTCAGCTTCCCCAGAGCGACCAAGGTGATATCGCCCCCGACCAGATCCTCGACGGCCGCATTGATGATCTGCGGACTGGCCGTGGTGATCACGATGTTGTCGCTTGACCCGTGGGTGCTCGGACCTTGCAGGACGACTCCGCTCAAGCCATCCACGACGCTGATGGTCAGCGAGCCGGTATTCGCAATTTGGATATCGCCGCTCTGCGTGACGGCCGAGAGGGTGAACGTGGTCTGAGCGGAATTCGTGCGGGTCTCCAACGCACCGAGCGAATCACCAGCGTCCCCGATGCCGTTGCGCGACGATCCGGTCATACAGCGAGGTAATGGCGGCTTCGCCCGTCGTGACCACGCTGCCCAAGGTGACATTGCCGCTGGCGGTCAGGTCGACCCACCCGCTGCCGGCATCGAGCACCGCGCCGTTGGCCATCGTGATCGCCCCGCCACTGGCCGTGTTGGTGTGATCGCCGTCCGCCGTAACTTGCACGTGCCCGGCCGTGCTGAGCACTTTGCTGGCGGCGCTCAACAGCACATCGCCGTAGGCCACCAGATTCATGTCACCATCCGCAGTCATGATGGTCCCGTTGGCGATCAGATTCTGATGCGCGACGAGGTTCAGCAGACCATCCTGCGTCGACACGCACTGGGTCAGCAGGCCGGACTCACCCGGCACGAGGATAATGGTACCTTGCGCTTCGACACGGATCGTGCCGGTCGTCGCGCCCTGTCGCAGCTGGCGAATATTCAAATCGTCCAGTTCCTGGAGATTCACGTCGCCGCTGTCAGTGTTTACCAAATCCAGATTCGCGATCTGCGTGTCCAGGGCGTTGCTGGCGGTGCCCACGCCGGCGCCGGCCAACAGCGTGACCCAGGCGTTCGCACCCGTGGCCTGGATGTCGGGGCCCCGGCTGTCGCCGCCGTCCACAATAGCGCCCGAGGTGGTCACGATGCGAATGGCCGCTGAGGTGATATTGTTCGTGGTTAGGCCGCACAACTGAATCGTGCCGTCCGCCGCGAACCCGATCGTACCGGTGCCCGCGTTCACGCGGGCGCCGTCGGACATCAGAATCGCGACACCGCCGTCGCCCCCCTGGGCGTCGGCCGTCACCAGTACATTCCCCGTCACCGTGGTGATCTGGCTGGTGGCTGTCAGGGAAACGTTGTCCTGGGCGGTCAGGGTGATCGGACCGCTGGTGGCCAGGAGCGTGCCGCTGACCGTAATATCGGCACCGTTGCCGCCCGCCGTCAGCGTGAGGCTCCCGGAACTGGACAGCGTCCCGCTGGCCGCGACCGTCACGCCGCTGCCGGTGCTCTCCAACGCGATGGCGCTGGCGCCCGACACGGAGCCGGACACGGTCAGCGCGTCCCCGGCCTGGACTGTGGCGGTGCCACCGTTCATCTGCCCGTAGCTGATACTGACCGAGTCGGTTTCGATCACTTGCAGGTTCTGGCCAGCGCCGGTCACGTGGAAACTCAGCGTATCCACGTCCGTGGTCAGCGGACCATTCACGCTATTGGCCGTCACGGTCAACGACTGCGCGGTGACTTGGCCCGGCGCGGTCAACTCGCCCGTGGTCGTCAAGCTGACAGAGCCGGAACCCACGTTCAGATCGGCCACCAGGATCAACGTCCCTGCCGACAGCGTGATCGATTGCCCCGAGGTGGTCGACAGCTGCAAGACCAGCAACGTGCCGGTCACGGAGACATTCACAGGACTGCCGGTGGCTTGCGGCATAATCAGGATGCAACTTCCTCCGTCACACATCGGTGCACCGCCGCCGGTCATGGTGGTCCCGCCGTCGCTCGTCCCGCCTGACGACGCCGTGTAGACGATTTCCAACTCGTTGCCCGTGCCGCGGTCGGCATCATTGGCGATCAACTTGGGAGTGGGCATCCCCGAGCCGTGTTTGAAGTTGATTTTCCAAGCGAATACATCAATGAACGTCGCGCCCGTGCTGGACCAATTGTCGTAAGGCGAGGTCTCCAGGATCGTGCCGTAGGCATCCAGCGTGACCTGGCTTGCCGCACGTTGGGCGCCACTCTGTTTCCCGGCATCGACGTAATTCACATAGATATTGCCGCTGGACTTGAGCGTGATGTCCTTGCCGCTCCCGTCCGTCAGCGCCACCACTTCCTGGGCCGTCAGGTTGCCACCCGCCGTCACTGTGATGGCACCGTTGGCCACCTGGACGTGTTTCAGGGTCACGGCATCCGCTTCGTTCAACGTGATGTTGCCGCTGCCGGTGGAATCGGCCACGATCGTGTCCGAAGACGTGCTGAGCGTGATGCTGCCACTGGCCAAGACCTCCAGTTGTGCAGCCAGGACAATCGAGGTGATGTTCGAGTTGATCTGGGCCGCCGTGATCTTCGCCACGTCGGCAGCAATGATGCCACCGTAGAGCGACAAGGTGGCGGGCGTCGTGACCGTGACCTGCGACGTCGGGTTGTAGCCGCTCAGCCCACCGATGAAGCCGACCACCGTGAAGCTGTTCTGTAGTTCCAGGTACACGCTCTGTTTGGCCCGAAGTTCCCAGCGTGTGCCGCCCAGTTGCGTAGTCTGGATGTTGAGCTCGCCGGAAGGCTGGTTAGTGATCGTCTCCTCCTTGCCGGAGGCTTCGTTGTAAGCTTGCCCCGACACGGATCGTGTGCCGCGGGCCGTCATCGCCAAGGTGCCGATGGTGCCCAGGATGTTTGCCTTCACGAAAATGTTGGCGTCCGACTGCAGCTCGAATCGTTCGGCAATGACGGTCAGCGGCTGATCGATCGTCAGCCCGGAGCGACACTCGAGGATCACGGTTTTCGAGGTGATCGACGCAGGTGTCACTGGGACACCGTCGGACGCGCCGGCCGTGTCAAAGTCGTAGTATTCCCCGGCCCGGTACTCGATCAAGTCGGGAGCTTGGAAGAAGGCGTAGGACTGCAGGGCCTCACCCGCGTCCAACGCGATCCCGCTGGTGTAGTCAATCGCCGAGCCGGTAGCCGGCTTGACCACGGTCAGGTTGCCCAGCACGCTGCGCAGGCGGGCGGTGCCGCCAGTGCCAGTGGCCACGACCTTCTGTACTTCCAAGTAGTTCTCGGCCGTGATGGTCACAGAACCCAGCGGCGCGCGGGCGGCGGTCACAATTAGGCCCGGTTGCACTTCGCCTGCGCCGTCGTAGTCGTGCAAGTCGAGCGAGCCTTTGGCGGTCACGACACTGAGGAGCTTATTGACAGCCACCTCCAGGCCGGTGACGCCGGTCTGCGCGGTGATCGACAGTTCGTCGGCCACCAGATCTACCGCCGCATCGTCGCCCATTTCGCCGACCTGCCCGCCAGCGATCAGGATTACATCGCCCAGCGACGTGACGCCGGCAGCCACGCCCAGTGGCGGCACAGGCACGTCGGCCGTCTTGGTGAAGTACTGTCCGGCGCTGGCCCAGCCGACCAGGATGTCACCGCCCGCAGTGACTGTCAGATCGTTCGCGTCGCGGTTGCTGGCCAGCGTCACGCTCTCCAGCACGACGTCGCCCCGCGGGTGCGTGATGGTCAGCGCGCCGTCCATGACCACCGTGTTAACGACGGTCAGACGCCGACTGCCCTGCTGCGCGATGGACGCATCGCCGACGATGCGGGTCTTGAGCGACACGCGGCGGACGTTGGTGTTGACGGACGTCACGTTCCGCGAATCGATGGTCAGCGTATCCGCAGTGATCGTACCCGTCAGCCCCAACACGTTGCCCTGGACAATCAGCGTGATGTCGCCTTGGTTGCCCACCGTGAGGTCCCCGATGGTCAGATTCGCAGGTGTACCGCTGACCGTATAGGTGCGCAGGGTGATGTCGTTGCCCGCCGTAACGCCCAGCGTGAGGACACTGACCGCGTCGATCGACCCCGCAGCGTCAACGGTGATGTAGCCGTCGGCCGTCTGGAGGTTGGTCAGTGTCACGCCAGCTTGGCTGGTCAGCCCGATGTGGCCCGCGCCGCTCAGTTGGATATCGACCGAGTTTCCGGCCACGCAGCCGGTGAAGCCCGACTGGGCACGGCCGTAGACCGTCGGCGCGGTGAGCAAACCAGTGCTGTCGGCGACCAGTCCGGCCGGGGCCAGCAATTCGACGCGTCCGGCGGAGGTCAGCCGGGAAAGGGCCAGCGTCACGTCGCCGTGGCTGGCGCCGGCGGTCAAGCGGACGATACCGCCCGCGTGAGTCGCCAGCAGGCTGGCATACGCCGTGCCTGTCACAGCGCCGGTACCTGCGGTGCCCAGCCCGGCCCACACGTCCACTAAGTCACCCGCCGTCAGACTGCCATCCAGTGTGACTGCCGAGACCGCGCCGATCGCGATCTGCGCCCCGGCCTCGATGGTGCCGCTGACCGTGGCCTGGTTGCCGGCGTTCAGCCGCACTACCCCGGTCGCGGTCGAGACTTGCAGCAGGGAAAATGCTCCCAGGTTGATCGAACCTGCCGCAGCGATCAGGATCTGATCGGCTGCCCGCAGTTCGGCGGGCGCGGGCAAAGTCCCCGACACCGTGCCGCTGGGCACCAATCCATCGACCAGCACGTCGGTTCCGGCCTGGATCGTCAGCGCGCCGCCCAGGGCCTGGACTTTGGCCTTGAGGGTCACCTGGTGGCCAGCATCGATACTCACACCACTGCCGGCTGAGATCGACGTCTGCTGGAAGCCGCCGAAAGGCAGCCCCGTCCCCGAGTCGGTAAGACGATTGCCCGTCAGGATGGTCTGCGACTCCACCACCGGCACCGACTGCCAAAGTGTGATGGATTTCTGCTGCACGACCTTGACCTGCGTATCGTAGGTCTCGTACCGCGCCCGCTTGCCGTACAGGTCCTGGCTGTTGCTGGTCCACTGGTACTGCAGCTTGATTCGCTGATCAACGACCGCAGACGTACGGGAGGTCCACGTATACCGGTAATTATTGAACTGTTCCGTGATGTTCGTGGTCGGGTCCTGATAGGGCTCGAACTGGACCACCGCGTGATTATTGTCGCTGACAGACTGATCGTTCCACTCGGTGCTATTGGTGCCATACGTCTCCACGGCTTGCCCATCAGCGGAGCCGGATGGCTCGCCACTCTTCCATTTGGCATTGAACGCAGCGGTGAGCGTCTTGTCGCCATGGATGTAGTAATAGTCGCTGACGGCCTCTCCGCCGCCCTTATCGTCCACCACGCCGATCCACGACTGCTCCGAGGGATGGTTGATGTAGAAGACCTGAGCCACTTGCTCGGCCGTGCGCGGAGTCGCCAGGAAGGAACTTCCCGCCCAGCCCACTTTGCTCGCCATCGCCACCGCTGCCGCCTTGGCCAAGTCGAAAGTGTCGAAATCGGGGCCTCGGTTTGTCGCCGTACGATCGACGATGTTGCTATTCCCGTCGATCATCGCATACCAGCGCGTATGGTACGTCCCCGACTGCGTCCCCACCACAACGTTCTCGCTGCTGCCCACGAGTGTCTGGTTGGTGACCGATGCCCCAGTCGCGACAAAGCCTGCCGGGACGTAGACGTTTTTGCCGTTGGGATCGTTGACTCGCGACGCCGGGACGGTTCCGTCGCCACCCAGATAGGTTACACCAGTCCAGGCCCAAGCAGGGTCCTGGCTGAGGGTTCCGGACCAATCAAGGCTGGTAACGTTCCGCACGCCATTGCCGTCGTAGGTCACTTTCCAGCGGCCTGGACTGCTGTCGAGATCTTTCGTTTCGGAGGCCGCTACGGTTTCGCCGGGGTCAAGGAAGAGGGGCCCCGGTACAGGGGTGCTTGTATTCGTGTTAAAGACGGACTTGTCCTGCGTATAGAGGGCGTTCGCGGTGTTCCGGGAGGTGGCCACATATTCGCCGCCGCCGGGGCTAGTACTCCAGGTCCCACCGTCGTTCTTGCCGTCCATGGTGGGATCGCCGCTCAGGTACTGGGTGGCCCCTTGGGTCACGACGCGCAGCACGTCATCCTGCGCGCCTGCGGGCATGCGGATGTACTTGTCGTCCCAGCCGGCTACGTCCACGTAACAGACCACGGAGGCTGCACCGGCCCAAGCGGGTGTCCACGTCTGGACGGTCAGTTGGCCGTCGATTGTGCTGTGCACCTGCGGGTTCACGTACGAGAAGTCGAACAGCGGCATGTAGCCCAAGGTATACAGCACAACTCGCCGCTGGTTGTCGTTCAATTGATCGAAGGTCCGGTAGCTGGGATCCTTGTAGTTACCGGAGGGTGCATCGACGCTGATCCCGAACAGGGAAGCGATCCCGCTCCAGTTGATCGCGCTGTTCTGATAATCGTGGCCCTCGACGAAGAATTCGCGGAACACGCTGCTGGACGCGGCGCGAGGATTGAAGTAGCCGGTTTGCTGCAACGTGACATCCATCGTGAAAAACTTGTTGCCGATCTTCACAACTTCCATGCCGACCTGCTCGGTGACCGTGGTGGTGACCCACGTCACCTCCGGCACCTGGATGGTACCGGCCGACACATTCACGTAGCCGGTCGCGACGTTGACATTCAGGGGCGCAACGCTGATCAGTGGCCGCGGCGACAGCTTGGTCCCAGATTGGAGGCGGGAGTCCCCGCTGGCCAACACGTCCGCCCCAGCGTGGATGCTCACCGTTCCGACCGCCTGCAATTGCCCCTGGCCGGTCAGGTTGACTTGGCCCAGGACGTTCAACTCGCTGGTCGTCAGCGTCCCCGACGTGAGCTTGTCCAGCGTCCAGGTCAACTGCACTCCGGCGTTGACTTCGATCGCGCCGGCCGAATTCACTTGCCCCACCACATTCACGGACGAGGCCCCGTTCAACAGCACTCGGCTGTCCGCCTCGGTGGTCGTCACCAGCCCGTACAGCTGGATGACATTGGCCAGCAAGTGGACGCGATCCGGCGCCAGGACCAAACCGGCGGGCAACGAGGAAGCGGCGGCAGCCACGAAGACTGTGCCCGCGGCGCGCAGCAGGATCCGGGAATCGGCGCCGCGCGTCCGCACCGTGCCGCCATTCAGGACGTTCACGTTCGGGCCTGTCAACTCAATGGCGTTGCGAGCCTCGACCCGGCCCCCCACCGTCACGTCGCCGGCTAGCGACGTGGCGGTGACCGTCGTCGCGTGCGGCAACAGCGTCCCGTCGCTGAGACTGTCCACGTCGCCCAACGCGCCGGAGATCACCACGCTCTCGGTGGCCACGACGTCGATCGTGCCGCCAGTCGCCGTCGTCACCACGCCACCCGAAACGAGCACATTATTGGCGCCCAGGACCAGGGGCAGCAGCAGCAGGCCCACGGCGGAGGTGCCGGAAGTGTGTGTGCCGCCGGTCAACGATACGTGGGTCTGGGCACGCACCAAACCATCCACCAGCAGCCGCCCCGCCGCGGTCACAGTCAGGGTGGCGCCGGGATTCATGGCCTCGACCAGGCCCGCCAACTGCACGTCGCCCGTGGCGGTGACCAACACGCGGCCGGGGGCGAAGTAGGTCAGCACCCCGCCGCCGGTGGCATCCGCCCGAATCGTGCTCGCGCCATTCATCGTCAGATTGCCGTTCACTTCGACACGGCCGGTGCCCTGCACCGTCCCGCCGCCAACCACGTCGAGGCCTGTTCCGTCGACGCCGAGTCCGCCCAGACTCACACTGCCGCTGGCATTGATGCTGAGCACGGCTTCACGCCCGGTCCACACGCTGGCCCGGTTGGTGTCCAGGCTGCCACCGGCCAGCAGCGAGCCGACGACCTGGACGTCGTGGGCTGCGATTGCCAGACGACTCTGGGCCTCGAACGTCATGATTTTCACGCCCGAGTTGACCGTGACGGTCCCGGCCGCAGTGACCTCGACAGCCTTCGCGGCCCGCACCAGCCCGCCTTGCATGATGCGCTGCCCGGACACCACGGCGATGCGGCCGAAGGTCACATCGTCGGCGGAAATCAAGGTCAGCCGCTGTCCGGATGCCAAGACTTCCAGTTCGGTGTCGTAAACCCAAATCTCCCCGGCGTCCACCAGCAGCGAACCGGCCAGGTTGAAATCGCCGTGCAGCCGGGCGGTGCCCTCAATGTCGAGCAGGACTTCGTAGTCGTCTGCGGCCGGCGTGGCGAACGTGCTGGTCACGACGCCCGCGATGTCCACGTCGTGCCCAACGAACTCCAGGCGGGCACCCGTTGCGACGTTTCCCGACTCCTTCTCGACGGTCAGTACGCCCGCGGTCGAGGCCAGTCGCACCAACCTCGGGGCCACGCTGCCGGGCCCGACCGGACTGTTGATCGACACGTCGTTCACGCCGGTAATCAGGATCTGCCCGCCGCCGCCCAGCGACTTCATGGTGCTGGTGCCGTAAGTCTGGATACTGAACGTGTTCGGGCTGAGCACGGTGCCTGCTGTGAGGAGGATGTTCCGCTGGGCCTCGATGTTGCCGTATAGCGTCAACGAGGTCGCCGCGCGGATGATCACGTCGGACCCGGTGCCGCGGGCCAGGACCTCACCGCGGAGCACGGCGTTGGCACCCGGGTTGAGGACGATCGAGGCGGCCACGGTTTCCAGCCGTCCGGTCGCCGCCAGGTCCAGGTCCAATCCGTCCGGCAACGGGCCTCTCGACAAGGCAATGCCCGAGTAAGCCAGCACCTTGCCGGCGATGGTCAGCTTGCCGTTCGGCCCGGCCGGTGCGCCGATGTTCACGGTGGAACCCGGCTGCGGAGCGTAAATCGCGTATGGCAGCGACGAGTTCACGTCTGCCGTCGCGAGCGAGGTCAGTCCCAACAGATTGGCGTTGCTGCTGGTTTTGTTCAGGCGGAATTGGTAAGGGCTGGTCACGAGCAGCTTGGAATCCCGCAGCTTGATGGTGACCAGATCGGACGGATCGGTCGGCTTCGACGGAACGGTCGGATACTTCGAGCCCACCGGGTGCTGCGCCGCGTTGTCCGATTGCGTCACCGTCCAGACGGCCGCATTGAACGCCGTCTGCAGGTCGGCCAGCAGAGCTTCGAGGCTCTGGTTGTCCGCCGCCGCCGCGGCCGTCACGGTGACGCTGGCAGTGATTTCGAAGTCAACCTTGTCCAGCCACACGTCCAGTCGCACGTCGCCGGTCAGCTTGCCGTCGGCCGTGACGATGAAGCTGTCGGCTTTGATTTCCTGGGTGTGCGCCGGTGCCAGGAGCGACATCAGGCCGGGCGCGTTCAAGTTGATCTGGCTGTTCGGCCGCCAGGTACTCATCTGCGCCGAGCCGTACAACAAGATGCCGGGTTTGCTGGAATCGACCGGTGTCCCGCCCACCAGGTCGATGCTTTTGCCGGCTTTCAAATCCGTCCCGATCCGAATCTGGTTGTCGGCTTCGATGCGGATGGTCGAGTCGCCGTTGTAGGTCGTGGTGTTGCGGCCCAGGTACTGGCCCGTGGCGTCGTAGACCCGCGCGATGCTCCCGCCGGCCAGCAGGCAGCCTTGGATATCGGCGTCCCCTGTCGAATCGACGAAGATACTCGCGGCCGGGTTCACGGCCATGACTTCGCTGGCGGCGCTGACGTAGACGCCCACTCCGGTCAGGTTCGCTCCGCCGACGATTTCGACCCGCTCATTCGCCCGCAGGTAGCCGCCCGTTTCGACCGTGGCGCCCTGCTGGTTGACCGTCATCCCGCCGATCCAAGCTTGCCCGCCGGCTTGGACGTGCAGCAGCGACTTCTTCGCGGACCAAGCGATGGTTTCACCGATGCGTTGGCCCTGCGCATTGAACTGCTGGGACATCGTACCACCCGACAGCAGATTGCCCATGATCTGCAGGTCCGTGTTGCCGGTGACCTGGACCAAGCCGCCGCTGGTGTCCGACGTCAGGCCCGCCGCCGTCAAGCCGCCCGCCGTAGTGATCAGCACGCTCAAGCGATGGTCGTCCGTGCCGGCCGTGCCGCCCGCCACCGAGACACTCTTGGCCGCCAACACGCCGGTGTCGATGTAAGCTTGCTGCCCCGCCGTGATGGAAACCGTCGAATCCGGACCGGCCCAGGTCACCCCCGTCGGGCCGATGCTGCCACCGGCGGCGATGCCACCCAGAATATCGGCGTCCTGCGAGGCGTAGATGTTAATGGCGGTCCCTGCGCCGGAAGTGACCAGCGTCGAGGTCGGGTGGACGTACACGCTGCTGCCGTTGGCGTTAGCGCCGTGGCGGTCGATCAGCAGCAGTCCGCTGCGTTCGACGCCGCCGTAGATGTTCAGATTGCCAGCGACATTCGCGAAGCCTTCCCAATAGACCCAGGCATTGGACTGTAGCAAGAGGTCCGAGCCGGCCCCGGCCAGGTTGATGTTGCCCCGGACGAGCAGGTCGTCCTGGCCCTTGACTGTCACGTCGGCATCCGCCGACAGGGTCGTCAGGGTGCCCGTCAGCAGGAAGCCAAAACCCCGGTGGCCGTACAGCACGTGCGGCGCAAGAATATCAATCGAATTGACCACACCGTCATTCTCAGGATCGTTGGCGTAGACGATGTACTGCGTGCCAGCGGCATCGGTCAGCGCCCAGCGTTTATTCGTTTCGATACTGCGGACCGTCACCGTCCCGCTGAGTGCTCGGCTGTTGGCCACAAAAGCCTGTTTCAGAGTGTCCGAGACGTTCCCGGCTGCCAGACTGGTCAGGATCGCGGGATTGGTGGCGATGCTGAACTGCTTCACGCCCGGGATGGTATCGAAGTAGTCGGCGAAGTCGTTCTGCTTGGCACCCATGACCAGGGTCAGGCTGCGGCTGGCGGTGACGGAGCCGGCGACATACATCTCTTTGCCGGAGAACAGATAAATCGTGGACTGCTCGCCGGTGATGTAGGGGATTGGCGTCCCCGAGCTGTTGTTGAACGCAGCCCCCGAGGTGATGGCGGAGCCCGGGTCGGCGTGGAACACGCCGCCGGCTTCCACGTAGATATCCGAGCCGGCAGCGCGCGCGATGATGCTGGAATTGGCAACCAGATACACGTCGCCCTTGGCGATGATCCGGACGTCGCCGCCCGCCTGCACGCCAGCGATGTGCAGCGAGCCGTCGGTCTGGATCGCCACGTCATGAGCCTGGACCTGCAACAGCCCGGTCGCCGTCAGGTTGACATCGTCCCACACCTGCAGGGTCAGGCTCTCGATCACGAAGCGGTTGGACACCAGTTCGCCGTTCTTCAAGGCGATCGTCCCGCTGGTGGTGGCATGGTCGGCGACGATCTTGTTCCACAGCGTCGTGTTGCTGTAGTCCTGCTTCGCCAGATCCAGCGAGCCTGCGGGACCGAGATACCGATACAGTCCGTAGTCCGCCGCACTGTAGCGGACACGCACGTTGTACCCGGTGCTCAGCGTGACGGTTTGAGCCGTGTTCCGGTCGGTGCCCGTGACGTAGTCGGTCGTGATCTTGCGCCACAGCGATCCAGCGGCGAAACGGTCGCGATTCAAGTAATCGCTCAGGAATCGCTGTTGCGTGGCGTCCGGCACGAAATCCTTGGCGAGAATGTCGGTGGCACTCCAGTTGGTGTCCGTGGCGTAGGCGATCCCGGCCAACGCCGCGCGGCCGCTCGTCCCCATATAGCGATAGACGATGCCGGTGCTCAGATCTTCGACAAACGTCGTGTTCGGAATCAGTTCGGTGTGGGTCAGATCCAGCGTCAGGGCGGAACCCAAATACTGGTACAGCTCGTAGCTGACGCCGATGATGTCGCTTACGCCGGCGCGGGACAGGGCCTGTTTTTGCTCCAGGCTTAAGCTTTCGAAGTTCTGCGGCGAGTCCACGGTGATGACGCCGGTCACGTTGCCGACTTGCCCGGCGGCGCCGTTGGCCGTCAGCGTCACGTCGATGCCGGAGATATTCAGGAACTCCGTCGAGGACCCGGACGTGGCAGTCATCGGCGGAGCGTGCGGAACCAGGTACTGCATCAGGCCCGGCGACAGAGCATAGCGCCGCCGGTCATCGGAGACGCCCGCGGCGGCCAGCTGGTTCTTCAGATCCACGTCGGCCGTCAGACTGGTCGCGGCGGCCGTATTGGGAGTCTCGTACACGGCGTCGCGAATCGAGCCGCCGACTGTGGTCAAGGTCACACTGCCCGCCGTGGCGATCACCGACGCCGCAGGATTGTCCCAGGTAGTCGGCCGGATCAGCAGGATGTCGCCCACCAATTCGTTGATGACCACGCCGGTCTTGGCCCGCGCGGCCAAGCCGCCGGTACCGCCGACGTTGCTGTTCAAGTCCACCTTGATGAACCCATCCGCGGCATCCAGTTCGACGCGATTACCGGTGATCGTGCCGTGGAGCAGGTCGCTCTGACCGGTGATGCCCTGCTGGGCGTGAATGACCACATTGCCCGCAGTCGAAGCGATGTTCTGGACGAACAGGTTGCCGCTTTGGTTGTCGCGTGAAAAGACGGTGACCGTGATGTCGCCCCCCGCCGTGATCTGCGCGGCGCCCTTGTTGCCTTCCATCATGATTTGCACTTTGCCGCCGGCGGAGATCGTCGGCGCAGCGCCGTACAGCCCGATCCCGTCCCCGGTCGTGACGGAACCGCCCGCCGTCAGCACGATCTGGCCGTGCGGCGTGGTGTTGCCGGAGGCCGTCACGCTGCCGTCCGTAACCTTGATGTTCCCCGACAGGGTCAGGTCGCCGGTCGTGGTCACAAACAGCCCGGCCAATTTCTGGCTCTGCAGGACGCCGATTTCGATCGGGTAGTCCGCCTTGAGGTAGTGCGTGTAGTAGTCCTTCAATCCCGTAACCGTCGTGGTCTTGGTGTGCACGGTCTTCTCCCGTAGCCAACCGCCGCCCGTGGTCCAGGTATCTTTATCGAACGTGTAGTTCTCGTACGAGCTGTCGAATTTGTCCGCCTTCCTATCCTGCCACTTGGAGGGGTCGACCCCGACCTTGTCATAACTCCACTTGGCGGAGTCGCTGAAATCGACATCCGCAGGCTTCACCGACGCGGTGGTGCCGATGTACTTGTAGACCTTGGAGTTGTTGGGATTGAGCAGTTGCGTGACGTCTTTGGTCAGCGTGATGTTCGCGCTTGCCTTGCTGTCGAGCGCTGCGACCAGCGTCTCGACGTAGGTCCACTTCGTCGTATCTGTGAAGGTTTGCTCACGCAGATGCAGCTTCTCGCTGGTGCCGATGTACTTGTAGACCTTGTTCGAGTCGATCAGTTCCTGCCACACCGAGGTGCTGAAGTAGTTCTGACTCCCCAGATTCACTGTTGCATTGGAGCCAAGGTACTTGTAGGTCTTGCCGATGGTGCCCTTCGATGTGTCATAGCCGATGGACACCCGCACCGCGTCGCCTGTGACCAACGCTTGGCTGCCGGCCTCGGTGCCGTACTTGGGGGCCGCCACTTCCCGGACCAGCGATAGATTTTGCGTGAGCTGCACCTTCACGTCGCTGATCCGCTCATACGCGAGGGCATAGACGCTGCCCAGGGCTGCCGCCGGGAACTTCGCGTCGGTCGCCAGCATCAGCGATTTTGATTCCGCCAACGGTTTCGCGTCGAGGTACGTCACGTCTCGGTCGACCCAACTGTCGTCGGCGACCAGCGCATCCCAATCGGAGCCGATCAGATTGAAGCTCTTCTTTTCGTAGTTGCGGACTTCCACCGCGGTCGACGCCTGGCCTTCCGTCCAGACGTAGTACTGGCCGGCCGGGGGAGCGTAGTTGACGTCGTCGGCCAGGCCGTGCAGGACGGGGCTGCCGGTCGCCGTGTACTGGATGCTCGTGTTCTTGTCGACCGTGACCTTCGCGCCCTGATACGTCGCCTCTTCCAGTTTGCCGTTCTTCACGGTGTACACGGTCTTGCCCAGACTCGTCGTGTTGATGATCGTGATCGTACCGGCGCGTTGGTTGGTCTCATCGATGCGATTCAGGACCAAGGGATAGCTGCTCTTGTTGTTGATCTCGATATGCGGGTTGCCGTCCGCGACCAGGATGTGGCCGTTGCCGGTGCTCATCATCTTGCCGGCCAGCGTGATCTGCCCGGCCGCCGGCTTCAGGTCTTGCACCACGATCGTCTGCGTGGCGGCATCGAAGTAGCCCTTGACCGGAATGTCAGGCGTGCCGAAGTCAATCCCGACCAGGCTGACGGCGGCCGACTTGCGCAGGTCTTCCACGCTCTTGGCCGCACCCAGGCTGCTTTGATCCAAGAAGCTCACGCTGCTGGTGGGCACGAACGTCGCGTCGATGTTCAACGTCAGGTCATTGACGCCGCTCTGAAGCGTGCCGTTGATGTTGAGATATTCGGCGGTGATGGTGATGGTGCCTTGCGCCACGATGCGCGATTCTTTGGCGATGCCGGCCGCCAGCTGGGGCAGGTTGGTCATGCTCGTGAAGGCCACCGTCTTGGTCGTGCCGTCTGTGTTGTACACGCGAGCGAGGTCGGCTGCGTAATCGGCCCCCCCCAGATACTGCCCCGGATCCTGGATATGCTGCCAGCCCGGCACGTTCAGGTTGAAGTCGCCGGCGGCCACAATATCGACCGTCCCGGCCCGCAGTTCACCCGTCACGTCGATGCTGCCGCCCGTGTTGCGGATAACCACACTGCCGTCTTCATTCACGACGCTGCCCACCAGGCTCATGTCCTGCGGGCCGTTGAACTTCGCCGCCAAGCTGGTGGATAAGCCGTAGAAGCTGGCGGGGAGCGAGTCCTGGACGATCTTGATCGTGCTGGCACCCGCCGTGCTATTGCGGTTGGTCAGATCCTTATTGTTCAAGAACACGTTACCCGGCCGGAAGGCCGTCAGCACACCGTCGACCGGCTGAAGCACGCTGGTATCACGGATCTCGGCATCCTCGACGATCATCGAGAACGGACTCTTGTTGAAGATGTCGATCTTCGCGCCGGCGCGCGCGATCAATTGCTTGCCCCACATCGCCGTGATCTCGGCGTCCGTGTTCCCGGAACCGACGATAAAGATCGAGCCGGGCGCGGCGTAGACGTTAGGCAGATCGAGGAACATCGCGTCGAAGTTCGTGTTGACCACCGTCACGGTGCCGGTCGGAGTCACCACGTCCTCGGTGAGTCCGAGTTCCTTGAGAGACTGCTTGACCTTGTCCAACTGGACCTGGTAGCGCGCCACGGCCTCGGCGTTGTTCGAATGGCTGGTGATCCAGCCTTGGATGGTCTGTTCCTGGGCGAGCAGCAGATTCTGCACGTTCTTGATCGTGAGCTTCGGGGCAGCCACTTCCACCGGCTTGATCACGTAGAACTTGTCGGTCAAATCCGCCTTCAGCTGTGTCAGGGTTGCGGCCGTGTCGGCCGTGGATGTCAGCTCCGAGAAATCCAGCCGCGCGTACTCGTAAGCGATCCCGGAGTCGAGTTCCAGCGCCTTCTTCTCGGCCTCCGTCAGCGGGGTTCCCAGCCGCGCTGTAGCCAACTGTGGCTGGAGCACGCCCCCTGTGCCCTGCACGTACATCGGCATGATCCACACCAGGGCCTGATTGTTCAGCGCCGCTTCGATGTGGGCGTTGGTGCCGATGTTCACCCGGTTGTTCATCGTCACCAGCCCATCTCGATCGATCGTGGAGCCGTAGGGGATGAGCGCGAACGACATGGTAGCGCCCGAGATCGAACCCCGCTTGCTGCCGCCGATCCCTTCTTTGGCGCGCAGGTTGACGTTGCCCAGCGATTGCACGGTCGTCGTGCCCAGCAAGTCGACCTGGTTGGTCTCCACAATGTTCATGCTCGGTTTCGGGTCCGTCATCCCGGAGAACACCGAGATTGTGGTGATGCGGGCGTCGGCGTTGCCGTCCAGCAGATTCATGACGCCGCCTTTGTCCAGGCCGCTGAACAAGTTGACCGTGCCACCCTTGAGCTTGGCGCTCGTGGCGGTGATCCGGTTCTCGGCGTCGACCGTCCCGGTGGCGGTAGCGCCGCTCGATCCGTTGATCGCGGAGGCGGCGAACAGATTGGCGCTCGGTTTGACGTCCGAACTGGTCTGCGTCGTCACATAGATGTCGCCGCTGCTGTTGACCAACGTGGCGCCGGTCAAGTTGACCTGGGACGACGTGTAGGCGCCGATGACGGATTTCCCCTGGGACATGTTGAAGCCGCTCACACTCTCCAGGCGGACGCTGTCCACGGCGTCCACGGTGGAGGAGGAGGCGATGTCCAGCCGTCCGGGATTGGCCGCGCTGCCGCCGACCAACAGCTGGGCTCCCGCCCCGATGGTAACCGCGGCGGTGTACCGCTTCGTCGCGGTGCCAATGCTGGTCACGCTCTTCAACTCGGAGACGTTGGCCAAGCCGGCGGAACCGGATCGCAGATTGGCATCGTTGGAGTAGCGATCCTTGGTGGCTTTGTTGGCCGCACTCAGGACGACGTTGTCGGCTTTCACCACGGCGCCCGGACCGACGTCGACGGCGACGTTTCCGCTCAGCGTGACGCTGGCGGCGGCACCCGTTCCGGCGGCCAGGCCGTAAGCGGTGGCGTCGGCCTTGACGTCGACGTCCGGATCGTGCGAGGCGCGCATCTCGAACGTCGTGACCTGGACGGTGACCCCGGCACCCAGCGCCGCCTGGACGGCCCGGCTGTCGTTTACCGTCGCGGTGGTGCCGGCATCGCTGTACCACAAACCCCCGCTGCTGGCCTGGCTCTCCGCCAACAAGACTTCCGTCCCGCTGGCCGTGACGTGCAGTTCCGTCGCCGTCACGGAGGTCCCGGTGCCGACCCCGGCCGTGACCGTCCCGGCCGCTGTCAGCTTGGCCGACGAAGCTCCCACCGACACGCCCGTGCTGACGGTCAGCCCGACGGAGTCCGTCGTGCCCACGATGCCGCTCTCCGCCTTGACGTTGATCGCCTTCGCGCTGACGGTGGAATTGTCCAACCGGGCCGAGACATTGGGCGTGACCGTGGCTTCGCTGACCGAGCCCGTTTTCGCCGCCGCAATCAGGCCGATGCTGACCGCGGTGGCCTTGACCTCGCTGGTCACCGCCGCGCTGTTGTCCGCGTGCACGGTCAAATCGCTTCCCACGGTCAGGGTACTCGCGTCGATCCCGGCGGCGGTCGTGGTCGTCACGGTCGCCACCGACCGGGCGCCGCCGCCGCTCATGGTGAAGCTGAAACCGTAGCTGGCGGCGATCGCGATGGCCGCCGAGGAGGCCTCGATCAAGGCCGCATTCTTGGCCTCCACCGTCAGCTTGCCCGTGGTCGTGACGTTGGCACGGTCCACGCGGGCCAGAATCTGGCCGTCAATGACGTTGTTGCCACTCGTCGTGGCCAAGGCGACGGATGACGCGTAGAGACCGAACGATACGGCGACCGAGCCTGCCAACGCCTGGGCGTTGATGCTCGACAGGTCCTGGGCCGTCAGACTCAGGTCCCTGCCAGCCGCGACGTGCGCCCCGTTCTCGCCATCAATATAGGCCCGCACGTCCGTATCGATGCCGTTGTTCGTGCTGGCCCCGGCACCGCTGATGGCGATCGCCAGGAAACCACCGGAGATCGCCACCGATCCGGAGAGCACCGTCGCGTCGATCGTTGGTTTCGAAAATGATTTGAACACCAGGTCCTGGCCGGCGTCGATGGTGGAACCCAACGCATAGGCTTTGACGGGGGTCGGGATCGCCCCCAGCACCTGCCGCCACAACTTCGTGTTCGCGTAGTCTTGCTGGAGCAGGAAGTTCCCGTCCCAGCTGTTGAGTTTGTCGTCACCCACCGTCCACTTCTTCAAGTCGCCGCCCGCGACGGGGGTCAGAATAAAGTCCTGCGAGTCTTTGTCCGCGGCGTTGTACGGCTGGAGGCTGCCGATATACTCCCAACGGCTGGTGACGCTGAAATCTTCGTCCGCCAAGACAAGCTCGGCGTTGCTGCCCAGGTAGCGGTACAGCCGGTCCGTATCCACGTCCCGCACTTCCGTGCTGTCGTGCTTGACACTCGTTTTCTTGCGGCTCAACGTGTCCGTACCCAAGTACTCGTACACGTCGCCGGAGCGGGCTCCGCCGCCCGAGGCGAGCTTGATCTTTTTGCCCGTGGTGATGGTCGAGGGATCGTTCTTGTCGCTCACGTAATCGAAGGCCAGCGTGCCGTGCGGATCGTAGCCGATGAAGTTGCGGGCCAAAGCGACGCCCACGGAAGCCCCCAAGCCCACGCCGCCCGCGCCCACGCCGACGGCGGCGGTCGCGATCAAGGCGTCGATCAGCGAGGTATTGGAAGCGTCGGCCACGACGTCCTCTGCCGCCTGCACCGTGCTGTGCTCGAAATAGGCTTGGGCACCGCTCAACACGATGTTCAAAGCGTCCGCCCCCGCGCCGCTGAGCGAGATTCCGACCAGCCCCAGCCCGGCGGCGACCGTAACGGCCGCGGCAGTGGCGTGGATCGTGGCCACGTCCTCGGCCTGCAAGGAGACGTCCCCCGTGGTCGCGGTCACGCCTTGATCCGCGTTCCGGATATAGGCCTGGGCTCCATTGTCGATTCGGTTCTGAGCCAGCGAAACGCCGATCGCCACGGAAAAACCGCCGAAGAGACCCAACGAGGCGGCCAAGGAGGCGGCGCCCGCAAAGGCTTTGATCGTCGACTTGTCATGGGCCGCCAACAGCACGCTGTCCGCGGAAATGCCGCCGCTGCCGTCGCCGTTGATGCAGGCCACGATGTCGGTGGTGATCTGGTTCTCCGCGCGGACGCCGGTGCCCGCGGCCCCGATCCCCACGGCCACGGCGGCGCCCAGGGCCACCGCTCCGGCCAGCACCGTGGCGTTGATCGTTTCGCTGCCGGAGGCCGTGGCAGTCAGATCGCCGCTGGCGGTGATGCTGGAATCGATGATCTGCGCCCGGACGCCGGTCCGCAACGTCGGGTCGTCGCCGCCGTAGCCGATCTGGTTCTCCGCGATCGAGACGCCGATCGCGATCCCCACTCCGCCGCCCAGCCCCAGGCCCACCGCGACGGCGACGGCGCCCACCACGGCCGTAACCTCGGAGGTGCTGGTGGCGGTCAAGGAGACGTCGCCGGCCACCGTCAGCGTGCTGTTGGAGATGGTCGCGTTGGTGTCCGAGAGCACCACGTTCTTGGCCACCGCGCCGGCGCCGCTGATGGCCACGCCCAGGCCCCCGCCAATTCCGACGCTGAGCGCGGCCGCCACCGACATGGCGTCGATCGTGCTGCGGGACACCTCGTAACGGAAGGCGCCCTCGCTACCGGTCTTGCGGAGGTAATAGGACCCGCCGTCCTCGACCACCAGCAACCACACGGTGCCCTCGCTGACCGGCGTCAGGCGGACCTCGCCCTTCAGCTTTTCGCCCTGGGCCGCGAAGGCCGCGACCAGCGCCGCCAACGTCGCCTTGTCGCCGGTCGCGTCGACTGCGGCTTCATCCACGTCGGTGTCCGACTTGTCCTGAGCGGCGGTGGTGGCGTTGTCCAGATCGGCTGGGCTCAAGCCGGCCAGCGAGGCGGACAGCGAGAACAGCGTCAACCCGCCCGACAGGGCCGTGACCGTCACCCCGCCGGCCGTGGTCGTGACGTGGCTGGCGTTGGCGATGTAGGCGTCGACGTGGTTGCTGACCTCGTTGGTGGCCAGCGCCACGCCGATCGCGATCGCCCCCCCCACCGCCCCGGCCGCCGAAGCGGCGATGGACGCGGCACCGACGATGGCCCGGATGCTGGACCCGTCGTCGGCCTGCACCAGGATGGAACCGGCCCGGATGCCCGTGGCTCCCGCGCCGTCGATGAACGCCTTCACGTCCATCTTGATCGTGTTTTTCACACTCGCGCCGGCCCCGCTCAGGCTGACGGCGACGGCCCCGGCGCCGGACACGGAGACCGCTCCGGCAAACACGATGGCATCGATCTTCTGCTGGGCCTTGGCGTCCAGACTCAACTGCCCGGACGCGACCACGCTCGAATTTTTCAAGTAGGCCTGCACGCCGGCGGCCAGCGGCGTCAGGTTGACCTGCTGCCAGAGCGTGGGGTCCGCGTAGTC
This sequence comes from Planctomycetota bacterium, assembly GCA_026692885.1. The sequence continues at coordinate 9,944 of JAPLNJ010000601.1, read as the reverse complement.
TTGCTGCAGGAGGTACTTGCCGGTCACCGCCAGGACGTGGTCCTTGCCGTTGGGTATCCACCAGACCGGCACGGGGCCGCTCCAGAGGCTGGTGCTGACGTGGTCGAAGTACTTGCCGCGATTCTTGTCGGGCTTCAGCCAGTCCCGGACCAGTTTGGTCAGCCCGTCCCCCAACTCGGTGCTCCGGTGGTGGTTGCTGTCCTGCGGGTTCCACCAGTCCGGGCTCAGGTTCTGGAACTTGGCGTACTTGCCGCTATTTGTCGAAGGGCTCAGGACCTTCCGCGCGTCCGCCGTCAGCCCGTCCCCGCTGTCCGTGCTATTGTAGTTCTTCTTCCCGTCCTGGCCCCACCAGTCGCCACTCCCACTAACGCCAATACCGCTGGCATCGCCCTTAAAGAATTTGTCGGTGTACTGGCTGTGCGATTCCCTGAAGGTCGTGCCCGCTTGGCTGAACGGGACAAGGTTGCTGATGAACTGCCACTTGCTCGTGTCACTGAAAGTCGCGTTCTTCAGGACGATGACGGCGTCGCTGCCGACGTATTTGTACAGCTTGTTCGCCGTGGCGTCCCGGACGATGGTTTCGTCGTGCTTGACTTCGATGCCGGTCTCGGTGGTCAGACCCTTTTGCTGGCGATACCAGGCGGCGTAGTCGGTGAAGGACTGGTACTTGCCGAGCGACTTCCATAAGGTGGTCTGGCTGAAGTCCGCCTCCTGCAGATTGACGACGTTGTCGGGACCTTGCCACTGGTACAACTGCCCGTCGGTCGGATTCAGGATTTCGCTCGAGTCGTGCTTGAGCTCGACGCCCGTCTTGGCGGTCAGGCCATAAACTTGCCGCCAGTATTGCTCGTACACGCTGTAGGGGGGAAGTTCTCTCTGGAAATCCCACTTGCTCTTGTCGTCGAAGTCGATTCCATCCAGGCGGACAACGCCGGTTGTGCCGATGTACTTGAAGAGCATGTACTGCCCGTTGATGTACTTGACCACTTCGGTTTGGTCGTGGACGACTTCCGTGTAGTAGACCGAATCCAGCGGCTGGTCGCCAATGTACTGATACACATCCCCGGCCCGGGCGCCCTGCAGGATCTTGACCGTTTCCCCCGGATTGACATGCACCGGCACATCGTTGGTCGTGTAGGTAAAGTCGGCTGCCGGATTGGGATTGTAGCCGATAAAGTTGCGGGCCAGAGCGACGCCAATCGAGGCCCCCACGCCCACCGCCCCGCCGCCGGCCACGGCGACCGAAGCGGACACAATCAAGGCCCGGATGGTCGCCTGATTCAGCGCGTCGATATCGACCTGGCCGGCGCCGCTCACCACGCTGTCTTGGACATACGCCAGGGCCCTGCCGAGGATCACGTTCGAAGCGTCGGCACCGGCACCGCTGACCGCCACGCCCGCCGCGCCGCCGAAGCCCGCGGCCAGCGAGGCCGCCGCCGCGATCACGTGGATCGAGGCTTGTTCCGTACTTTGCACCGTGAGCTTGCCGCCGCCGCTGAGAGTCAGCCCCTGATCGGCGTTGACAATGAAAGCATCCACCGCGTTGTCGATCGTGTTCCGGGCCAAGGCCACGCCGACCGAGATCGACACGCCCGCCGCCCCGCCCACCGAGGCAGCCAAGGACACGGCGGCGGCGGTGGAAGAGATCTGCGACTGGTCCTGGGCCGTCAAGGTCACCTGCCCCGCTCCGATCCCGCCCGTCGGGCTGCCGACGAGCGAATCCCCGTCGATGTAGGCCTTGACGTCCATCGCAATCTTGTTCTCGGCGTACACGCCCGATCCGCTGGCGGCCACGCCCGCAGCGCCGCCCGCAGCCAGGGCCGCCGAGCCGGCAAAGACCAGCGAGTGGATGGTCTGTTGGGCCAATGCGCTCAGGGTCAAGTCCGCGGCCGCCTGCACGCGGGAGTTCTTCACGTAGGCCAGCAAAGCGGCCCGCGGCTTGCCGTTGTCCGGGGTGCAGCCGATGAAGTTGCGAGCGACGGCGACGCCGATGGACACGCCCACGCCGGCCGCGCCGCCGCCACCGACCGCCAGGGAGGCCGCCGCGACGATCGAGGTGATCAGCGACTGGCTGGTGGCGTGCAGCGCCACGTCCCCGGCGCTGGTGACCGTGCTGTTCTCGACAAAGGCCTTGGTATGCGTCAGGACCACGTTTTGGGACACCGCGCCGGCACCGCTGATGGCCACGCCGGCCGCCCCGCCAAAGCCGGCGGCCAACGAAGCGGCTGCCGACACGACGTTGATCATGCTCTGCGAGACGCTCAAGGAAGCGCCGTCCTTGGTCAGGATGAACGTCGCGCCGTCCGGGGCTAACAGCGTCCAACTGCTGCCCGCGACCAGCTGCGAGAGCTTCAGCTTGTCCAGCAGCAGCCACTTGGCGGGATCGGTATAGTCCTGCGAGCCCAGTGGCACTTGATCCTGGACCAGGCCGATGTAACGGTAGACCCGCCCCGCCAGTCCGCCGTGGCTGTAGGCCGACGACAGCTTGACTGTGGTGCCTTCGCGCAAGTCCTGGTAGCCGTCCACCGTCGTGAACTGGGCGGCGGTGGCCACCGAATCGGCGACGGCCAGCGAGTAGTCGTGGGACGCGAACGCCGCCCGCAACTTGGCCAGAATCTCCTGGTCGTCCTTCGCATCCTGGTTCGCCTCGTTGACCGTGGTGGTCTTCGAGCTATCGGAATCGGCGGTGGCCGCGTCGTCCAGATCATCCGCGGTCAAGCCCAACGTGGTGAAGGTCTGCTGGAACACGGGCCGCCCTTGAGCCGTGGCCGCCACCGTGACGTCGCCGCTGGTCGTTGTGACGCCGGAGTCGGCGTTCTGGATGTAAGCCGCCGTGTCGCCGCTGATCTCGTTGAAGGCCATGGCCAGGCCGATCGACAGCGACACGCCCGCCGCGCCGCCGACGGATGCGGCCACCGAGGCAGCACCGGCGATGGCCGAGATCCCGGCTCCGTTGTCCGCCGTCACCTGCACCGAACCTGCATGGATCCCGCCGGCCCCGTCGCCCAAAATGTAGGCTTTCACGTCGGTGTCGATCTTGTTCTGCGCGTACACGCCGGCCCCGCTCAGGCCGACACCCGCGGTGCCGCCCGCCGCCAGGGCCACCGAAGCGGCGACCACCATGGCGTCGATGGTCTGACTGGCCTTGGCGTCCAGCGTCAGCGCGCCGTGGACGGTCAGGCTGGAGTCTTGGCTGTACGCCAGCACCTGGCCGGGCGTCGCGACCAGACTCAGCTGCTGCCACAGGCTGTCGTCCTGGAAGTTCTGGTTGGCCAAATCGATCGGCTGCTCCCCGGCTTCGTTCGGGTCGCCGTCGATCAGAGTGGCGCCGAGATACTTGTAGACATCGCCTTGCCGCGGGCCGGTGGTGATGCGCACCGTCTTGCCGGTTTCCAGTTTGCCGAGAATCAAGTCCGAGGTGTAGTCGGCCGAGCTGCCACCGCCGCCCCAGCCGATGAAATTGCGGGCCATCGAGAACCCGATGGACACGCCCACACCCGCCGTGCCGCCGGCGCCAATGGCGACGGAAACCGCGGCGATTAGGGCCTTGATCGCCGAGCTGTCGCTGGCGTCGACGTCCAGCTTGCCGGCGCTGACCACCAGGCTGTTTTCGAGGTACGCCCTGGTCCCGCCGTAGATCGAGTTGCTGGCCAGGGCGCCGGCGCCGCTGACCGCCACACCCATCGAACCACCGAAGCCCGCCGCCAGCGAGGCCGCCGCCGAGATCGCGTAGATGGCCGCCGTGTTCTGAGCGTCGATTACGATGTCGCCCGTTGTGGTCGTGACGCCTTGGCCAGCGTTACGGAGGTAGGCGTCGACTGCGCTGTCGATCGTGTTCTTGGCCAGCGCCACGCCCAGGGCAATCGCCACGCCATTCGAGCCGCCCAGGCCTACCGCGAGCGACGCAGCGCCGCCAAAGGACGAGATCAGCGAGCGGTTGTGCGCCTCGATCAACAAAGACCCTGCCACGACGCCGCTGCCCCGAGTGCCGTCGATTCCGGCATCCACGAGCGTGTCGATGCGATTTTCGGCCCAGACGCCCGAGCCGGCCGCTCCAATGCCATTACTGCCGCCCGCCGCGACTGCCATCGAGGCCGAGAACACCAGCGCATCGACACTCCCCGCGGCCATCGCCGTAATGGACAAGGCGCCCGGCGTGTGGACCGCCGTGTCGTGCAGGTACGCCAGCGCTCCGGCCGTAGGCACGCCGTCGACTACCTCTCCGATCAGGTTGCGCGCGACCGCGATGCCGATCGACACCCCCACGCCATTGCTGCCGCCGACACCGACCGCCAACGAAGCGGCAACCACGGTCGCATTGATGATCGAGGATGTCGCCGCCGCGACCGTCACATCCGCGCCGGCCGTGATCGTGCTGTGATCGATGTGCGCCGCCGCTTTCGATTGGATCGAGTTGATCGCGACGGCGCCCGCGCCACTGATCGCCGGGGCGGACGAACCGCCGAGGGCCACGCCGAGCGAAGCCGCGGCCGAGATCGCATTGATGTTCGTCCTCGCTACCGTCAGCGTGTCGCCGCCAACGGCCACCAAGGTCAGCGTGTATGCCGTCCCGTCGCCGGACACTACCAACCACTGGTGCCCTTGGTCTAACACCGAGATTTTGAGTTCTGGGATGACGACTTTCCAAGTCTGCGTGTCGCTGTAGTCCGCGGCGCGGAGATCGAGTGTCTGCTTCGTTCCCAGGTACTCGTAGATCCGCCCGCCGGTGCCGCCGTAGGGGTAGTCGGCAGCCAATTTCACGCGTTGTCCGGTCGAAATCTCGTGCGAGCCATTCGCGTCGGTAAAATCCCAGTGGCTGGCGACCGCTTCGAAACCGTCCAGGGATTCGTCCTGGGCAGCAAACGCCTTGGCGATCTTGTCCAGCACGGCCGCGTCGGCCGCGGTGTCCACCGTGGCTTCGTCTACATCGGTCGTGCTCTTGTCGTCGCTTTCCGTCTCTGCGGCATCCGTGAGGTCGCCGGCCGAAATCCCCAGGTTCGCCAAACTCAAATCAAACAGCGTGTGGCCTTGGGAAGCCGCGGACACGCTGACCTTGCCGGACGTGTTGACGTGCGCGGCGTTGGCCAAGTAGGCATTCACATCGACGTCGATGTTGTTGAAGGCCAGCGACAAGCCGATGCTGATCGCCACACTGGTGGTGCCCGCCAGGGAAGCGGCCACCGAAGCGGCCCCGGCGGTGGCTTCGATGCTGGAACCATCGGTCGCGGCAATCGCCAGGCTGGCCGCCTGGATTCCGTCGCTGCCGTCGATGTACGCTTGAACCTGGGTTTGGATGTCGTTGTCGGCATACACGCCGGCCACGCTGACCGCGACGCCCGTCTTGCCGCTGGCGGCCACAGCCGCCGCGCCGGCCAGCACGGTGGCGTCGATTTCGGCGTTGGACCGGGCGTCCAGCCTCAGCGAACCGGCGGCGGTAACGGTGCAGTTTGCGAGATAGGCTTTGACTTGCGCGACCGACAAAGCGAGATTGACTTGCCGCCAGGTGCTGCTGTCAGAGTAATTCTGCGCGCCCAGCTTGATGTTAGCCTGCTCCGTGATGTCCGGCCCGAGGTACTCGTAGATATTGCCCAACAAGGGACCGTCCACCACCTTCACGGTGTCGTTCTTGAGCAGCTTTTCGGGATCGCTCTCGCTGGTGTATTTCGCACTGTCGGTGGTCCCACTCCAACCGATCTGATTGACGGCGAGCGACAACCCGAGGGCTACCGCCGGGCTGGATTTCGCCCCCAACCCCACGGATACCGCTAGGGCCACGGACCGCAGGTAGGCATCGATCAGGGAGTCATCCGTCGTCCGGATCTCGACGTCTCCGTCGGCGCCGACCGTCGTCAGCGAGACCGCCTGCGCGAAGGCGTTGGCCGTGCCCCTAATCCGGTTGAACGCCAGGGTGCCACCACCGGCGACCGCCGTGGAGCCCCCGGAAGTGCTGGCCGCCACGGCGATGGCGGTGGCGGTGCCGCGGGACATGATCGTCGAGCTGCGTTCGACCAGGATACGAATGCTGCCGGCCTGGGAACGGATGTCCGCAGGTGGCGCGCCCAACGCGCCCTGGATCGAAGCGTCAATCACATTGTCCACCACGTTGCGAGCGACGCTCAGACCGATGGAGACCGACTTCGAGTCGCCGCTCTTGCCGGCCGCGATCGAGACGGCGCTGGCCTGCACGTCGGCATCGATCCGGGTGAGTCCGCGGGCCTGGACGAGGATCGCGTCCTGGGCCGTCACGTCCTGCGCCTGGTCGATCAAGGCCTGCACATCGGCGCTGATCTTCTGCATGGCAATCACGGGCGCCACGGAAATCGCGGACTGGCCCTCGACCCCGCCCCCGGTGGACGTCAGACTCAGGTCCAGGGCCAGGGCCGCGCTGGCAATGCTGGCGTAAACGTGCCCGTTCCAGTCGGCCAACACGGACAGTTGCCCGCCGGCCGTGACCGGCGTGTTCTCGATCCCGGCATGGGTCTGGACCGTGTCGGTCGAGCCCAAGCCCGTGCCGAACAGACCGTCTAGCACGTTATACAGCAGGTTTTGCGGTGCGTACCCGATCGTATTGAAGGCCAGCGTCACGCCCACCGAGATCGAAGCCTGCACCTGACTGTCCACCACCGCCAGGATGAAGGCCGTGTTGTCGGCATCCACGAGCACGTCGCCCCCGTTCGTGGTCGTGAGGGAGCTGTCCTGCAGCCAGGCCTGTGCCCCGCAGAGCACGGTATTGGTGGCAATCACCACGTTAATCCCGATGCTGCTGGCCGAGACCACGCTGTTATCCTCGGCCAGAATCATCGTGGATTCCGTCGCGACGATCTGCACGGCGCCGGCAATCTCGAGCGTCGGCCCCGCGACTTCGCTCGCTCCAGCGCTGCGCACGTCGTTGCGCACCACCAGGCCGCCGAAACCGGTGCCCTTGTCGTCGGAGCCGCTGACCGCATCGAGCGCTGTCGCCGCCCACTCGACCATGGAATCCAGATTCAACGCCCACCAGCGGCTGCCGTTGGTAAAGTCCGCGGTGGACAGGTCGATCGAGGTCGATGACAAGCCCTTATAGACGTACACCTTGCTGGAATCGCCCTGGACGCGCCTCCACAAGGCCGTGTCGGTGTAGTCCTGCAAGTCCAGGCGGACATCCGTCAGCGAGTCCGCGCCGATATACTCGTAAATGGAACCCGCCTCGCCGCCGCCGGTATCCCAATCGAGCACGACCCGGTCACCCTTGTTCATCTCGGCCGGCCGGTCAAAGATGGTGTAGCCGCCCGAGCCGATGCGGATGCGATCTCCGGGCGCCACCTGTTGCGTGCCGGAACGATCCGTATACGTCTGCCCGAAGAAACTGACCAGCGCCCGCAATCCCTTGACCAGTTCGCTCTCCCCGCCCGCCGTCGTGGCGAGATCCACCTTGGAAAGAATGCTCGCGTCATCCACGGACTTCACGGTCAGACCGCCGTCCAGACTCTGGACCAGCCCCGTGCCCGTCAGTGAGGCCTGCGGGCCACTGCTCACCATGTTGCTGGCGAGTACGAACCCGACGGAGACCGCGGACGGGCTACTGCCGCCGCCGGCCCCGCCGATCCCCCCCGCCGCACCACCCGAGGCCACTTCGGAGCTGGTGGCATTGGAAATCAAGGAGCGGATGCGGGCCTGGGACGAGGCCGTTACGTTAATCGCACCGGCGGCGGTGATGGGGGTGCCGTAAATGCCGGCCTCGACCACGGCCGGCTGCTCAGTGCCCAGCTGCGAACCCACCAGGGCATCGATGGCCTGGAACAGGATGTTCTCCGCCTCCCAGCCGACCGTGTTGAAGGCCAGGGTCGCGCCCACTGCGGTCCCGTCCGAGGTCATCGAGCTGATGTTGCGGGCGAGAATGTCGGAGGTGTTGGACCCCACCGCTTCCACATCCCCGCTCGTGGTGACGATCTGACTGTCGCGGATGTCGGCGTGTGCCTCGCCCAGAATCAAATTGGTGGCGATGATCCCGCCCGCCGCCAGCCCGGACCCACCGCCGCCCGTGGCGGTCGCCGTGGCTTCCAGCGTGGCGTGGATGGTCGCCGCTTCGGAGACCTCGACCCGCACCGATCCCGCCTCGATGTTGGCATACTGGATGTACGCGTTAGCCGAGGCACGCACATCGTTGCGCGCGATAATCGCGCCCGCCGCCTTGGCACCCGTCGCCGCCGGCGCCTCGACCGCGGAGCCGGCGCCGACCAAGTTCAGTTGCGTGATGCAGCGGCCCTCGATCGCCCCGCCGAACGTCGCGGTCCAAGTGCCTTCCGCCGTGCCCTTGGCCACGGTGACCTCGATCCCGTCTGCATCCAACCGGACCGCACTGGCCGAAACGGCGCCGAGAATGGCCGCGGCCAGTTCCTGCTCCGAGACCGTCTTGGCGACGCCGTCCGCGGTGTACTCCACGTCATCCATCGTGACCACGATATTGAAGGTTTCTGGGCCCGCCGGAGGGGTTGTGCCAGCCGGAGGGGTTGCGGCCGCGGGAGCCGTCAGCTGAAAGGTCCCCCCCTGGGCTTCCGCCCCCTCGGACACGGTGCCCGTGGCCACCTCCAGCCCCGTGGAATCGGTCGCCGCCTGGAATTGCTCGACCGCCGTGCTGCCGTAGTCCCCCTGAAAGGCAATTCCATACCGCTGCCCCGACCCGGCCTGCACTGCACCGGCCGTCACCGTGACGGAACCGGCCCCCAGTGCGGCCTCCAAGGCCGCCTGGATGGCCGCCGCCTGGTCGTCGACGCTGTCGCCCGCGCTGCCCTGACGCACCGTCTCGGAGCGGATCGCCAGGAAACCGGAGGTCGGCTTCCTGCCGCCGGAGATCTGGGGTACATCGGTGCCGGCCGACGTTCCGGTGAAATCGATGTCGAAACGCCAGCCCACCGTGGAAGCTGCGTCAAAGGTCACGGTGACATGGCCCGCGCCGAACCAGGCGTTGAGGGCCGCGCCGATCGCCAGCGCATTGGCTGCCGGAGTGCCCGCGAGCGTCATCTCCGTCTGCCGCCCGTCCGCCAGCTTCAGCAGGTACGGCTTACCGAAGTCGCTATCCCGGTGCAGGATCGTCAGGCGTTGCTGCTCGTCCACGGCGATGCCGACCGGCAATACCGGAATCGGCGCGGTAGTTTTGTCGCCCAGGCTCAGGGTGAACGTCTGCGGAGCGTCTCCGGCGGAACTGACCTTGATGTCCACGTACTGTTCTGCGGACTGGCTCGGCGTGCTCGCTCCCACCTGCTCGGCGCCGCCAGCGGTGTCCGTCGGCAGTTCTGTGGTGCCTTCCTCCGGCAGTTTCTTCAGCGGCAGGTCGAAGCCCAGGTCCGTGAGCGCTGTCATGACCTGGGAGAACATCTCCCGATGCGGTTCCAGCGCGGCGGGCGTGACATCCCCCAAGTTGATGTCCGGGATGGTCAGCGGGAGCACCCCGTCCAGATCCAGGAAATAGCTCAACAACCCGCCCGCCGCATCCGTGGGGAGCACGTCCGCCAGGTTGAAGCTGAGATAGCTGCCCTTACCGTCGTCATCGTCATCGGAGCCGAAAATATCAGTCAGCGGGTCGATGACCGAGCTGATCGGCAGCTTTTGATTTAATCCAAAGCCTAGCACGCTGAGCTGCAGCGCGGGGTCATAGAGATGGACCTGGGCGGGGATGACCTGAAGCACCTTGAGCAACTGGTTCTTGATCTGGGTCAGCGACCCGTTCAAATCGACCTTGATGGAGGACTTCCAATAGTCCGCCGGCCGCTCCGCCACGCCCGCACGGTGCAGCAGAGCATCGAGGTCCAGAGAGGGGAGGCTGACTTCGAGCGGCTCGAGCGAGGGGTCCACAAATTCCCGTTGCGATTCCGTCAGGCTGGTCTCGTCGAGCGTCTGGACCGTGCTGGCCCCGCCGGACCCGTCCCCATACAGCACCTCCAGGGGCTTGCCCAGCAAGGTGAGCT
>JAPLNJ010000600.1 GCA_026692885.1 Planctomycetota bacterium | reverse complement strand
CTCTTCGCTCGATGTTGCGCTAAGCGTGATCGGCGACGCCGGATCCAGCGAGATTGCGGAGCACCTGACCCAGCTCACTTCGCTCGACGTTGGCGGCAACAACATCGGCGACGCCGGATCCAGCGCGATTGCGGAGCACCTGACCCAGCTCACTTCGCTCGATGTTTACGGCAACAACATCGGCGAAGCCGGAGCCCGCGCGATTGCGGAGCACCTCACCCAGCTCACTTCGCTCAATGTTAGCAGCAACAACATCGGCGAAGCCGGAGCCCGCGCGATTGCGGAGCATTTCACCCAACTCACTTCGCTCGAGGTTAGCAGCAACAACATCGGCGAAGCCGGAGCCCGCGCGATTGCGGAGCACCTGACCCAGCTCACTTCGCTCAACGTTGGCTTCAACAAGATCGGCGACGCCGGAGCCCGCGCGATTTCGGAGCACCTGACACAACTTCAAAGACTGTGGCTCAACAATAATCAAGTAGGGCAAGCGACGATCGACGTCCTCGGGCAGTGTCTGCGGAATCTGACGCGAGTGTCGATCACGGAAAACAAGGACGTTCGCGACATCGGGCCGCTGGCTGGCTTGCCCGCGCTGCGGCAGCTCAATGTGTCGCAAACGTCGGTGTCCGATCTCGGGCCGTTTGCCGATCGGATCGCCGACGGATGGCCGGTGCGTTGGAAACACTGGAGTGACGAGGACGGCTTGAATGTCGAAGACTGTCCGTTGGTGCGGCCGACGGTCGAGATTGCTCGGCAAGGCCCCGAGGCCGTGAGGAACTACTTCCGCGAACTGGCGGCTCAGGGCGAGGACTACCTCTACGAAGCCAAAGTGCTGATCCTGGGCGAAGGGGGCGCGGGGAAGACCAGCCTGTTGCGGCGGCTGTATCAGCCCGATCGCGAACTCCCCAAAGAAGACGAAACGACCCGCGGCATCGACATCCATCGGCATGACTTCGTCGGCAACCACGGCCAGCCGTTTCGGCTGAATGTGTGGGACTTCGGCGGACAGCAGATCTATCACTCCACGCACCAGTTCTTCCTCACCAAGAACTCGCTCTACCTGCTCGTCGACGACACGCGCAAAGACGACAAGACCATTCATGACGAAGGTTTTAAGTTCTGGCTGGAGGTCGTCGAGACGCTCAGCGAAGGCTCGCCGCTACTGATCTTTCAGAACGAAAAGGGAGATCGCAGCAAGACCATCGACCAGGCCGGCATCCAGGGGCATTTCACCAACGTCAAAGCGGTCGCTCGCGGGAATCTCGAACGTCCCGGTGCCGTGAAGTCGTTGCAGCAAGCCATCGAGTGCTTCGTGCAACAACTGCCGCACATCGGCGAGCCCGTGCCGAAGAAGTGGCTGGCGATCCGCCAGGAACTCGAACAACTGGCGGTCGCGAGACCATTCATCTCGCAGGACGACTACTTCGCCGTTTATGGCCGGCACCTGGAATTCGATCGCACCAAGGCGCTGCATCTGAGCCGCTACCTGCATGACCTGGGCGTGTTCCTGCATTTCCAGGAAGAGGACAGCCTGCGCAAGACGGTCATCTTGCAGAACCGCTGGGCCACCGATGCCGTGTTTCGGATTCTCGATGATGAAGCGATCAAGTCGCAGCTTGGACTCTTCACGGATGCCGATTGCCGACGGTTGTGGGCCGAAGACAAATATGCCGATATGCACGCGGAACTGCGGGGCCTGATGGAGAAGTTCGAGCTGTGTTATCGGCTCGCCGCGTCGCCCGCAGAGCAATGGCTCGCTCCGCAGTTGCTCTCGCCGTCCAAGCCGCCGGAGCTGGCGCAGTGGGCCAAACCGGATGATCTGGTGGTGCGATTCCAGTACCCGTTCCTGCCGCGCGGCCTGGTCAGCCGCCTGATGGTGCGGCAGCATCGGTTCGTCCGCCGACTGGCAAACTGCTGGGCCCACGGAGCGTTCTTCGAGCACCACGGCACCGAGGTCCTGGTTGAGGAAACCGCCAAAGGCAACGAGATCGAACTGCGCGCCCGCGGCCCCGAGCACAAAGCGTTGCTCAGCGTGCTCAGCAGCGATTTGGAAGCCCTCAACGACAGCTTCAAAGGCTTGAAGGACCGCGTGGAAAAATTGGTGCCGTGCCTTTGCGCGACGTGCCGCCAGACGACCGAGCCGGAGATGTTCAAGCAGTCGCGCCTCGTCGAGCGCAAACACGCCGGGAAGAAGCTGACGATCGAATGCCACAAGAGCGGCGACGACGTGAGCCTGCTGGAACTGCTGGACGGCCTGAAGCTGGAACAGCTGCCAAACTGGGCCGCCAAGCCGAGCAAGCCGGAAGACAAAGCCAAGCCATTGAAGAAGACAACCACGAGAACCAGAAAACCAACCCCTGCGAGGAAGGTCAAGAAGAAGGCCGGCCTGACGACGATCAAGATCTTTCTGGCCTCGTCAGCGGAACTCAAAGACGACCGCGACCAGTTCGACCTGTACTTCCGACAGCAGAACGATCATCTCAAGGAGCAAGGCGTCTACTTGCAGATCGTGCGCTGGGAACACTTCCTGGATGCGGTGTCGAAGACTCGCCTGCAAGACGAATACAACCAATCGCTGCGAGACTGCGACATCGTCGTGAGCTTGTTCAAAACGAAAGTCGGCAAGTTCACGGAAGAAGAATTCGACGTCGCCTGGGAGACGTTCAAGGCGACCGACAAACCAAGGATCTTCACCTTCTTCCGCGACTTTCAGTTGTCGGGCGACGAGATCAAGGCGAAGCAGAAGGACCTCGATTCTCTGCACGCTTTTCAGCAGAAGCTCTCCGACCTCGGCCACTTCCACACCAAGTACAACGACGCCGAGCACCTGAAGCGGCAATTCCGCGATCAGCTCGTGCAGTTGGGGTTTCTGAATTAGCCGCCCGATGCAATGAGAAAGAGGCTGACCCACAGAACCACGGCAGCAGCAACTTTGGTCGAGTACCAGGACTACCTGCGGCGAGACGGGCGATTTCCGTCCCATTGGCTGTCAAACCGAAAATAACCATGTTTCATCACACTAGGGAATTGAACCCAACCGAGCACTCGTGCGATTCCACCACAATCTCCTTGCGCTACCGCGTCAGCCTCCTGCGCACGTTCAAGGACGGCTTCTATCCCGGCCTCAATCTGCTGCCCGACGGCACAATCATTGCCACCACCTATACGACCTATCGCCAAGACGACGGCGGTTGTTCCATCGTCAGCGTGCGGTTCAAACTGAGCGAGATCGACACGATGGCAGCGGAGGGTGTCCTGTTTCGGAATGCCTTTGTGACCACCTCGGTATGCAGCCCCAGCCGCGCTGCGATCGTGACGGGGCAGTTTGCGCGCAGCCGTGGAATAGGCGATCTGAGCGCCACGGTCACGCCCGTATCGTGGGCGGACACGCTTCCGGCAATCCTGAGAAAGGGGCGGTATTCCACGAGGCACATCGGCAAATGGGAAATCGGCCCCGGAGAAGAGGGGCAACTACTGGCATGAGATGACCTGTCCTTTTGTCACGAGCGATGGGGTCACCGACAAGGGCAAGGTCCGCTGCATCTGTCCGCCGAACGGATCAATGCCGCGCACGGGCCGCCAAGGGATGACTCGACAGGAGTTCAAGGCAAGGGGCAGTGGGCTTCGGACCCTCACGCTGCGCCGCGAGGGAGCGGGCTGCCATGGACTCAATCCCCGGCGGACCCGGCAGGGATGCGGCGAGCCGCCAAGCCTTGGCGCGCGTGGCGTCCACAGCCTCCTGCCACGCCATCGGCAGCCGCTCCAGGTCCAGCTCACAGCCGGATCAGGTGTCGGGGCGGATGTGGTGGCCGAGTTTTTGTTCGAGGTCCGTGAGGATTTCCTGGAGCGTCGAGCGGACTTCGGGGGACAGGCCGCCGCGGTGGAGGCGGTGGGCGATCCAGACGGCGGCGCGCTCACGCTCCTGGTCGGGCGACTTTGCCAACGGACCAGGAATCCAGTGGCGGAAGACGTTCTTCGCGGCCTGGTGGAGCCACGGTTCGCCGGGGCCGAGTTGTTCGAGGAGCGGTTGCCAGTCGCCGAGGTAACCGAGCCCGGTGACCAAGCCGATGATGATGCTGCGATCGGGGACATCATCCGTACGATGGGCTTCCAAGCCCGTCGAATTGGATTCAGGACGGCCTGGAAAAACCGTCCTACTTGCGAACAGCGGACGGCGTTTTTCCAACGCCTCGATCCCCGGCTGCGCGGCGGCGAGTTGGTTGTCGTTCAGCAATTGCCGCGTCAGGAAGCCGATCGCGCGGAGGAAATACGCGAGGTGGCGTGCGTCGATGCGCCCGTGGACCGAATGCCAGCCAGTCCATTCGCCTTCGGCGGTTTCTGGAAGGTCGGCGGTGCGGACCAGCCAGGGGAGTAACGAGACGACGCCGGCTTTGACGGCAGCGTTCGCGAACCGCACTCGCCACATCGGACCGGCTTCCGCGTCCGCAAGCTCGCTGAACGCCGCAGCGGCCTCCGGCGAAAGCTGGATCGGTGACGAGTTCGTTTCGGCAAGGAAGGTGACTCCGCCGCCCCTGCCTTGCAGGAAATAGACGGCAGCGCGAGCGTCGCGAGGATCAGCGGCGGTGGCCGGGCGAGCGGCTGGGGCGTGCTCGTCAGCGTTCCGTAGCGGCGTCGCAGCTTGCTCCGATTCGTCCACGCTATCGGCTGCATAAGGCGAACCTTCGGAGCTTGGGTTCCGGGCGGAGGTGAGCAGGGCGGAGCAGTCGGCGGCGTCGAGCCAAATGCTGTCGAAGATCAGGCGCCACGGAAATTGGCTGGGGGCGGTGTCGTTGGAGCGTTCGGCCCAGAAGAGCATATTGGCAACGGCGGCGGTGCGGTGGCCGCGGCGGTTGTCGAGTTGCCAGAGGGCGGTCACGAGGTTGGCCAAGGATTCGACCTGCTCCCGGCCCGAGACGTGATCGATCAACCCGCGGAGCACTTGATCGAGCGGTTCGGCAAGCGACTTGTCCTGCGTCGCGGCGGCCATCCGGGCCAGGGCCGAGAGTCTCCACGGTTCGTAGCTACGCTCGCCAGAGCGTGGCCCGTCAGGTGCTGCGCCCGTTGGATCCACGCTTGTATCCACGCTCTGGCGAGCGTAGCCACCCAAAAGCTCGCGGACCGGTTCGACGGGGAGCTTCTCGCCGAGCGCGATGAGGCGATGGGCCGCCGCCTGCGCGGGAAGGTCGGCGTCGCCTCGAAACGTGTCGAGCCAGCGGGCGATCGTCTCGCCGGAGTCAGCGGCTGATTTGGTCAAGATCGTCCAGGCAGCGTTGGGCGTGTCGCTGGGCGCCACTTTGGCGATCAATTCGTCGAGCAATTTCGCGACTCGCTCATTCCAATCCTCCCCGCTCGGAATGAATGCGAACCGGCGGGACAGCAGCAGCGGCAGGTTCTGGCGGCTGGCCAGTTGTTCCAGGATCGCCAGCCGTTCGTCGTTCAATTCATGCATCCGGGCGCGGATCGACTCCTCGTACAACTCGGCCTCCAGGGCGTCGAGACGTTGCTGACAGGCTCGGCGATACGCGTCGCACCACTTGGGTTTCAGCGGCAGGTTGAGTTGGCGACAGGCGGACCACGCCGCGCGGCGCAAGGGCCAAGCCGTCTCGTCGGCGCTGACCAGATCCGTCAGATACCCACTCAGGTCCGTGAGCTTGACCTCGACGACCGCGTTCATCGCTACCCGCTGGACCTCCAGCGGTGCCGGTTCGTCGAATACTCGCTGCAAACACTCGACAAACTCGCCCCGCAGCTTGTCCGCCAGCGGTTCGAACCGGACTTGGCCGGGCAGCTTCGTGATCGCTTCCAGCGACCGGCAGCGGGCCGGCTCGGGCGCATGGCGATTCGTGATGACGTCCCACAAGGCACCTCGCGCGGCACCTCGGCCGTATTCGGCCAGGGCCTCGGCGGCCACTCGGTATCCCCAGACGCCCGCCTGCGGATCGGCCAGCGTGGCGGCCTGGGCGGCGACGAATTGGTCGAGCAGCCCCGGTTCCACCGCCTCGGCCATGCGCAGGCAGCGGGCCGTCAGCCGCGGATTGACCTGCAGCGCCGCGTCGACCACCTGCCGCACGACCTGCGGATGCTCGCCGCCAAAGCCCAGCAGCAACACGAACGTGTCATGCCAGCCGAACTCGGAGACGCGCCGCGTGATCTCGGCGGGATCGGCGGCCAGTTCGGGCAGGATGTGCCGCGCGGCGAAATACTCCTGAAACGACTGGTGCAGGAAGCGAAGCTGGCGGCGTCCTTCCGTCCCCTGGCGGTGCAGCAGTTCGGCGGTCACGATCTCGTCCAGCACCGCCGCCTCAGCGTCGCGCACCGGAGAATCCGACTCCGGCAACTCGGTGGCGCGCCGCTGCACGAGTTCGTTCGCCAGCCGGCCGAGCAGCGCCGCTTTCGTGTCATAGTCGAACCGCGCGGCCACGGCTTCCTGATGTTCCGCGTGATGCCGCTCGGTCAGATACCACCGGGAAAAATCGTCGAACAACCGCGCCCGGTTCGGCGGCAGCACGCGCGTCCGGCTAAAACGCTCGACGATCATCCACAGAAACAGCGGCGTCTGCGCCAAGTCGCGGACCTGCTGGTGATCGGGACTCTTCAGCAGCAGGTTGATCAACCGCTCGGCGAGGTCCTCCGGCGAACCGTTCGCGTCCGGCGTCTCCGGCCGCTGAGCCCGCAAGTAGTCGCGGATATAACGCTCCGCCTGCCGCTGCTCGACCTTTTGCAGCGTGACGACCGGAAACGGCAACAAGCCGGCCGGATAGTTGTATTGCCGGTGACAGACCAAGAGCGGCAGCAGCGGACAGCAGTCGCGCAACGCGACGGTCCACTCGGCCACGCGCTGCTTGTCGGCGTCGGCCAATTCGTTGAGCGCGTCGACGATCACCGCCACCGCGCCGGCTTCGCACAGATCGGCGAGCGTGATGTCTCCGGGCAACGGATTCGCCGCTTGTTCCAGCACCATGGCAGCCCCTGGCGAAGTCCACTCGTCCGGCTTCGGCTGCGGCTTTGGCAATGCCTTCGCGATGGCAGACGCCCGAACCACGATCGGCAGTCGCGCTTCGGGCGACTCACCCGTCCCGCGAATGGCCTTGGCCAGGCGGTATTCCCATTCACGGGCGAGCGTGCTCTTGCCGGCTCCGGCGTCGCCCAGCAGCACGACGGCCGGGTGCTTGGCGACGAGTTCCAACGCGTCGTCTCCTGCCTTTCGCTCGTCGGGCCGGAGTCGTTCGCTGGCGGCGATCGCCTCGTCGTCTTCAAGCGTTTCGTCGAAGGCATGTGCCGCCCCCATTCGCCGTTCTGATTTCGGCACGTCGCGCAGTTGGCCTTTGAGGTCGATGTAGGCTTTCAGGCTGATGTACACGTCGTGGTCGTTCCGGAGCTGGCTTTCGATCTGCAGCGCGACGTCCTGAAAGCGGGTCCGCACGAGTTGCTGCCGGACGTCGCGGAACGCCTGCCAGCGTGGGTCGTTCGCCTTGAGATTCCAACCTCGCAGCCGGCGGCCGAGACTCGCCAGGTCCGCGGCGCGAGCGGCCGCCGACGGGAACATCTGTTTGAGCAGCGTCTCGGCGTGCAGTTCCAATTCGTCGTCGGGCCAGAGTTCGTAGACGCGCGCCGGCTCGAACGTCTCGGCGGCCGCACCCAGGATCGCCGCGGCGGCGCGCGCGGACCGCCGGGCTGCCTCCTTTTTCTTCGCGTCGGTTTCGCCGGCATCGGGGAGCCACTTCAGCATCTGGTGCCCGAACAGGAAGAGCTGTTCGAGATAGTCCTCGGCCCACCACGACCGCAGCGCGGGCGGAGCGACTTTCCGCGCGGCGGCGCGGATGGCCCACAGCAACCGAAACGCCCGCCCCAACTCCGGCCGGTCCGCGCCGAGCACGCTTGCGAAACGCTCGATGGTCCGTTGCAGGCCATCCTCCGCCGGACCGCCTCCCGCCAGCCGGCACGCCACCGCGAGCCACCGTTGGAACCGCAGGAGTTGCCGCCAAGTCAGTCCGGCCGGCAGGACTTCCATCATCAGGCACCCTTCGAGACGAACGAAGTCGCAGAACAGCGGCTGGTCCTTCTTCGTCAGGGCGTAGTCGATCAGGCAGGGCTGACCGTCGACGACCAGCACGTTGCGCGGGTTCAAGTCGCCGTGGACGACGGAGTTGATCCGCCCCGCCTGTTCCCGGTCCATGATCCGGCCCAGGCAGGCGAACGGATCCGGCGCGCGTGCATCGTCCGGACCCGCCAGCACGCCGTCGGCCAACGAAAAGCCTGCGCCGAGAAAATGCAGGAGTCGCTGCCGACTTTCCGGCGTGCGCCAGGACCGGACAACACCGTGAACGCGCCACTGCGAACCGTCGATGATGCCGGAACGCTCTGGCAGATATTCGATCGGCGTCGGGGCTCCGACGATCTCGAATCGCAGGAAGTACGGTGCGTCGATTTCGCCGATCAGTTTCGCGCCCCACCACTGCAAGCGGACATGATTGAACTGAACCGCCACGCGCCCTTTGAGCGGATCGCGCGCGATGGCCGATTCCAGAAACCGCTTCTCGTATAGCGTGTGCTCGGCGCGAGCGGCGTCGGCCGACGTCAGTTGCTGCCGTCCGACATCGATCGCCGAAATCTCCACGACGGCGTCGAAACCCAGAGGTCGGTTCCAGTACGGTCGCAAACGCCGGTCGTCCTCCGCCTCCGTCCACCGCCCGTAGAGCGCGTTTCGCGTGCCGTCGAACAGTCGGGCGATCAGTTGCGTCAACGTCTCGTCGGTCACACCGTCGCCGCCATGCACGTATTCGTGGGAGATATCCTCGAACGTCCGCAGCGGTTTCTCATCGACGCCGTGAAAGTATTCGGCGTGGCTGTACACGACCGCTTCGAGTTCGCCCGCGAGCGTTGGTGGGGCGGCGGCGAGCAGTCGCTGCGTGACGGTCTCGATGGGCACGAATCGGGGACCGCGGACGTCCACCGTCAAATGCTCGCGAAACGCGGCGAACTCGTCGCGCAGGGCATAGAACGGCCCGATCTTGATGACGGTGCGCGACCGGGCATTTCCGCGAATGACGACGGCTTCCAGCACCGCGGCGCCGCTTCGCCCACCGGCAATCCGCCGGCGAATATTGATCTCGTCGGGGGCTTCGCGCCACAGCCCTTCCCGCCCATCCGAGACCAGCTCGTCCAGCACGTGCTCCAGGGAGTCTTCTTCTTCCCGCGAGAATAGACCGTCGTTGAATTTGACTTGCATACGCGTCACTCAAACCGGCTTCGTGAGTCTGACCCGCCTTCGGCCCACCGCACAATCATACGCGATTCGGTTGGGCTGAAGCACTCAGGCCGCAGGGAGGTGTTTCCGGAAGCCGACGGCCGTTAAGGACCGGCGCATCAATAACTGTCGCAAGTATAGTAGTCGTCACGCTCCGCCGTGACGACATGTCATCACGCGGAGCGTGATGACTACTTTGAAAACCCGACACTTATTGATGCGCCGGTCCTAACCGCCCGATCGAAAGGAGTTTCCCGTTCCGGGCATGGGAGTCAGCATAGCAGGGGCAAGTGCGAAATCAACGGGGTCCGGGGAAGCGGGGCGGCCACCCTGCTCCCCTGGAGTCGGTTCTGTTCTGGGACGCGGGTGGAAAGCTCCGGAATGGGACTTTCCAAGGGGGTTGGGCGAGCGGCAGGAAATAACTTACCCAACTCAATGTAGGATGGTCTTCCAAGACCGTCCTGGAAAGGCCGACCTACGGGTAAGTTATTTCCTGCCGCTCGCCTTGCGTGGCAAATTCGGGCTGAATCCCGCTGCCGGCGCGGATCGCCCCGACCCCGATCGGCGGCGAGGAAAAGCAGAAGGGCGACCAGAAGGCGGTTTCGTCCACGAACATCAGCTCCCACGGTTCCTCGGACGCCGCCTGGCTGTGCGGGGCGCGGGCGCTACGCTGATGCTTGGGACTCTGTTTCACGCCGCTGTCCTCCCCGGTCGCGCCGCTGGCATTCGCGGCCTAATTTCCGAATGCCGGCCGGGGGAGTTGCTTGCCGATCGCGTGGCAGAGAAACTTAGCTATGCCGGTCGGCCAAGGCGATTTGCACCCGAATGAAAAGAATGGACCAGCCACCATGAAACGGCCCCTCGCACTCCTCACCGCGCTGCTGCTCGCGCCGCTGGCTGCGCTGCACGCTGCCGATCAGCCTGTGAAGCAGCCGAATATCCTGTGCCCGCATTCTGGAGAATGCGGCTACGTGCCAGAAACCGTGGCCAGACACCGTCAGCCCCATGGGTGCGTTGGGGTTAATGAATTCTCTAGAATTCGGCCCTCAGCAGGAGTCAACTCATGCCCGTCAAATACCGATCGTCCCTTCTCCCGGCCTTGCTGCTGGCTTCGCTGGCGGCTGGTCTCGATGCCGCTGCAAGTGCGTCGGCCGCCGACGGGCCGCCGAAGCGGGAGAAGAGAACTCTAAGGACCGGCGCATCAATAACTGCCGGGTCTTCAAAGTAGTCATCACGCTCCGCGTGATGACATGTCGTCACGGCGGAGCGTGACGACTACTATACTTGCGACACTTATTGATGCGCCGGTCCTAATCCTTGAAGGAATCACTCCATGATGCAGTCCACCACCAGTCGCCTTCTTCGTCTAGTCGGCCGAGCGGTCGCTTGTCCGCTTCTGCTCGCCGCAGGGCTTGTTGCCGCCCGTGCAGCGGCCGAGGAAACGCTGACGATGACCGCGTCGCAGTGCGCGGGTCTGAGCGGGTTCCGCGCTCATTGGGACCGGCCGATCGCCGTGGCGGAGGACGGCCAACGGCTGCTCAAGGACAGCGTCATCAAGGACCGCGGGCAAACCGCGGTGTGGGGCAGCGAGCGCGCGGGGCCGCTGGCCTTTGACGCCGTGCATCGCCGCTTGCTCGTGCGGTTTTTCGAGGCCGCCGAGAAGATCGCCGCGGCCCTGGCGGCAGGCCAGACGGTCGAGAAGGTCGAACTGGTCCTGCCGTATCTCGCCTGGGTGGACTGGGTCCACGGCCAACCACCACGCTTCTGGGAAGGCCACCTGACCGGCGCGGACAACATCGTGCGGTGGTACAACTACCGGGACGCCATGCCGGCGCCGATGCAGGACTCGATCATCCGCTGCTGGACGGCCTGGCCGGCTGGAGCATCATCAGCAAGACCGTGAACGACCTGGCGAGTGCCTATCATCCCAACCTCAAGAAACTGCTGGGACCGGCCAGCCGTACTTACTATGAACACGTGCTCGGGGTCCAGACGGCTTGTACCACATCCTGCACGTACTCTCGCCAAAGGGCGCGTTGTGGGACACCGACAAAGGCGCTCTGCCCGATCTCACGGCTCCCCAGGACGTCAACGGCCGCGCTCGGGCGCCGATCAGCGCCTGGGGCCATGATTATCCCGCGGCCACCGTCGCCTTGCAGACGATGTCCGGTCCCTGGGCGGATCCCTGGTTCGCCGAGTTGGTGGACGAAAAGCCGCTGCCGTGGTCGCTGTACGTGGAAAAGGAGGGCGATCCCGTCGTGACGTACTTCGGCGAGAACTACGGGCTGTCGAGCATCCGCCAGAAGCCCCAACGCATTCACGTGCTCGGGCACTGGCGGCGCCGAGCGACCTTGCCGCAGAGCATGACCGACATCGGCACGCTCGATCTGCGGATCGGGTTCAACCAGACGACCGTCGGCAACGACCTCGAGGGGGTGATCAGCCAGCAGGGCGTCTACCGCTGCTATCAGCACGGCAACAAGCTGATCATGTTCGCCAGGCCCCAGCCCAACGTCATCAAGGAACGGGCCGACGAGTGCCAGTTCGGCCAGCGGCGGCATCCTGCGGAGGCGATCACGAGCGTCGAATGCAGCGCCGCGCTGTTCAATTACGAGAAGCCGGCGCCGACCTGGGGGATCTACATCGAAGGCAAGAAAGTCGAGTCGTTACCCGTCACCGCCAGGTACGGCCAAGTCATCACCATCCGCGACGGCGTCAGCTACCTGGCTCTGCGCCCGCTGCCGACCGACGACCTCGGGCGCGACGCCGAAATCACGCTCGAAGCCGGCCGGCCGCAGACCCAAGCCTACCACGAGCAGACCAATATCCAGCCGGCGCTGTTCGTTCACGCCAACTTCTACCGGCGCGCGGCGGCCATGCCGGCCGACGCGCTGGCGCGCTGGCGGCCGCCGGGGCCGAATCACAGGCACCTCAGACCGACGTCCTGCAGGCGAATCGAAAGGCTTGGGAAGAACTCGCCGCCCGCGGCAATCCGCTGCTGTTGCTCAACGCCGAGCGGTTCCAGGCTCCGCAACCGGCGTTCAAACCGCCGGAGAAGGTTCCCAACACGTGGACCTACCGAGTGATCGCCGAACAGCTTGTGCCCGCCGCCTACGTGGTGACCGCCGAGCAGTCGCCGCATCGGGGCCGCGCCGATTTGGTCGCTCATTGCCTCGCCGTCGCCGATTGGCTCACGCAGCAGTGCGATGAGGAGGGGCTCTGGTATCGGCGTCAAGGCACCGGCGATCCGAATGTCAATCGCTTTACGCTGGGACCCCTGCTCGATGCGGTACACATGCTGCAGACTCTGCCGGCCGGTCGCGAGGCGTGGCCGCGTTGGAAGGACAAGCTGGATCGTGCCCTGGACCATCAACGCCGAGCGTTTCGCGGTGAGTTCACTTGGGAGTGGGTGCATCCCCAGGTGAAGTATCCCAATCAGGACATCTATGGCCCGCTGTTCTTCTGGCTCTCGGCAGAACTCTATGGGCGCGACGAGGACCGGCAACTGGCTCAACACATCATGCGGAAGACGGCCGAGAACCTGCTGCCCGACGGCGGGCTGCACTACATCGGCATCGAGAACGAATCGCCCGTCTACCACGCCTTGAACCTGATTATCGTTGGACGTTATGCCACGCTCAGCCACGACCCGGTGGCCGTCAAATTGAAATCGGGCGTGGTGGAGCACACACTCAACGCGCTCCAGCCATGAAACACACACCAACCTTCCGATTTCATGAAACTTGGCACAGACAAACAAGAACGAGGAACCAGCATGGACACACCCCGTAACGTCATGACTCGCCGTCACGCACTGCAAACCATCACGGCCACCGCGCTCGGTGTCGGACTCGCAGGGCGGCTCGCTGCGCAAGACCCGAATGCCGCGAAGCCCGCGCCTGTGCCGGCACCGGCGTTTCCGAAACCCACGTTGCACGTCTACGACAGCTACGGCTGGCTGCGCGGGTTCGGCGTGGTGCCCTCCTGGGCCGCCCGCATCGAGGATGCCTGGTGGTTCTACGAGGGCGCGAAGATGCGCGAGGAGGTCGCGCTGACGCGGCAGGTCCACGCCAACTGCATCCGGCTCTGGATCGAATTCACCGCCTGGTTCCGCGATCCGGCGAAGGTCACCGCGAACTTCATGGATGCGGTCGCCGCCATCGCCGAGAACGGCATGAAGGCGATGCCGTGCCTGTTCAATCGTTGGCACGACTCACAGTTCGACTACGGCGGCACCTACGTCGAGAACATCCGCCCCGGCTGGCGCCATCCGCTCGACTACGTGAAGGCTCTTGTGACGCCGCTCGCGGCCGACGACCGCATTCTCGCCTGGGACCTCTGCAACGAACCGCAGGCCGCGGACCTGAACAGCGAACCGAACAAACGCGAGTTCCAGTGGCTCTCGGAAGTCGCCGCCACCGTGCGCGGCTGCGGCGCCCGCCAGCCCGTTCTGATCGGCACCATGCAAGGAACGGAGCACGTGCGGACCTACGCCCCGTTGGTGGACGTGCTGTGTGCACACCCTTACGCCCACGATCGGAAGGGACTCGCCGACCGCATCGAAGCCTACCGGAAACTCTGCCAGGAAACGGTCAAGCCGCTGCTCGTCAACGAGACCATCCCGGGCTGTCTCGACGACACCAAGCGGGCGGAGGTCGTGAAGTTCTACCACGAACAGCTCAGCGAAGCCGGCTTCGGCTGGATGGGCTGGGTCGTCCGCGAAGGGCTGGCCATTTCGACCCGCCGCGATCGTTATGACGGCAACGGCATCGGCGGTCAGGGCTTCCATCCCTTCTTCACGAAGGAAGGCAAGCTGCGCGGCGGCCTCGAATTCCTCACCGAAAAACCCAAACTCCGCGCCCCGTGGGAGAAAGCCTAAACCAGCAAAGGAAACTGGGCAAACCTGTCATCGCCACGGAATGTTGCTGGGGCGCGAACGACGACGCGGCGCGGATGAAGTTTGTGCGTCACGAGCTTGGCTTGTTGAAACAGGCCGGCATCGGTTTCCTGCCGCACGCCCTGCACCATTCGCCCGTCGCCGACCTGCACCGCCCCGTGCCCGGCCGCAAGTGGGAGACGATGTACATGGCCTTCATCGAACTCGACGGCTCGATCCGACGCGGTCACCAAGTGTATAACGAGTTCTGATCATGAAAACCCTGCTCACGTCCACTCAGGGAGACGGCAGAAATATGTCCGGCAAAAAAGTGAAGAACCGTCCCACATTTTTCTGCCGCCCATCTTTTTGTCAGCTCCTCCTCAACGGCCTGCTGCTCACGCCGCTGGCAGTGTTGCACGCCACGGATGCGCCCGACACAGCGGCCGGAGCCGCAGCGGGTGCCGGCCGGGTTGCCTATCTCTATCAGCCAACCGAGGGCGTGATCGCCGATGTCATCCCTTACTACTGGCGGGGACGTTTCCACCTGATGCATCTGCAGCTCAAGCCGGGACAGAAGGGCTGGGACTGGGCCCAGCTTGTGACGCGGGATTTCGTGGACTTCGAGCACACGGGCGTCGCGATTCCCGGTGGCGGGACGGACGACGCGAGGGACCGGGACATCTTCACCGGCTCGGTGTTCGAGAAGGAGGGCCGGCTGTTCGCCTTCTACTGCGGGCACAACGACGTGTTCGCCAAACAGCAGAAACCCGATCAGGTCATGCTCCTGGCCACCAGCAGCGACGGCGTCACGTGGACCAAAGACCGAGACTTCGTTCTGACGCCCGAGGGTGACGCCCGCTACCGCTGGCCCGGCGCGTTCCGCGACGGCTTCGTGTTCTGGAACCCGGAGCGCAAAGAATACGGCATGCTCGTGACGGCTACTCCGGTCAACGCGCCGATGGGTGGCCTGGCCTATGCGCACAGCGCCGATTTGAAGAACTGGAAGATGGGGGAGCCGTTTCCCGCTTCGGGCCGGTTCGCGGGCTATGAGTGCCCTGACCTCTTTCAGTGGGGAGATCGCTGGTATCTCATCTTCTCCACCTACTGGCGGAATCCGGGCTGGACGCATGGCGCGGCCACGAAGTGCAGGCGAGTTGCGTTACGCCGGAGATGAAGGATGGCGCGGAGCCGGTTTTGCTCGCCGGTGACGCCGCCATCGTTGACCCCCAACACGGAACGCTGCGGTTGCGGACTCCCGCGTTCGATACCTGCCTGATCGTCTTCCTCCGCAGCCCCGCTGCGCAACGCGGAGAAGCCATCCGGTAGCCGGATTCGCCAGAATTCGGGCCGCTTCGGTCAGCACCCCGAAGTCCGGCGGCTTCGGCCGCGGCTAGCACGCCCTGAGTCTCCGGAGAAGAATCGTTCCGCAGCGCTGCCCGCTGGGATGCAGCGACATCCGGGCGAATGCCATACGTGACACCCAGTTCCCCGCCCCTGAGCAGTCCCGCCTAGTGCCCGATGGCGTCAACCAGCTGCTGGAGCCGTGCGGAATGGCGCTAGCCACCGGTTTCTGGCTGTGCGGATTGGCCGCAAGACCGGCGGCCAGCCGTAATAGCTGATCAAGTTCGCACGCTGGGCCGGGATCTCCTGCGTGAACTCGGCCAGGAATTCCAGCGGGTCGAGGATTCGGAAATTTCACCGACCATCGGCGCGCGACGTTGCCTACCCGCGGGCCGTGGGATAGGCTTTCCAGCCTGTCATGTTCGGAACATATTCGGACAGGCTGGAAGCCTATCCCACATTGCGAAGGTGCCGCGGGAACGAACTACACGGCTCTGGAGAGTCATGCTACGAAGAACGAACATCTCGGCGTGTGCTGACGACTTGATTTATCGAACGACGGAGGAACCTGGGATGACTTGGGACCCTTTTACTTCCTACGAAATAACACGGCGAAGGTTCCTGGCGGCGGCGGGGGCCACATTGGGAGCGGCGGCCTGTGGCGGCGCCCTAGCTTCGACCGCTTCACCCGCGAGCGACGCGCGCCTGGCCGACCTGACACCGGAGACGGCCGCCCTGCGGCGCGAGATCGTCCAGTCGCCGGTGCGCGTCGCGTTGCATCGGGCACAGACCTTCACCAAGGTGTTTCGCCAATCCGAGGGCCAGCCCTGGATCGTCCGCAAGGCGACGGCCCTGCGCGAGTACTTCCAGACCGTACCGCTGTACCTCCGCCCGCACGACCGGTTGGCCGGCGCGATCAGCGAATCCCCCGGGGCGATGCCGGTGATGGTCGAACTGGGCATCGGCGAGAACAACATCTACCTCAGCGAGCGGCCCGACCGCAAAGGCCATCTCGACGGGCAAGTACCGGAGGAGATCCGCGACTATTGGAAAAACCAGAACCTGTGGGGGCACTACCGCACCGAGATCCTGGGCCAACCGCCGGTCAAGAACCACGCGGAACTCCCGGCCGTGTGTCCCAATTACAAGTTCCTTTCCAACCAGGGCCATCTCAGCCCCAGTTATCGGGAACTGTTGCGGGTCGGCATCCGCGGGCTGCGGCACCAGGTCCAGGCGCGCCGCGAGAACGAGCGCGATGCCGACAAGCTGGCGTTCCTCGCTGCCGCGGAGCAGACGTTGGCGGGCCTGAACGCCTGGGCCAGCCGCTACGCCGAGTTCCTGCAGGACGAGGCGAAACGCAGCGACCAGGCGAGCCGCGCGGCCGAACTGCGCGAGATGGCCCGGATCTGCGCCAAAATCGCCGACCAACCGCCCGAGACATTCCGCGAGGCCCTGCAACTGATCTGGCTGGTGCACCAGGCGATCCACGTCGAAGGCCACGGCTACTCCTGCACGCCCGACCGGCTCGACCAGTTGCTGCTGCCCTTCTACGAAGCCGACCGCCGGGCCGGACGGCTGGACGACGCCGAGGTCCTGCGGCTCGTCGAGAACCTCGTGCTCAAGATGTACGACAACACCTACTGGGGTCCGGAACACCATTTGACGCAGGGCTTTGTGGTCGGCGGTTCCACGCCGGACGGACGCGACCTGACCAACCGGCTGAGCTGGCTGATGATCGAGGGGGCGACGAACCTGGCGCTCCCGGAACCGCTGATCTGGATGCGTTGGCACCCGACGATCGACCAGAAGTTCTTCGACTTCTGCCTGAC
>JAPLNJ010000599.1 GCA_026692885.1 Planctomycetota bacterium | reverse complement strand
TTCCGCCGCCTCCCGCCCGCCGCCTCCGGCGGCGGGCGGGAGGCGGCGGAAGAAGTGAGGCGGTTGCGGACCCGTGGCGTAGTCCAGAAACCTCGCTCCACCGGGGCAAGCCCGGATGGGGGCGGAACGAAAACAGGACCAGCCGTTTGACGCCCGACTCCCCAATTTTGCGCGGCCCAGGCCGGGGGTGAGGGGCGTGTCGCCCGCTGGGCCCCGCCTCGCCCAACGCCGGTAAGGATTTTGGTAGCCGAATTCGCCAGAATTCGGGTGTTTGGCGTGAATCCCCGAAGTTTAGCGACTTCGGCTACGACGTACGTGCCGGTTCTTGCCCGCGTCAAAATGTATTCTTCAGTCTTCCCAGCCCGCACGGAAAGCTTCGCGGATCAGCGGTTGGGCGGCCGCGTTGTGAGGAGTCAGTGTTTCGGCGTCCCAGTCGAAGCCGCCCACGCGGTAGGCCACATTGCCCAATAACACGGTCTCCGCCATCGGTCCCGAGTAGTCGAAGTTACAGGTGGCGGGCTCGCCGCCCTTACAGGCCGCGATGAATTCCTTGTGGAAGCCCGGCGAGTCGGGGACGAAGGGTTCGGGCACCTTGAAATCGGCAAACTTCTCCTTGGGATACAGTTCCCGTTTGTCAAAGCCGCAGAGTAGCTGGCCCTGGCTGCCGATGAACAGTGTGTTGTTTCCCTTCTCGGACAGACCGAACTTGCCCAACACCTCCGGTCCCTTGGCGGCGTGGTACCAGTGCAAGGTAACCGGCGGTTGCTTCCCTCGCGCCGGGAACTCGTACTTCACATGCATCGCCGTGGGCGTCCGCTCCGCATCCACCGGCGGGCCGGAGGCTTCGACCTTGGTCGGGTACTTTAGGCCCAACGCCCAGAACGGGATATCCAGGATGTGGCAGCCCCAGTTGCCTGTCTCGCCCGTCCCATAATCCCACCAAAATCTCCAGCCGTACGGGCACAAGGTCGGATGATACGGACGATGCTTGGCCGGACCGATCCATAGCTCCCAATCCAAATGAGCGGGAACCGGCGGCTGGTCGGTGGGAATCTTGGGCATGCCGCGATTGCCGCCAATCCAGCTATGCACCTCGCGAACCTCGCCGATCGCGCCGCTCTGGATCAACTCGACGATGCGGTGCATGTTAGGGATCGTGTGCCGCTGGGCGCCGAGTTGGGTGGCCAGTTTCTTCTTCCGCGCCAGTTCGGTCAGCGTCCGGGTCTCCCAGACATTGTGCGCCAGGGGCTTCTCCAGATAGACATGCAGTCCGTATTGCATGGCCATCTGGGCCGGGTGGAAGTGCAGGTGGTCCGGCGTGCTGATGGCCACCGCATCCAGTTGGCCGTGCAACTCGTCCAGCATCCGGCGATAGTCACGGTACTGCTTGGCCTGGGGGAACTTCTCGTAGGTCTTCACCGCCCGTTGGTCATCCACGTCGGCGAAGGCCACCAGGTTCTGACTGGACAGGCCCCCGACATTGGACGCGCCCTGACCGCCGACGCCGATGCAAGCCACGTTGAGTTTCTCGTTCGGTGACTGCGCACCCGCTGCCCCGCGTGTCCAGAGCAAAACGCCTGCCCCCCAGACGCCGGTGGTCTTGATCGCTTCGCGACGATTCATGGTTCGGTGCATGACAGCTTTCTCCGTGTGCAAATCAGGGAAGGCGAGCGGCAGGAAATAACTTACCCAACTCAATGTAGGATGGTCTTCCCAGACCGTCCCGATCGGCCTGACTGATAGGGTTTCTGTTTCTTTGCCAAGGAACCGAAGCTTACCAGCAGCAAACCAGTAGACCAAGAGGGGAAAGGAGGCCGTGGCCGCCCTTGGCCTCCTTTCCCGCGGCCGGTGAGGGGAGGTTTGTGGGTGAGGTCGCCGGGCTGTCTGGCCGCAAACAAGGACAAGCGAGGGGTTCAAACGGGGTCATCCCTCGCTCAGGCTCAGCCGCCAGCCACCCTCACCGTTGGCAGCCGTCCCGGCCATGCCCAACGTGGATCCGGGGAGAAGGGCGGGGTGGGTTGCGCAACATTGCATCCCAGAGAGTCCTTGCCCTGGTGAGATCGGGTCCGGCTTCTGTTCCAGCTTGGCAGGTCTAATCCCCATCCGGGCTTGCCCCGGTGGAATTGGGTTTCGTACACTACCTCGGCAAGCGCCAGCCGTGCTGTCTTCCGCCGCCTCCCGCCCGCCGCCGGAGGCGGCGGGCGGGAGGCGGCGGAAGAAGTGAGGCGGTTGCGGACCCGTGGCGTAGTCCAGAAACCTCGCTCCACCGGGGCCAGCCCGGATGGGGGCGGAACGGCCTTGATCGGAATGTTGCGCAAAACGCTAGCAGCAGGGGGTCAGGGTGGCTGGGGCAGAGTGCAGCGATGCCCCAGAAACCGGGTACTGGGGCTTCGCTTAGGCTCAGCCGCCAGCCACCCGGCCCGTTGCCTGCACCAACAGCAGTGCGCAACCTTACGATCAAGCCCGGGCGGAACGAAAACCAGACCAGCCGTTTGACGCCCGACTCCCCAATTTTGCGCGGCCGACCCCTGGGCGCACGCTTATGTACCGCTTCCACATCGCGATTCACGTTCGGCCTGATCAGATAGCGGCCGGCCCGGAGCTCGAACTGGGCCAACGCCGCTGGGCGACGTTGGCGATCGAGCCAAACTTGCTGGCCCAACCCTTCCCGGTCAGCTTCGAACAAGCAGCGGACAGCTTGCATCAGCTGCCGCGGATGTTCGTCGAACCGGACGGCTCATGGGTCTGGGTCTCCACCGCCCCGGAGCAGCCGTGGCAAGTCGACGGCAGTTTGTTTGACCGCCACGAGCGACTGCTGTACGTGGAGTTGAAGGGGGCTTGCCCGCGGACTGGTTTTGACCAATTGTTATGTGCCTTCGGCTGGCCGGAAACAAGGCTGATCTTTCAGCTCATCCGGCAAGCCGTCTTCCTGGACGAAGCCTGGTTCCGCCGTTTCGCCGAGACCTCATGAACCGCCACGCAAGACTGTTCCCAGCCGATCGAAAAATAACTTCCTCGCCCGGGTATCCCGGGGAAAGGGGCGGAGTGAAGAGCCGAAACACAAATGCCGAAGGTGTGACCCCTCGTTCCCAGGCTCTGTCTGGGAACGCACTGCATTGCCGGCTCCGCCGGCCTTCCTGCGAGGCAGAGCCTCGCTTCCAGTGGGTTACGAGGCAGAACCTCGTAACCAGAGCGATTTACAGAGTTTGGACGATGCAAAAATGTTCACCGCAGGGCCCCATGGATTGCCACACACGACTGTTTCGTACCCTTCTCTGCGTGGTCTCCTTCCTGTTCGTCGTCTCAGGCGAGGTTGGCTTGACGACCGCCGGCGACGATTGGCCGACCTACCAGCACGACAACGCACGTAGCGGAATCACCCGCGAATCACTGCACTGGCCGTTGACTCAGGACTGGGTGATCCGGCCGCCCTTTCCGCCGGCCCGTGGCTGGGGCGAACCGGAATCGACACCCGTCTACGATTATGGCATCCAGCGAATCAGCAAGGTCAATTACGACGACGCCTATCACGTCGCGATCGCGGACGGCGCGCTGTTCTACTGCGCATCGGCCGAAAATATCGTCCGCTGTGTGGATCTGGCCGCGGGAACGCCTCGCTGGACCGTGGTCACGGATGCGGCACCACGGCTGGCACTCACGGTCTGGCGCGGCCGAGTCTACGTCGGGGCCGACGACGGCCTGGTGCGGTGCCTGGACGCGGCGACCGGGCGGCGGATCTGGGAATTCCACGCCGCGCCGGCGGATGATCGAGCGCTCAGCCAGGATCGTCTGGTTTCGTTGTGGCCAGTCCGCACAGGCGTGATCGTGCAGGACGACATCGCCTATTTCGGCGCCGGACTGTTCCCGTCGGAAGGTCTGCGGTTGTACGCGGTGAAAGCCACCACCGGCGCACTGGTCTGGAAGAACGATGCGTTCGACGACGGCGGCACGGCGAATATTTCACCCCAGGGCTATCTGCTGGCTGATCGACAACACCTCGTCCTTCCCGCCGGCCGCGTGTGTCCGACCGTCTTCGATCTCGCGACCGGGCATCTCTTGTTCAACGTGGAGAGCGGGCGGGCGCTCACCGGCGGCTCCTATGCCACGCTGACCCCACGTTACCTGTATACCGGGACACAGATGATCGGTGCCTACGATCTGACCCAGCCTCGCGCCGACAAGTGGGGCCACGCCATCCGCGGCTGGCAGGTATGCTCCTGGTTCAACTCGCGGCGGATTATCGCCCAGCGCGGTATGGTCTACCTGGCGACACCCACCGAGGTGTTGGCGCTGGCCGAGGATGACCTGCCGACGGCCGCCGCGGAGGTGGACCGCGTGCGAAAGTTGAGGTGGGAACGTCGCAATCCAATGGCTGCCTACGAACGAGCCAAAGAACTCCTGCGTGCGGAAGCCGCGGGCAGTCCCGGAGCGGCTCGTTACCAAGCCGACATGGACCGTCAGCAGACCCACGTGAGTCTGGTCGCGGAGGCCGAGACCAAACTGAATACCTATCTCGATGGCGTGTGCCGCTGGCGTTTGCCCTGCTCGGCGTCGGCAGCCCTAATCCTGGCAGGCAACTCGCTGTTCGCCGGTGGCGAAGGGCAAGTCGTCACGATCGATGCGGACCGCGGGAAGCAGTTGGAGAAGCATGTCGTCGAAGGCATGGTCCGCGGACTGGCCGTCGCCCGCGGCCGATTGTTCGTCAGTACGACCAGCGGCAGCATTACCTGTTTTCGCGCAGCCGATACGCCCGCTGCCCGGGAGGGCGAGGCTCCTGCCGAGCCGGCCGATACGCCCGCCGCTCGGGAGGGCGAGGCTCCTGCCGAGCCGGTGCGGCCGCCGGTCGAGGACCCGTCGCGGCTCCGCGGGAGCGTCGCCCTCCCAACAACGGAGGTCGCCCTCCCAATAACGGAGGTTGCCCTCCCCAGGGCCGAACTCGCCGCTCGGGAAATCCTCCGCGAATCGGGTGTGGACAAAGGCTACTGTCTGATCCTGGGGCGCGGCGACGGTGGGGTCGCGCTGGCCTTGGCCAAGCATTCGTCGCTTCGCATTTACGTCCTGGAACGCGATCCGCAGCAGGTCGAGGCCGGGCGGCGACGGCTGAGCGACGCAGGGCTTTACGGCGGGCGGGTCGTGGTGGAACAGGGCGACTTGATCTCGCGACGCTTTCCGCCTTACTTCGCGAACCTGATTGTGGACGAAGCGGCGGGGCCTGCGGGTGTTCCGAGTGCCCCCGCAGGGGAACTGCTGCGGGTCCTGAAGCCGCACGGTGGCGTGGCACTGATCGGACCTCTGGTTCCCACGCTCCGCGTGGGAACCCAAGTTTCCGACGCTCCGCGTCGAATCCAAACGGAGGATTCTCGCCGAGGCGACAGCCTCAGGACGCAGAGCGTCGAAGAGGTGCGTTCCCACGCGGAGCGTGGGAACGAGGGGCTGGGAGAGCGGCTGGGAGAGTGGTTCAAGGAATTGCAGGACGGCAGCCTGCGTATCGAGCGGCACGGCGGTTGGGCCAAGCTCACCCGCGGTGCACTGCCGGGCGTGGGCTGGTGGACGCATCAGTACGCAGATCTCGGCAATACCAGTTGCAGCCGCGACGCCTTGGTCCGAGCGCCCTTGCGCCCGCTGTGGTTCGGCGATCCCGGTCCCCAAGGCCTGCTCGACCGGCACGCGGCCGGTCCGGCCCCGTTATGCGCCGACGGGCGATTGTTCGTCCAGGGAGACAATCGCATCGAAGCCTGGGACGCCTACAACGGATTGGCTCTGTGGCAGCGGAGTCTGGAGGGCGCAACACGCATCGCCATGACCGAGCAGAGTTCGAACATGGCGGCTTCCGCGAACAGCCTGTTCGTGGCTGTGGACGATCACTGCCTCCGTCTGGACGCTGCGACGGGCGAGACGCGCCGCACCTACGTCCTGCCGGCTCGCGCGGATGGAGTCCCGCGTCGCTGGGGCTGGTTGGCCGTCGCGGGCCAGCAGCTGTTCGGGTCCCGCACCGACACCGAGCGGCCGTTTCGCAATTGGCCGGCCACGACGGGTCACACCAGCGAAGCCGTGTTCTGCCTGGACGTGGATTCCGGGCAAACCCGCTGGGTCTACGAAGGCAAGTCGCTGCCCCAGACCGCGTTGGCCGTCGGAGGCGGTGCGGTCTTCCTGCTGGATGCGGAGCTGAGCGACCAAGAGCGGCAGCAGGCCCTGGCCGAAACGGCGCGCCCGGACGCTCGTGCAGGTTCAGCTGTCCAGCTTCCCCAGCCAGACCGCGCGTCCCCAGCGCCTGATCGGCGTGGCGAGACTCCGCCTCGGTTGGCGAGCAAGGTCGTCGCGTTGGATGCCCGTACCGGCCAGCGCCGCTGGTCCCGTCCTCTGGAGATCACGGACCTGGTGGTGGCTCCGCGCGGGGGTCAAGCCAACCTGATCTGCTCGGGCGACACCCTCCTGGTCTGCAGTTCACCCAGCGGCGGCGACCACCACTTGAAGGAATTCCAGGACGGCCAGTTTGCACGCCGCACCTTGATCGCGCTGGTGGCCGACTCGGGCTCGATCCGTTGGGCCGGCCCCAAGAACTATCTGTCTCGTCCGGTGGTGATCGGGGACTTGGTCTTCGCCCAGCCATGGGCGTACGATTTGCGAACCGGCCAGCCGAAGACGCGACCGCATCCGCTGACCGGCGAATTGCAGCCGTGGTCCGTTCACCGCGGTGCCGGCGGAGCGTGTGGAGCCATCAGCGCCTCGGCCGAGACGCTGTTCTTCCGCTCCGATGCGGGGGCCTGTTACGACCTGCCGGCCGACCAGGGCATCACGCGCCGTGGCGGCCAACGCTGGGGCTGTTGGATTAACGCCATCGCCGCCGGCGGCCTGCTGCTGGTGCCGGAAGGCAGCGCCGAGTGCGATTGTCCCTACGCATTGCAGTGCACGACCGTGCTGGTCCCGCGTCCCGGGCGCCCCGCCTGGGCTCAATTCGACCTGCAACCGCCGCTGGTCCCCGTGAAACATTTGGCCATCGCTCTCGGCGCGCCGGGAGACGTGCGCGACGAGACGGGCCAACTCTGGCTGAGTTGCCCCCACCGCGTGCAGAAAAATCACTGGGCCGTCTGTCGATTTTCCGCAGGCGAGGGCAACGGTTACGACTTCGACGCAGACCGCCTCGACAAAATCCGCGGGACCGACAAGCCGTGGCTCTTCACCTCCGGTGCCCGCGGTCTGCTGCAGTTCACGGTGCCCCTGACTGCCGGCCAGGCGAGCAGCGTCTACACCGTGCGTCTGGGCTTCCTGGAACCGGACGCGGTCGACGCAGGCGATCGCGTCTTCGACGTGCTGCTGCAAGGAAAACGAGTCCTCGCGGACTTCGACGTGGTTCGCGAATCCGGCGGGCGCCACCGAGCGTTGGTCAAGGAGTTTCGTGGCGTGCGAATTAGCGGTAAGCTGAACATCGAGTTTCGACCGTCCGCTGAGGCTCGGAAGCCGCAAGCCATTTTGAGCACCGTGGAAGCCTTCCGCGAGAGCCGCGATGATTGAAGCGAAAGAGGTCACCCTGGCCACTTGAGTTACCGCCATTCGGGCCTGCCCCGAATGGCACGAGGTTAAGCGTATTGGCAGGCTTGCCGCCATTGTAACCCGAAGCGTAAGCGAGGCCAGAATCATAACCTCGTCAATAAGCGAACCTGTCCCGCTTTCTTCCTCCGTCTTGTGGCTTGCCGTCGCCGGTCGTAGAATTCGTTGAATTAAGGTGACTCAAACGAGAAACAACCTCATGCGGCAGTCGATTCGAGTTCAATCCATCGGCCGGTTCATTGTGGCGAATCCCAAGGTGTGCCACGGCAAGCCCACGTTTCGTGGGACCCGTGTGCTGGTTGCTGACGTGCTGGAGCAGGTCGCAACCGGCATGGCGTGGGAGACGATTATCGACGAGTGGAACGGTCACCTCACGCCGGACGCGATCCGCGAGGCCGTGCAGCTTGCGCGCGAGGCCCTGCTGCGGCATGCCAGCGAGTTCGTGTTTGAGCCGGTGCCGACGTGAATATCCTGGACGAGAACATCCCTGCCAACCAACGGCAACTCTTGGACTTGTGGGGCGTGCCTGTCTGTCAAGTCGGCCTGAATGTGGGCTGGCGAGGGATGCAGGACGACGAGATCATCCCCCTCCTGCTCCAGCAACGTCGGCCGACGTTCTTCACTCGCGACGAAGATTTCCATGACCGGCGAATCTGCCATGCCAGGTACTGTTTGGTATACCTGGCAGTAGACAAGTACGAAGTCGCGGCGTTCATCCGCCGACTCCTCCGCCATCCTGCCTGCCGCACGCAGGTTCAACGGATGGGAACGGTGCTTCGCGTATCGAGCGCGGGCCTGTCGCTCTGGCGTCTCCGTGCCTCGCGGGAACTCACTCTGCGTTGGGATTGACGGCGTGGTCGGGGTCCATCGTAGTCTGCCCCCAACCCCCGCCGTTACTCGCGTCCCCAAGCTTCGAGCTGGAGCAGCCGCGCGACATCGTCCTCCGCGGCGGGGAAGAAAGCGGGACCGCTTATGTTTCGGGGGTTTCTGCACGCGGAATCTTTCGGGGCCGGTGCGGCGCGCGAAGGGTTGATCCCAGCCCCAATTGGCCCGCGGTTCTCTCCACCCAAGACTGGCTGCCGAATGGTTGCCCGCGTCGGATGGCCTCGATTTCGCACTCTCGCTGCGGCTGATTGACCAGCGATTTCCAGTTCCGAGGTTGCGGCAGCGGCCAGCCACTGAGCAAGGCCGCTTGCTCCGCCGAACCGTGAACACGGCGCCAAAGGCTGGACCACCGCCGCTTCTCGGCCGAAGCTACCAGATCGGCCCGCAATGCGTTTTGCTCCACATATCGCGCCACCTGCTAGGAGTACTCGCCGGTCTGGATGGGGAAGGATTTGTAGCGACCTTGGTAAACATGGCCGAGGCGCGCCTCTCCCCGGTGGCCTGGCCCCGTTGGTTCATGGGCTTCTGCACCAGTGTCTCAGGCACCGCACTCGGGGCACACCAGCACGTACTCCGTGATGCCGCGGCGGCGGACTCGCAGGATCATCACGTTTCCGCAGCGGGGACAGTACTCCGCGGGACCCTGATCCCGGCCGGTCTCTGCACCCCGTTGACAAACGACGCAGAGGGTTGCCGTGGGAAACAGTTCCAAACGTTCCGCGGGAATCGGTTGGCCGCATGCTTCGCAGTTGCGAACGAGGCCCCAGTCGTCGTCATCGAACTCTTCCTCGACCGATGCCACGGCCAGGCCCACCTGCCCGCATTCGACACAGACGAATCGCGGCACCGCGGCCAGGAATAACTCGCGGACCAACGCCAAGTCCGGTTCCTTCTCGCGACGGAGACCCCCGGCCTGGCGCAGACGTGCCAACATCTCGTCAGGTCCGCACACAACCGTGGCCGAGCATTGAGGACAGCGCAGCTGTAGGAAACGTGAAGGATTCAGCATGATTCACGGATTACCTAGGCTGACAAAACAAACAGTTTCCGATGCTCCCAATTCCGCTTCAAGACAAAGAAGAAGACAAAAAAATTGATGACAAAAATACGACAAGACATCCCGTTACAGTGGAACATCTTTTTGTCATCATTTTTTTTGTCATACTCCCTCATAATCGTTGATCTTGTCGGCCCACGGATGGCCCTATCCCAGCTCGTCCGGCGATAGCTTCGAGCGTCGGGCGTGTTTTTCAGGCGGAGCTCGGCGTAAGGCGCGGCTGCGCAGCGCGGCCACGCAGATTTCCTGACGATTGAAAGCCAACTGCCGGGCACGGACATAGGTGTAGCCCCAAGAGCGGATGCAGGCCAAGTACTCAGGGATGTGCTCGGCAAGCTCCCACTCCAGGAGCTTCAAGGTCAGCAGCATTCCCCGGATCTGCACCTGCCGGTTGGTCACGATGTGGGCGACCGTGTCCAGCGTATGCTGGGGCGCCACATTGGAGTCCACCAGCAACCACTTCGTGCCGCGAAACTCGCGGCGTTTCAAGTCAGCGCCCCGCGCCCGGATGTGGGTGAAGTTGGGATGTGCCAGCACGGCCTCGTGCATCTTGGCCGGATCAATCCCCACGACGACCAGGCCCCGATCCAACAGGGCCTGGCACGAGCCGCCGGGTGAACTGCCGATCTCGACGCAACGGTCGCCCGGAGCCGTCGGTAGTCCCGACCACAGCAGGGACTCGCCCATCTTCAGATAGGCCCGCGAAACGGCATGGGCAGGCAAATCGATCTTCGGCACGCCGCCGGGCCAACGCGTCGGCAAGGAACTGGCGACGTGATACCCGATCCACCATTGGTCCGGCTCCACCAGGACGCAGTCCAAGACCAAGTCGCCGGCCCGCGCCAGCAGATTGACGGGCAAAGCTTTGGCGGGTGCGGCGGCGCCAGGTCGCTGCGCCGCGATGCGGTCGCCGACGTCCTTGGCCAGTTCCGTCAAGCCGGGCTCGAAGTCCCGATAACCAGGCAGGGCGGCATCCCTCTGCCAGGCATGGATGTGCTTGAATCGCCGCTCTCCGGTCAGCTTCCAGACCTCCGCCGCCAACTGATCGTGATCCGTGCCTTGAAGCTTTCCCAGCGAGAAGCCCCAGGTCCGGGCGAAGACAGAACGCAGGTCCGTGTCCTCGGAGAACGGCTGGTCCGGCGGCGATTTCAACGTGACGAACCCCGGCCGCGAAAAGGCCAGGCGCAGGCCGGGCCATTGCCGGCTCAGCTCTTGCTTGAGCGCGGTTTCGGCCCCCACCTGACAGACGACAAACAGAAACGGCGGTGTGTCCATTCGGTTGTTATACCGTCCGGCCTACGTTCCGGCCAGCACGGGGGTTTCCGCCGGTCGCCAATCCACGAGTTGCACTTCCACGGTGCGGCGGCCGCGGAACTCGTTGATCACCGGACGAAACGCCACGTCCAGCGGCATCTCCAACCGAGCCAACTCGTCGGCCGCGTCGCCGTGTCCAAAGCCGACGCCGCGCAGGGTAATGCCGTGTTGCTGAAGCTTCAACGACAAGTGGCGTTCGCCCTCGCCGATGCGTCGCGGCGGTTCGGCCAACCGCACGCCGCTGGCACACAGGATCGGACGGGGGTTGCCCTGCCCAAACGGGGCCAGTTGCTCGATCTGCTGCAAGGTCTGCATCGTCAATTGGCTCAACGGCGCTTCGGCATCAATGCAGACCTCGGCGACACGGTTCGAATCCGAAACCTCGCTGGCGACGTGTTCGAAAAACTCACTGCGAAACGCATCCAACTTATTCTCGGCGATTTTCAAGCCGGCGGCTTGAGCGTGGCCGCCGTGAGATAACAGATGGTGGCTGCACACGGCCAATGCTTGGTACAGATTCAAACCACCGGCCGAACGGGCCGAGCCAACGCCCGGCCGAGCCCCGACCTGATCCCAACTGATGATGACTGTCGGCCGATGATACTTCTCGGCCAACCGCCCGGCCACGATCCCGATCACGCCGGGATGCCAGCCCACCGCGGCCAGGACGATCGCCGGATCGTGGATGGGATCGAATTGTTCTTTGGCCTGCTTGTGAGCGGCCAGATAGACGGTCCGTTCCAGGTGCTCGCGCGTGCCGTTCAGTTCCTGAATGTAGGTGGCCAGCGCCAACGCCCGCTCGGCCGACTGGGTCGTCAGCAACTCGACACCCAACTGGGCTTGCCCCAGCCGACCTGTGGCGTTTAGCCGTGGCGCCAACGTGAAGGCGATATCTTCGCTGGTCAAAGCGGCTTTCTTGTCGAGCCCGGTGATTTTCATCAGGGCGGCTAGACCTGGCAGGGGGCGCTCGCGCAGACTCAGCAGACCGTGCCGCACCAGGATGCGGTTCTCGTCCACCAAGGGCACCACATCGGCCACGGTACCCAAAGCGGCCAGTCCCAGGGCACTCAGCAGGAAATCTCGCATCGCCGGGCTGACACGCTTGGCTTGGCTGGCACGTTGGCAGATGGCCCAGGCCAGTTTGAAGGCGACGCCGGCGCCGCACAGGCCGGCGAAGGGATAGCCACCCCCGGGCAGGCCCGGATGCACGATCGCGGCGGCCGCGGGCAGGCGATCCGCCAGCTGATGGTGGTCGGTGACGATCAGTTCGAGCCCCAGTTCGCGCGCGGTGTCCGCTTCCGCGCAACTGGTAATGCCGCAGTCTACAGAGATCACCATCGACGTCCCACGCTCCGCCAGTTTGCGCAACGCGTCGTGATTCAGGCCATAGCCTTCCTCCATCCGATGCGGGACGTAGTAGCCAACCTCCGCGTTCAACAGCCGCAGGCAACTGTGTAACACGCCCGTGGCCGTCATGCCGTCCGCATCGTAGTCGCCATAGATGACGATTTTGCGATGCTGCTGAATGGCCGCGTGCACCCGGTCTGCCGCCTCCGAAAGTCCGGGCAACAGGTCCGGCTCGCGGAGCGACGACAGTTTGGCGTCCAGGAACGAGCGAACGTCGGACGGAGCACTAACCCCACGACAGATCAACAGCTGAGCCACAACAGGCGAAACACCCGCGGATCGCTCAAGAAACGCGATCTTGTCTGCATCGTGCGGATGAATGCGACAGCGTTTGCCCATGTCGTCCTTAACGCGGTCAAGCTGAGCAGCCTACTTCTTCTTCTCGGTGTGCAGGGTGTGCCTGCGCAGACGGGGCGAGTACTTCTTCAGCTTCAGTTTCTCGCCGCCCGACTTGCGCCGCAGGCTGTAGTTATGGTCGCCAGTTTCCTCACAAACGAGGAAAACCGTTTCCAACTTTTTCTTGCCGCCTTTGCCCATGGAACGTAAATCCTCCAGTAATGTGTTTCCCGTGATTTTTTGGAATTCGGAATTGTAACCGAAAATCCCCGTGTTCGGACAGAGGCAATCCACGAAATCTGCTTCGAAGGTTGGCCTTGGCTCGTTTACCCCGGAGCTAACGGTGACGATGAAACACGTACAGCATCGCCGTTGGCGCCGGTGGCCTTGATCGTAAGGTTGCGAACTGCGGGTCATTGCTGGCAACGGTGAGGGTGGCTGGTGGCTGAGCCTATGCGAAGCCCCGGCCAAAGTTACGATGATCCGCTGCTAGCGTTTTACGCCACGTTCCGATCAAGGCCCCGACGCGCAAGTCTTGACGTTGCACATCGCGACGGGAAGTCGCCGAAGTCGCAAGAATTCGGGGGATTGCGGCCTGGGCTCGGCCTTCGCCGAGGCCCCGAATTCTCGCGAATTCGGCTACACGCACCTTCCATACGCGTAAGACGGGCTAGGCCGCACGAGTAAATATCGAAGCCGGGAATAGGGGGTCCCCGTCGCCGTGAAGGAGCGTACCCAGTCGTCCCGCAGCGCGTTTCGTGAGCTCTGGATAGGTGCCTCGCTCCACGATTTGTCCGCCCTCCAAGACCACGATCTGGTCGGCCGAGCGGACGGTGGCGAGGCCGTGGGCGATCATCAGAATGGTCAGTTTGCCGTGAAGCTGTTCGATGATTTCCCGGATGCGGTTTTCGTTCTCGGCGTCGAGTGCGTTGGTGGCTTCGTCCAGGATCAACAAGGCGGGACGCCGGACGAAGGCGCGGGCCAGCGCAATCCGCTGACGCTGGCCACCGGACAGACAAACGCCGCGATCTCCGGTCACGGTCTCCAGGCCCCGCGGTAAGGACCGGACGAAATCGGCCGCCGCCGCCAGTTCCAACGCCTTCCACAAATCGGCCTCGCCAGCCGCCGGATTCGCCCAGCGAAGGTTGGCGGCAATCGAATCGTGCAACAGAAACGTCTCTTGGGGGACGTAGCCAGTCTGCTGCCGCCAGGCACCCAACTCGGGCCCGGCAAGCGGTTGACCATCGACCTCGATTTCACCCGTGTCGGGGCTGAGCAGCCCCATCAACAGATCGGCGAGCGTGCTCTTGCCCGACCCGGACGCCCCGACGACCGCGGTGGTGGTCCCGGCGGGAATGGTCAGGTTGACGTCCCTGAGGATCCAGCGGCCGCGCGGTTCGTAGCGGAAGCCGACCCCGGTCAAAGTCAGGGCGGTCTGCAGCGCTGGCCGGGCGGCGTGACAGGGCGGGGGCTCACGAACCTGCTCGCACTCCAAGCGGAGCTGCCGAGCTGACGTGAACGCTGGGAGCATG
This sequence comes from Planctomycetota bacterium, assembly GCA_026692885.1. Next base: position 13,621 of record JAPLNJ010000599.1, on the reverse strand, counting down.
TGGACCAACCGTTGAAAACTGGAGTGCAGTTCGTGCAACCAGGGCACCAGCCGCGAGAACACCAGCACCACCACCACCTGTTCGGGCAGCGTCACCGCAAACCACCCTACGGCCAGATACAAGGTAGCGCATAAGAGGAGCAGGGTGCCGAGTGAATGGATCAAAGTGGAATTGGCATGGGCACGCACGTAGTCCAGATCGACCGTCTTCATTTCGGTAGTCAGTTGTTCGAAGGCCTTGATGTGACGGGGCTCGGCACAAAAACTCCTCGCCTCTTTGATCCCGGCGAGATGCTCGGCCGCGTTCGTGAAGAACGCGCGATGCAATTGGGCGGCCCGTTCCCCTGCGGTTCGCACCCGACGGTACTGGCGGCGGAGCGGGACGGTCATCGCGGCAGCACCCGCCGCCGTCAGGGCCGCCAGAATCGGCGAGACCACGATGCCGACCAGCAAGTACGTCACCACGACCGTCGCGGCGTTGAACAAGCGCAGCACGAAGACCGTTCCGTCGCCGATGCGCCGCAAATCGGCAGTCAATGCATGGACGAAATCCGCCCGACGCTGGCCGACCAAGAAAAGCCAGCTGGCGCGACTCACCGCCTCGAAGAACTCGTTTCTCAAGGCCTCCAGAAAATCCTGCTCGACTCTGGCACTGAGCACATCTTTCCACCGGATGAGCAGCAAATAGCTACTCGCCAGGGCGAGATAAACCAGCAAAATACTCGGCAGGGTCCGTGAGAGTCCGACACCGTCGAACCATTGTCTGGCGAGTCTGGAGACCGCATGGTCACTCGCTGCGGCGCCCGGCACCTGCAGCACCTGCAACAACGGCAGCAACAGCAACCCCACATCGACCGACGACAATTGGTGGTGGCCGCTGTTACACGAATGGGTTCGCCACGTCAAGGCGGGTTTTCGGAGCGAGGTGATTCGGGGTGCAGGAACGGGTTGGTAGAAGATCGGTAAACGTACGCAAGAAGTCGTAGCCGAATTCGTGAGAATTCGGGCCGCTAGCTCGCCAACCGTCGGAAGTCTCACGACTTCCGCTACGAACCTGTTCCTGCGCCCGGTGAGTCGGCGGCCGTGTCGGGCGGGATTGCCAGGCTGCGCTGGCACCGCTAGAATCGCTGTCAAACTACTGTGGGCGAAAAGCAGTCCGTTCCGCGATTGCGTCTAGTTGGGTGGTTTGTTGATGAGTGAATCGATGGCATCTCTCGCACGATCCGCGGAACCAGACGTGAGGACGGATGCCTGCGAACCCAGCGTGCTGCCCCTGCTCACACCGCAGGAGGGATACGATCGCTGGGCGGAAACCTATGGCGATAACCGCACTCCCGTGCAAGTGCTGGAAGCGGCGGCGTTGGAGCGGCTGCTGCCTGACCTGAGTGACCTGGTCGTGCTCGACTGCGGCTGCGGCCAGGGGCGCGTTTCGCGGTTAGCTTTGGCCCGCGGCGCGCAGCAGACGGTGGGCGTCGACCTATCGCCAGAGATGCTGCGTGCGGCCGAGGTAGCATTACCCTCTGCCCAGTGGATTCGCGCCGATGTGCTGGACCTGCCGTTTGCTCCGCAGACCTTCGACGCGGTCATTTGCTCGTTGGTGCTGGGCCATGTCGAAGACCTGGAACGGGCGCTGCGGCAAATCGCCCGTGTGCTTCGTCCGGGCGGTGTCTTGCTGCTCAGCGATTTCCACCCCTACGCAACGCTACGAGGCTGGCAGCGTTCCTTTTCGGATGTGCGTGAAGGTCGCTCTTACGCGATTCAGCAACACCTGCACATGTTCGAGGACTACGTGCGCGTGTTCGCCGATTTGAACATCGTCTTGGAGGATCTGGCGGAGCCCCGTTACCAGGGATTCCCCCTGGTGTTTGTGTTACGTGCTCGAAAGCAGGGAGAACATGGAACTCCTCATCAAGCATCTCCGCTGGAAATCTCGGCACGACGAGGGGTCCGGTGACTTGCGGCTCGGGCAGGGTCGCGTCCTTGGGACGGGTCAGGGCCTGGCCCCGCGCAACGGCGAGCGCGTCCTGGACGGCAGTGGGTATCTCGCACTGCCGGGGCTGATCAACTCGCACGAGCACATGGGACTCAACCTCTTCGCTCGGCTCGGTTCGCCTCCGTACCCTAACGCTTACGCTTGGGGGCAGGATATCTACAAACCGGCCGAGTCGCCGATCTGTGACATTCTGGACGTCCCGCTGGCTGATCGCCTGCGGTGGACCGCCTTGAAAAGCCTCGTGTCGGGAGTCACGACGGTGGTCCATCACGATCCGTATTACGCGGCCATCTTCGACGACAGCTTCCCGATCAAGGTGCTGAAAGAGTACGCTTGGTCGCATTCCTTGGGGTTTGGTTCTGCGGACGATCTATTGTCTGCTTGCCACCGTGCTGTGCCCTTCATGATTCATGCTGGCGAGGGTGTGGACGAAGTTGCGGGGGGGGAAGTCGAAGAATTGGCACGCCGCGGAGCTCTCTTTTCGAGAACGGTATTGGTGCACGCCCTGGCGCTATCGAACGCCCAAATCGAACTTCTGTCAAGACTCCGGTGCAGTGTTGTCTGGTGCCCGTCGTCGAATCTCCACCTGTTTGGCCGAACGGCCCCCGTCGATCAACTGTTGGGTCGTGTCCCCGTCGCCTTGGGGACCGACTCGACCTTGAGCGGCGCCCCGACCATGTTGGACGAGCTGGGCATTGCCCAGGCAACCGGGCTCGCGACGGCGGAACAGCTGCTGGACATGGTGACAACCGGTGCGGCGGCAATCTTCGGCATCACGGACGGCCGGGGGACGTTGGCGCCGGGGGCACCGGCGGACCTGTGGCTGATCCCGGACCGCGGCCATTCCGCGGCCGAATCTCTGTTGGACGCGAGACCTTTCGACGTGGCCCTCGTGACGGTCGACGGCGAACCTCGCTTAAGCTGTTCCGGAATCGCGGACGTGCTCGGGTTGGGGCCAACCAATGCGCTGGTCGATGGTGCGCCCAAGTGGGTCAGCAACGCGTTTACCGGATTAGGTGAACGGATTCAACACACCGTCGGAGAAGCCCTTCTCGCCAGCAACCCTCTGTGGCGGAGACTCAGCCAGCGCGCGGCGTGACCTGTAGCAACGTAGGCCGAAATAACTTACCGAATTTCGACGCGGCGGCGACAACTAGGGGTCGGATTGACGAGCGAGACCGGGAACTTATTTCGGCCCACGTTGCTAGGGATCCCCGCCTGCCGGTTTTGCGTAACTGCGGATGAAGAGGTTGGAGGCCATTGTGCTGAGGCTGCGACGTAAGGTACTGCTGATCAACCCCCGGATGTGTTCGCGGGGCAACTTCCGCTTGCCGCTTTCGCTGTTGGCGCTGGGCAGTGTGTTGGAAGGGAAGCACGCGTACCAGCTGGTCGACGGCAATGTGGACGAGGATGCCGCAGGTACGGCGCTGCGCGCGATCGGCGATGGCGGCTGTGACTTGGTGGGGATTTCCGTGATGCCGGGGCCGCAGGTGGCGCCGGCCATCGAACTGGCCACCGCGATTCGAGCCGCCTATCCGCAGGTGCCCATCGCCTGGGGCGGATACTTCCCCACGCTGTATCCTGCTGCGGCGATCAACGCTCCGTATGTGGACTATGTCGTTCGCGGCCAAGGCGAAGGCACACTGCTGGAACTGCTGGAGCGGCTGCCGGAGGCGGGGGCGCCAAGGCTTGCCGGTGCACCCGAGGCGGCCGGTTCGGCGCGGGACACGGCAAGCTTGCGGGGCCTTGCCGGCTTGACCTGGAAGGACCGCGGCGAGATCGTCCACAATTCCGAGCGGCCGTTTCGCTCGCCGGACGAGTTGCCTCCCCTGCCCTACGACCGACTGGGTGATGTGGTCCGCTACCTGCGGCCGAGTTTCATGGGCATGCGGACCGCGGTGCACCAGGCGGCCATCGGTTGCCGCTACCGGTGCAGTTTCTGCGGTGTGGTTTCGATGTTCAACGGAACCACGCTGCTGCAGTCGGCGACCCCGCTGGCCCAATCACTGCAAACGTTGCGGGACCGCTATGGCGCCAATGCAGTGCAGTTCTACGACCACAACTTCTTCGATCGGGAAACGACGTCGATCCCCCTGATCGAGACGCTGGTCCCCCTGCAGCTGCCTTGGTGGTGCTACGCGCGCGCCGAGACGCTCGCTGGGTTTTCCAGCCGAACCTGGGATCTGCTCCGTCGCAGCCGGCTGCGCATGGCGTTCATCGGCGCGGAAGCTGCCAGCGACGAAGTGCTGCAGCGCATGAAGAAAGGAGCGGCCGTCGAGCACACCCTGGAAGCCGCCGCCCGCTGCCGTACGCACGACGTGATTCCGGAATTCTCGTTTGTGCTCGGCGGCCCGGAAGATCCCGAAGGCGAGCTCGAAAAGACCCTCCGCTTCATCAAACGCATCAAGCGAATCCATCCCGCCTGCGAAGTGATCCTGTACTTCTACAGCCCGACTCCGCAGCGCGATCCGGTCGCACGCCAGGCCGACGCTTCGGGACCACGGTTGCCGGTCTTGTCCCGCTACGGGCCGGACGGCCCGCCGCTTCCCACCACCCCGGAGGAATGGACTCAGCCGCAATGGATCGATTTCGTCTGCCACCGCGACGCCCCGTGGCTCTCGTCAAGGATGCGTCAGCGCGTGAGGGACTTTGCCAAGGTGCTGGGTTGTCGCTTTCCGACCGTCCAGGACTACGCGACGCCGCGCTGGGGCAAGGCCGTGCTGCGCACGCTGGCCAGTTGGCGCTACGCGACAGGCCGGTACGGGCGCGCCTGGGAACTGGATCTGGCCCGCCGGTTGATCCCGCTGCGCGAGCCCCAGCGGGACAGCCTTTAACCCCCGCGGCGAACGCCTTCCCCGTCCCGCTCGCAGGCTCCCACGGAAATGGAATGGGCACCGATCGCCCTGATTCTTCTTGACGCCGACACGAAGGGCCACACATCGAGGGCCTGGACGACCTCCGCCCAATCAGTCCACTGAGACGCGTTTCTTCGCGTAGTCGATCTGCAGCAAACGACCGGCAAGCAGTTCCGTGCCGAGCAGAGGGAGCTTTCCCTCGTTAGCAATCACCTGGACGGATACGGTCGTTTCGAGCCAATCGACGTAGCACACGTACGACTCCAAGGTCACCTGTCTTCCGTCCGCCAAGATGGCATCCGTGGCAGCCTCTTGCTCCAATCCAAGCTGGTCGATCAATCGTTTCGAGAACACCAAGTGGCCGTTGAATGCGGTGTCGATCCAAACCGTCACGGAGGTCGCCTTGTCGGACGGCTCGCGCCGCACGCTGACATCCAGCAAAGCACGGAGCAATTCATCAACATGCCCTGTCACGTTGTCGCCGCTCCTATGTGGAGGGCCGCGTCATGTCCGATGCGAATCACAAACGAGATCCGATCGGGGTGCGCGGTTCGAGCGTCTCTCACGGCCTGACCAAAAGAATCGGCTACAAAAAAATCGCCCGAATCCGGCTCAATGGCAACGTACTCATTCGGGTGTTCTTCCATCAATCGCAACTGCAAGCCATCGGCGTAGATTTTCTTGGCTCGTTGGGCCACGGTTCGGCTGCGTTCCGACACCATGCGATTCTCCTTGACCGATCGTCTTGGACCCAGCCAGATGATACCAGGCAACTGCGGTCGACGCCATGCCCATGCCTGCCGTGCCTGTGTCTGGCGTGGCGTGTCCGGTTGATCGGCAGGTTAGCCGTCGCCCTTGAGCACTTTGCCATTCGAGTCAAAATTGATTAGCTGCGATTTGCGAACGGCGCTCAGTTTTGTTTGTGCCTGTTGATCCGTCAAGGGCGTCGTGAACTGAAACATTGCCTTGATGGCGTTTACGGCGGCTGACTCCGATTTGACATTCAGCTTGAACGGCAAGGCCCCGGGGCTTGACACGCGGGGAAGTGGCCAGAAACGGCTGACCGGTGCTTGAGAACAGTGACGACTGCTCAACTCAAACGCGGGCGCGGGAAAAGCCATTCGCTCACGGTTTTCTCCAGCGGTAGCGCATAGCAGTCGTGGTCCAGTCGCCAGCGGGCCAGACGCTGCCACAGCTGCTTCCAGAGTCTCGCCGGTGCGCAAGCCAGCCGCTGGTAGAACTTGAATCGCTCCACGAGCCGGTACTTGGCGGCGGAAACCCAGGGGCCGATCGAGCCGACGTAATCAAAGGTCGCCCAGTCCTCCAGGGAGCACGGCAAGGCAAAACCGTTGCGGACCGCTTCCGTGGTGATCTGCGTGCCCGGGTAGGGCCGGAAGTAAAACACCGGGGTCTCAAACTTGGGGCTCATCGCGCCCAGGCGTTTGGCGACATCCAGGCTGGCCCGGACACTCGCGTCGCTTTCGCCGGGAAAGCCGACGATGAACGGGAATCCTCGCCCCGGTACTTCGGGGAGAGGGTGGGGGTGAGGGGCAACGCCGTTGAGAATCTTGACGGGGGCAAAAACCGGTACGTACATCGTAGCCGAAGTCGCCAGACTTCGGGGATTCACGCCAAACACCCGAATTCTGGCGAATTCGGCTACCAAAATCCTTAACGGCGTTGGGGTGAGGGGCGGAACGGCAAATGCAAAAGCCACGTCAACGCCGGTTCAGCCTGCGGCGGAGCGATCGGCCTTGGAGATAGCTGAGCGGGTCAGAGAACGGGTGGTAGCGAAGACCTCGAAAGGGACCACCGCGATCGAGCAGACGCAATTCCCGGTGAAGGGCCGCATAGTGCTCGACGGACAGCTCCCAGAACTCCTCGACTAGACTGCCGACGCGGTAGAAGCAAGCCGCGTAACGCCGCAGCCGCAGTCCGCGCAGTAAGCTATTACGTTGCGTGAGATAGGTATCGAACACCGCCTTGATGGCGGCCTGGTCGCATGAGACATCGGTAATCACGTTCGTCAAGCAGGCGGTCAGCGGGACCTGCATCGGATAGGCCCGAATCACGGGCGGAAATTCCGGCGACTGTCGGTGTTCGAGCAGGGCTAAGGCGATGGCCTGGGCCACGCGAATGTGCTCGGGATGGAAATCCACCAGCGACGGCGCGTAGATAATCGAAGGCGAGAACACGTCGAGCAGCGTCACCAGCCGGCTCCGCAGATCCTCCGTCGACCAATCTCTTTCCGGAAGCCCCAACCATGCGAAGCGCTGGATCCCCAACAGGTGTGCCGCGTTCTCCGCTTCGGTTTTCCGCTGCCGGGCCATCTCCGCCGCGTCGAGTCGTCGGGCCCGTGAACGACGCCCATCGGTGACATGCACCACCCAGATGTCATCTTTTGCGCGTCGGTGTGCAAGCAGCGTACCGGCGCAACCCAGGGCCTCGTCGTCCGGATGCGGAGCGATGACGAGTACCTGTTGGGCGCCGGGCGAATCCCAACGCCGCACGACTGGCTTGGTCCAGCAACCCGCGATGCAGAGGCCCTGCTCCCAAATCCACTGCGTCCCGCTGGCGGCCAGCGCCCGGGCGGCCCGGAGAGGCGTCTTAAATGACATCAAAATCGCCCCCGCCCATCCACCAAGCCTGCGGGTCGTTGACGGCCTGGTCAAGGTGATCCGCGAGCGGGAGCAGGCTGACGCCAAAGCTACCGCCCCTGCCGAAGCGGAATCCGGCCTGGTCCAGCAGTCTGGCAGTGGAAGTCTGCGGGATCGCCAGCGTCACTGCAGCGTCCACGCCGAGTTGCCGGAAATGGCGGACGGTCGCTCCCAAAACGCCGGGATAACTTTGCGGACATGACGGATCCACGAACAATTCGGCCAGCAGCGCCAGCCGGGAGTTCTGCTCCTCAATCCGATAAGCCGCGTAGCCGACGGGCGTGCCCGAGCGGGCGGCCAACAGGACCTGATACTGGCGATCCGGCGAGGCCAGAAAACGCCACTGGACCCAGTTCGCATCCCGGATGATCGAGACGCGGAGATGCGGCCGCGCGGATTGCCATAACGCATCGAATTCGGGCGTGACCTGCGTGACCGGGATCAACTCAATCTTCCGGTCGATCGCCCGCTTTCCGTCCCAGAATCGGTTCCAGACTGCGCTCAAGGGCGTCCACGACCGGGGCCAAGGCAACTGACAGCGGCGGGCCAAGAGGTGTTCAATATGGAAGGGACGGATTTTCCAGTTCAATGAGAAAACGTCTTGTATCCCCAACCGTTTTTTGCGCGCCGCCCCCCAATTCTCATTCGGCAAGCCGAGCCAAAAAGTGACGCCGGATGACCGCCAAACCTGGTGTGCCTGGCGGAGTAGCTTCATGAATACCCAGCGGCCCTGATAGCCAGGATGCAGCATGCTATCGACGGCGACCATCGCGCGATGCTCCTGACCGCTCAGCCAAATGCGGACCGGCATACCGCCGTAGTGTCCGATGATTCGGCCGTCGGCTTCCGCCACCCAGACATTGTCGATCGAGGTGTCGAAGCCGCGCAGTTTCCAACGCCAGTGGGCTTCCGTGATCGGCCGGTGGAAACAGGTCTGAAAGAGCCCGACGAGCTGACGTTCGTCACCGGGCTGATAGGGGCGGATCGTCCAGTCAGCACGGGCTGGTCTTGGAGTCGTCGGCCCGACGAAATCGCAAGCACTCATGGATTGGTTCCCCGACCTCCCAAGGCTACGGCAGGGGGCACCGAACAAGCCTCCCCTTTCCAGGACAAGGTACAAACGCATTTCCGGCAGATCTCGTTCCGGCGGACATCCAAGGCCCGGCGCCAGGCTATGGCCTGCGGAGCGTTGAGGACGGCAGCGAGCCCGCCGACCGCAAAGACGTTCCCCAGCGGCGGCTGGAAGAAGCAGGGGCGCACGGTCCCCTCAGTTTCAATGACGGTCGAGACCCAAGGGGCGTTGCACCGCAAGGGCGGAAAGCCGCCTCGGCCGACGAGTGCGCGGAAGTACTCGACCAAACAGCGCCGGAGTTTTTCGGGACTTTCGCGGATGTACCCGCTGGCCAAGTCCGCAGCACAGTCACGCTCCAACGCGGCAAGTTCTGCGGCCAATTGCGGCAGGTCGTCTGCCTCGAGTGCGACCGAGGCCACGCGGTCGTGAGTCCAACCGCCAGGCCGGTGAAAGGCTTCCGTACGGACGTCCGCCGCCAGAAAACTGAGCCACTTCAAGCCCAACTCGTGGGCCGCGGCAACCGTCGCTCGCAGACAGCCGAAGTTGCGCCGCTGGACCGTGCAACGGCCGCTGATTCGCGCCCCAGGATTTGCCCGTCGGACGGCGGACACGCCCTCTGCCAATCGTTCATAGGCTTGCGGCACGTTGCGAATCTGGTTGTGGACGTCTCGAGGGCCGTCCAGACTGACGATCACGTCGTCGCAGTAGCGCGCCAGTGACTCCGCATCCCGCTTGAGCAATAGCCCCGTCGTGAGCACCGTGATCGCCATTCCCGCCTGCCGTAGAGGGTCGCACAAACGCCACAGATCGGAGTGCAGCAACGGCTCTCCGCCGCTGAGCACAACGCGCTGCACGTTGAGTCCGCGCCATTCCGGCAACCACCGAGCGACATCCTCCGGCGCGATTTCCTGCCGTTCCCGCTTCCGCCAAATGTCGCACATCAGGCAGCGGCAATTGCAGCCGCTGTGCGGAAACAGCACCACGATAGGCAGTGCTTGAATGGGGTCAACGCGCGGCAGCGGCTCAGCTGCGGGGTCGTTGATGAGCTGCCCGCCGGTGGCGAATTCGCGTGCTGTCCAATCCTTGGAATCCGTTCTCATGGGCACCGCCGCGCTAAGGAACTTGCATCACGAGCACCGCGAACGTGCTGGGTTCCCGTCGGCGTTTCAGCCGCGCTAGCCAGGGTCGCAGCGCCCACCGCCAGCCGTACCAGGGTCGGTGGCGTTCCCACCGCACGCCGAGCTCGCCAGCCAATTGGCCGATCATCGCCCACGTCAAGAAACCCTGACTGGGTAGCTGGTCGGAGCGGGTCCCGTACCGACGTTCGAAATCGGCGTGGCGCTCGGCCAACATCTGTCGTCCGCTCTCTTCACGACGGTAAACGGGCGTCTCCAGCACGACGATCCTACCGCCGGGGCGCAAGACCCGCAACGCCTCCCGCAAGGTAACTCGATAGTCGGTGCTGTAATGTAAGCTGGCGTTGTAGATCGCCACATCCGCGATTGCGTCGGCCAGGGGCAGACGGTCGAACTCGGCCCGCAAACGCGGCCAACGGGGCGCGTAATGACGCGCGGCCCCCAGCCCATCCTGGCCGTCATCGCTCAACTCGACCGCGCAGGGACAATGGCCTAGCAAGCTCAACCGGTTACTCAGCCAACCCACCCCGGCGCCCAAATCGAGCACCTTGAGACCCGATCCGAGATCGGCCAGCACCCGGCCGCAAAGACAATCAAAGGTCCGCCAGCGGAGCGACCACTGCCAGGCCAGCGGATGGCTGCTTTCGCACGCGGGGAGGCTCCGATAAAAATCCGCGGAGGCCGAGCCTCGCCCCTCGGCAATCCGGATGCGTGTGTAGTCGCGCAGAAACGGTTCAAAGAACGCCCGCCGTGCGGTCGGCAGGAAGCACCAGATGCCGTCCGTGCACTCGTACCCTTGCCCGCAGCGCGGACAACCAAGCTGGCAGTCGCCCGCCGCCGGGATGCCCAGCGGCGTCCGGCAGGCCGGGCACGTCAAGGGCCAGTCACTCGCGCGCGTCATACACGCTCCAATTCGAGCAGATAGTGGTCGGCCAGCCACGGCAACGGAGGCAGCCGTTCCAGGCGACGCTCCCAATGCTCCAGGTGTGCGAGCAGCTGCGGGTGCGCGCCGGCCCAGGATTCCATGAATGGCGGGGGCAGCAAGGCGCCCAGCGCGCTCGTCCTGCGAGCGTGAAACCAAGGCCCGAACTCCCGCCGCAGCCGCCGAATGGACGGGTAGTGAATCCGCAAGCCGCGCCAGGCAACACCGCCGGCCGTCAAACGCCGGAAGGCAACCCGCGGCTGGCCGTGCGCCAAGTACCAGATCCATTCCCAGACGACCAGGGGCCCCATCACGCACAGCACGGCGGACGCGCCGGCCCGCAGCTGGCCGGCCAAGGCTCGAGCCACGGCCGCGCGATCCGACACGCAGTTGAGCCCGCCGAAATTGGACAGGACGCCGTCGAATGGGCCGGCCTGCAATCGATCCAAGTCCTCGAACGCCAGTTGACGAACCTGGACCTGGCCCTGCAGTCCCGCGGCGGCTACCTTGTCCTGCGTTTGTTCGACCATTTTGGCCGACCGGTCCGTGGCCAGCACGCGGACCCCGTTCCGCCCCAGGTACACCGCGTCCTCGCCGGTGCCGCAATTCAACTCCAAGATCCGCTGGCCGGCCGAAAAACGAGCTGCCAGCCGCCGCCAGACCGCCTGCCGCATGAGCGTGCCGATGCGCGTGCGGCAGAACCGCTCGTCATAGTCCGCGGCCAGATCATCAAACGGAAACGTCGTGGCGGACATGCTTAAGCCTCCGTCTCGGCCAACTCGGCCAACATGGCTTGGCGGGCCAATTGCGCTTCCCGCCGATGCTGATCCGCCGCCATCGCGTCCGTCCCCGCCACGCGGCACGCGGCGACTTCTCCGCGTAGCCACCGGTCGGCGTTTTTGTAATACGCCCCGGAACGCTGTCCCCGCACTCGGTAATCCCGGTCGGTGGCCTCAGACCAAGCCTTGTCCAAGTGCACGCGGTCGGCCACCGCCTCGAAGTAGGCCGTGTTCTTGATCGGGTAGGCCACCGTCGTGAAAAAGACGTCTGGGTCGCAGCGCTTGACATGCTCGACCGTCGCCGCGATATCCTCGATCCCTTCACCTTCGTAGCCCCACATCAGAAACATGCCCACCTGGATGCCGTGACGTTGAGCCGCCTTGACCGCCCACAGGACCTGCTCCACAGTGACGTCGCGACGCATGGCATCCAGGATCCGCTGACTGCCGCTCTCCGAACCGATCCAAATCCGCTGACAGCCCATGTCGGCCAGCGTGGCCAAGACCTCGTCCGTCGCCAGGCGATCGGCCCGCGAGATGGTCTCAAACGGCACCTTCAGTTTCCGTCGCCGCAACTCCGCAGCGTACTGGAACAACCAGCGATGATGGATGGTAAAGACATCGTCCGCGTACCACACCTGATCCAGCCCGTAGGTTCTGTGAAGGAACTCGAGTTCGTCGGCGCAGTCGAAATAGCTGCGGCGGCGATGGGTAGTGCCGAACACGGCGTGCGAGCACCAACGGCATTGGTAGGGGCAGCCTCGGCCCGTGATCAGATTCAGACTCCCCGCGCCGTGATGTTCGCGCCACACCGAGACATACCGGCGCAAGTCGATACAACCTCGATCCGGCCAGGGCTCCGCATCCAGGTCGGCAAGGAGCGCGCGCGCTGCGTTCTGCACCACCTGCCCCTGGCCGTCGAGGTAGACGACGCCCGCGACGCCTGACAGATCGTGGCCTCCGCCACGGGTCAGACGCGGCAATAGTTCGGCGAGCGTCTGTTCGCCTTCGCCCACGACCACGGCATCTGCGCCGTGGAGCAGATATTGTCCGGGGTAGTTGGCCGCTTCGGGGCCGCCCAGAACTACGCGCCAACCGTGCTGCTGGGCTTCGCGAATGAGGTCCAGCACCGAGCGGCGCGTCAGGAGATTCGTGTAAACGCCGAGCACGCCGGCGGGGCCGGCGCTCAAGCGGTCGTAGAGCTCGCCGCGCGTGGCAAAGGTGGCGTCGAACACCTCGACTGAGAAACCGGCCCGCTTCAGGTAGGCGGAGAGGTAGAGCAGCCCCAGTGGCGGATAGGGCTTCATGATCTCGCGCTCTTTCTCGTCCTCGCTCAAGAAGTACCCGTGTGTGAGCAGGATGTCCGCCATGAGATCAGTTCCACCGTTTGCTCAAATCCGGCGTGATAAACGGCAAGGTGTCTCGCTCCAACGTTGACGGCTGCGGACTGCGTTCCTCGACCTCCATTTGTCCCAGCTCAAACCAGTCGTGCGCCAGCCCGTCCAAGGCGTCGAACCACGAGTGTTCCAGTGCCGTACGGCCCTGCAAGTGCTGCCGCAACTCCAGCTCCCGATGGAGCAATTGGTGGAGCTTACGGTAAAATGACGTGCGATAAGTGCCCTGGAACAGCATGGCCAAATCAGCGCTGTCGTCCCAGTGGTCCTTGCCCGTCAGCTGGGGGTTCACCAAGTCGAAGAATCTGGTCCCGGGCAGCGGATAACTGACGCTCACGCCGATCTCGTCCGGCAGGAGATCACGCACTAACTGGACCGTCGCCATGATGTCTTCGAACTGCTCTCCGGGATAGCCGAATTGCAGGAAGAAGCACGCTCGGATGCCCGCCTCGCCCAGCCGCCGCCGCGCCGTCTCGATCTGGGGCACGGTGATTCCTTTATGCATGGCATCCAGAATTCGCTGGCTGCCGCTCTCCACACCTAACCAGACTTCGGCACACCCCGCGCGGGCCAAGCCGGCGACGCTGACGTCCTGCATCAGATCGACTCGCGATTGCATCGTGAAAGGGATCCGGGCATCGCGTGTTTCAATTTCCCTCGCGAATTCTGCGATCCATTCCGCCTGCAGGCCGAAAATGTCGTCGGCAAACCAGATATGATCGGGCCGGACAATCCCCTTCAACCAGGCCATTTCTGCGGCGACGTTCGCTGGCGAACGCATGGTGTACCGTTGGCCCCAAATCGGCTTGGCGCA
>JAPLNJ010000598.1 GCA_026692885.1 Planctomycetota bacterium | reverse complement strand
CGGAGGGCGCGCACGAGGCGGGACTCTATCTCAGCCGGGACGACGGTGCCACATGGGAACCGTTCACCACGCTACCCTTCCGCAACATTCAGCGTGTCGTCTTCAATCCTGCACGTCCCCAAGAGATCATTTTGACCACCTTTGGCAGCTCGATCCTGCGCGGACCCGCCGAGCCGTGATTAGACCGCAGCAGGTCTGACACGATGCAATACATGCGAAGACACCTATCCCGCATCGTGGTCAAGACGGACGCGACCGTGACAATCTCGCCGGGGGCTGCTGCAGGATCTGCCCGCCCAGCTCGCGCCTGTGTTACGGCCCGGAGGACGCTATTCGGAACTGGTCGGGATCGAAGACTTGACCGTCGACGGGACGAATTCGACGGCCCCCGCGGCCTGATCCCGATCAACGCAAGCTATGGTTGCCGGGTGAAGAGTGTGACCATGTGACTTGCTCACGCCTCGTGTTGACGAAAGTGGTACGCGCTACCGTAGCGGGTCGTTTTGTGAGGCTCCAGTTTGCCGTCGCGACCTGGTTGGGCCGTCTTGGCGAGCAGTTCGTCGAGGTCCTGGCCGGCGATTGGCTTAAAGTGTTGGGCCATGGCCAAGTCCTGCCGCAGGTTCTCGCGAGACTTGATGCCGCACATCAGGCTGCTGATCGGCAGCGACAGAGCGAACCGCCGACAGACCTCGGCCGGAAGGTTCAGTTCTTTGGGGATGATGCCATTGGACAGGGACTTCATGCCCAGCACGCCAATCTGGCGATCGGTGCAGCGGGGGAGTACGAGTTTCTGGAAGCTACGATAGTGAGCATCCAGCACGTTGATCGGCATCTGCACGGTGTCCCAGGCAAAGGGTGTGGCCAGCATCTTCAGCGTGTGCGACGGGTCTTTGTGGCCGGTGAAACCGATGAATCGCACCTTGCCGGCTTGGCGGGCCTCCTCGGCCGCCCGCAGCCCGCCACGTTCGTAAAGCCACTCGGAGTCGACGTCCCAGTTGATCTCGTGAAACTGTACCAAGTCGATGACGTCCGTCTTCAGCCGCCGCAGGCTTTCGTCCAGTTGCTGCTTGGCGCCGTTGTAGTCGCGGGCGCAGACCTTGGTCATGAGGAACACCTTTTGCCGGCGGCCGCCCGTCGCCAACGCCTTACCCATGTACTCTTCGCTGCGTCCCTCGTTGTAATCCCAGGCGTTGTCGAAGAACCGCATCCCACCGTCGATCGCCTCGTGCATGATCGCGATCGCCAACGATTCGTCGACCGTGCCGATGTGGTACCCGCCCAGGCCCACAATCGACACCTGCTGGCCCGTCTTGCGGAGTGGTCGGGTGGGGACGCCGTCCAGCGAACCCTGCTGCCCGGCGAGGATTTCGGAACCGATTCCAGCCGCGGTGACCGAAGCAACCGCCGCTTGAAGGAACCTGCGACGATGGAAGGTGTTCATTACGTTTCTCCCTGACACCGCGGGCCGAACTAGGTACGCGTCGCCTGCCGGCGGCGCGCGGCAGGTCACCAAAGAAACACCTGCGTCATTATGACGGCGTGGGCTGGTGGCGTCCACGTTTCCTCATCCCGGAGCACCGACCAATCATGCCAAGGTCACTCGCCACATGAACTGTGCTAAGCTGATGGCGATTGGTCCGGACTGTTTGGGCAGTGGAGAGGCTCGCCCTGGTCTGTCCTGCCGAAACACCTCGCCGCCTCTGGATAGTTGAATCGGTTCGTGCAGTCAATACACTGGCAGTCGTCGTCAACCACGACGCAACCGATTGGCAGGGTCGGAAACCCGGGTATTCGTGAGCCATGAGCACCGAGCGACCAAGACGCATCCAGCGGAAGTTTTCACTTCGTTCCCAAAAGCAACTTCGGGAGCGGGCCCGCAACCTGGTTCAGGCAATCGAATCGGGCCGGATCAGTGCACCGTCGTCGGTGCTCCAAGCCCTGAAGCCAGTCGCCCTGGGAGAGACGACGGCAACGGCCATCGACGTTTTGGCCAAGCTACTGCGTAGTGACGACTCCGCGGAGCGGGTGGCAGCTGCATCCTGCATTGCTCACGCGGCAAGCTACATACGTTCAGACGAAACCACACGGCGCTACTCGTCTGACGAGACGCCTACCCTGCTTCGGGAGGGCCTCTCCGACGAACGCTTGGAGGTTCAGCGGGACCTGCTCAAGGCGTTTCCACGTCTTAGATTTGCCAGCAAGGACATTCTCCCCAGGCTGGTGGAACTGCTTTCGGCGGAACAGCTGGAGGTCCGGGAAGCGGCGATCGGGGCGATACGTTGCTTGGGCATTGACGTTGCATCAGGGGCCTGCCAGAAAATTGCCGAGAGGCTCGCTGACCCTACGCCCTCGCTACGAGTGGCAGTGTGCCGAGTACTCAGTTGGCTTGGTCTCGACGCCGTTAGTTCCATTCCCGCTTTGGTATGCTGTGTTGCCAAGGACGAGAATCCGGATGTCCTGAGGTCCGCCGCACGAGCGCTCGTGATCATTGACCCGGACGGAGAACACGTGTCGTTGGTTGACAAACAGCACACTTGTGGACGCCGATGGATTCGGCGCTGACGCCCCTGCGAGGCTTCTGCCAAGCCGCCTCGCAGGGGTTGTCTTTTTGCTGGGGGGAGACGGAGAGCTGATCGGGGCGTGTAGTTAACAATTTTTTCTTAGGGAGGGTTACAGCGTGTCTTCATCTTTTCTAAATCGGAAGGTGAACAAGAAGCAACGGTGCAGACCTGGGAGAATCGACCGGTCTAAACTTGGCATCTGCATTCCCATGTCCAAGGTCAAGAAGCTTGTGGAGGAAGCGGAATGCCGGGAAAGGATCGCCCGACTTCGGGAGCAGGAACGTCAACTGTGTGCGTGTGACACATTCGAGTTGCTGGTCAGTGATCCTATTGCGTATAGCGAGAATCTCAAGACCGAAACCATGTTGCGGAACTTCTTGGACGCTTCGGCTGGGGACCCAGATTCCGGCGGGCTTGCCGCACAACCACGACAACGATGCTCCAGTGCCGATCGTGCGGACTGACGGGAAGCCGGAGGAAAGGATACGTGAGGACTGGGGACGATAGCGGAATGCCAGATAGTCAATTCTTGGAAAGGGAGGTATTGGGAGATGTTAGTTCAACCACTGAAGTGGTGGGGTGGGAAGTACTACTTGGCGAAGCACATCATAGCGTTGGTGCCACGCCACCTGCATTACGTCGAGCCGTACGCGGGTGCTCACCGCCATTGAAAAGCGGGGACAGGTCACCGCACTCCAAAGAAGCACTGCCGGAACTGCGGTCGCTTCCGGCGCGGGGCGTCTGCACCAAGCGGGTTTTTCCTGCGAGCTTCGGTTGCGCCGCTCCGGCATGGCTTTGTGCGACCTTGGTCCGGCCTACATGAATGAGACCTGACGCGGACGGACCGGGAGGTCCATCCTACCACGGACAACTTCGTAAACTTCGCTACAGACGCCCCGGTTGGCACAAGCCTTGCGGGAAACATGGCATACTGCGAAGAATCGGCAAAAATGCTAGATTCTTGCGGTCGAAGTGTCAACCGGCGTGGACAAAGGTGTTTTCCCGACGACACACAGTGTGTCCTCTGGGAGCGCGCGGGAGACGTCTGCGGGCGGTGTGCTCCGTGACGATAGGCTAAGGACGAACGAATCAATAAGTGTCGCAAGAATAGTGAAGAAATCGTAGGGTGGGCTGTGCCCACCACACTGTGCCCACCACACTGCTTGTGCTTGCTGGGCACCGCCCAGAGAATGCTGCTGTTTCAGGCGATGGAAGACCGGAGACTGTTATGTGAGGCTCGTTGATGGCATCGTGTACTGCGTTTGAAGTTGGCCAGGGCGTCTCGGAAGGGGTTCCGGACACCTCGTATGCTTGGCAACTACACCAAGCCGGCCGCTTCGCAGACGCGGCACGGTGCTATCAGACGCTGCTCGACAGGGAGCCCGACCACGCCGACGCCCTGCACTTGTTTGGCGTCCTGCATTACCAGAATGGCTATGCGGCCAGAGCCGCCGAGTTGATCGGCCGGGCGGTCGCCCTGCAACCCGGAACCGCCGCTTTCCACGCCAACCTCGCCGAGGTGTACCGCGCCTTGGGCCGCGCTGCGCATCCAGCTGGATTATCCGGAGGCCCTGAACAACTTGGGCCTGGCCCTGCATGAATTGGGCCGGAACGACGAGGCGCTCGCGCAGTACGACGCGGCCCTGACGCTGCGGCCGGACTTCGCTGCCGCCCAGAACAATCGCGGGACCGCGGTGCGGGCCGCGGGCAAGACGGACGAGGCCCTGGAAGCCTGCCGCGCCGCACTCAAGCTTGACCCGGCCCTGGCCCTGGCGCACGCCAACCTCGGCCAGATGCTGGCCGACCGGGGGCAGCTGCCAGAGGGCCTACAACATTGCCGGGACGCGGTGCGGCATCAGCCGGATTTGGCCGCGGCCCACAACAACCTGGGCAACGTGCTCCGCGCCCTGGATCGCTGGGCCGAGGCGGGGGACGCCTACGCCGAGGCCGTCCGGCTCAAGCCGGACCTGGCCGTCGCCCACGCCAATCTGGGGCTGGTGCTGCAACAGCAGGGCAAACCTGCTGTTGCCCTGCGGCACATTCGCCGGGCCACCGAACTGGGGGCCGATGACGCCGAAGTTTGGCGCCAGCTGGCCGACGCGAACGCCCTGGCCGAGGACTGGGCAGAGGCGATCGCGTGCTGCGAGCGTCCCGTGAACGCTCCTGGAGCCGCCTCGGTTAGCGGGCCCCAGAGTGTGCCTGAACTCGCAGTGTCAACGCTTGAAGAAAAGACCAGCTCCCATCAACCGTTTCCGGATGCGGACGCGGTGCGGGAGATTGATCGCCAAGACCTGGACCGTGGCACGTCCCGTGGCAGTGCGGCCGATGAGCACTGGACCGGACCAGCGAAAATGCTCTGCCCAATGTTGCTGCCGAGGATGGAACAGCGGGATGATGGTCCGCGTGCTAGGGTCGATTCCAGTGAGGTTGGGACCTTTATGGAGATTGCAGAAGTAACACGCCTGCGCGAGGTTGTCGGTCGCATCAGTGCCGCCGTGCTTCCTAGGGACAATGTGTTCAACGTGGAAGGCAATCGCTGGCAGGGCAGCTTCCGGCAGTTGGCAATACTCGCAGCGGTGCTCGGCACGGTTGCGAACAAGACTCCGGAGCGACGCCTTCATGTCGGCTCACGATCGGCTAACGCGACCTGCGCCTCGACTTGGAGGAGTGTGAGAAGTTCCAGTGTTAGCACCGAGGACTCGTATTCTGCACGTTCTTCGACCGAGAGATCGCCGTCCGTGCATTTGTCCGCGAGGACATCCAGGCGGGCCTGGGCCTTCTTAGCCAGCTTGAGTTTCAGGAGCCGCCGGGCCGCGTCGGGCGTCAGGCAGCCGCCGACGGGTTCCAGGGCGCAATCGAGAACAGACCTGACGGTGGAGTATCTCATGTCATGAGTTTACGAAAATCGACGTTCCTGCGGAAGGGACCATTCTGCATCAATCCCAGGGACTAACTCTCACTCCAGATCATCAGCCCACATTTAACCCCAAAAGGAGATTCTCCATGTTCCGCCAGATCTTGCAGCGAACCGCGAAGCAACTCCAGACGACCGCTCGGAACCGCAAACGCCGCCAGCAGCGGCAGCGGCGATTGTTCGTCGAGCAGTTGGAGTCCCGCCAGTTGCTCGCGGCGTACACGGTCAGCAGCTTGGCCGACGCCGGCGCCGGGACGTTGCTTGGTCCGGCCTACATGAATGAGACCTGACGCGGACGGACCGGGAGGTCCATCCTACCACGGGTTGCGCCGCTCCGGCATGGCTTTGTGCGACCTTGGTCCGGCCTACATGAATGAGACCTGACGCGGACGGACCAGGAGGTCCATCCTACAACGGACAACTTCGTAAACTTCGCTACAGACGCCCCGGTTGGCACAAGCCTTGCGGGAGGAATAGCAAACTGCGAAGAATCGGCAAAAATGCTAGATTCTTGCGGTCGAAGTGTCAACCGGCGTGGACAAAAGTGTTTTCCCGACGACACACAGTGTGTCCTCTGGGAGCGCGCGGGAGACGTCTGCGGGCGGGGTGACGGGTGACGATAGGCTAAGGACGCACGAATCAATAAATGTCGCACAAATAGTAGACGGCACACTCCGTGTGCCGAGTTCCGCGTACGGAGAGGCTGTGAAAGAATCGCAGGGTGGGCTGTGCCCACCACAACTGATTGTGGTGCATCGTGCTAGGTGTTGCAGTCGTTTCAAGTGTTGATCAGGACTCGTCGCGCCTCGGGCGCGCTGCGGCAGTATCCGCGCACGGCGCGCGGATGCACCTTGTTTCGTCGAGCCGACTCAAGAAGTTCCGCAGAAGCGAGGATTGGCCAACAGATGGGCAAGACGCAGATCATGTGTCATGAGAGTTTCACGATTGCGTTGGAGCACCACCGCTGCGGCCGGCGCCGCCAGGCCGAGCAAGGGTATCGATCCGTCCTGGCAGAGAATCCCCGCCACGCCGACGCCCTGCATCTGCTCGGAGTGCTCGCCTTCCAGCATGGTCAACTGACGCCGGCGGCCGAACTGATCAACCGGGCCATCGAGATCTATCCTCAGTCGGCTCCATTTCACACCAACTTGGCCGAAGTCTACCGGGCAGCCGGCCGGTTGGGCGAAGCCGTCGCGGCTGGCTACATGGCCTTGCAGCTGGAACCGGACAATGTCGAGGCGCACAACAACGTGGGGCTGGCCCTGCTGGCCCAACAACAGTTCGCGCAGGCCGAAAGCCATTTCCGCGACGCGCTCCGCCTGCGTCCGGATTTCGCCCAGGCCGCCAATAACCTCGGCAGCGCGTTGCGAGAACAGACACGACGGGACGAGGCGCTGCTGGCGTACCGCGAAGCCGTCCGGCTGGGACCCCAGAACCCAGAATCGCACAACAACCTGGGGCAGTTGCTGCTGGAAGAGGGCGAGGTCGACGAGGCCTTGGTCCACTGCCGCGAGGCGCTGCGACTGAACCCGCAATTTCCCGAAGCCCACTCGAACCTGGGCAACGTCCTGCGGCAGCAGGGTCAGTTGGATGAGGCCGTGGCGTGCTACCAGGCGGCGTTGCGGCTGAACCCGAAGTTGGCCATGACCTACAACAACCTGGGGCAGGCTTGCCAGGAGGCGGCCAAGTTCGAGGAGGCCATCCGCTGGTACCAGCAAGCGTTGGCCAAGGACCCCCAGAACACCCGCTTCCACTGTAACCTGGCCAGTACGCTGGCGGAGCAGGAGGTGTACGATCAGGCTTTCGCACGGTATCAACTGGCGCTGCGGATCGATCCGACCTGCCTGGCGGCCCATAACGGTCTGGGGCACGTCTATCAGGAGCAAGGCCACTTGCTCCAAGCAATCGCGGCCTATCGCGAGTCGCTAAGGTACGAGCCGAAGCAGGCTCTGGCCCACATTTCCCTCGGCCATCTCTACCAGGAACAAGGCGACCTGGCACAAGCCGAGACGTGTTTCCGCGCCGCGTTGCAGCAGGAACCCAAGGCGGCCGGCGCCTATGCGGGTTTGGCTACGCATCATCGGGCCTGCCTGAGCACGGACGAGCTCGCTACCTTGCGAGCCCTGTTGGAAGAACCCGGCATGCGGGACGGAGGACGGGCAACCATCCACTTTGCCTTGGCCCATTTGGCCGATGCGGACGCCGAGTACCCGGCCGCCGCCGAGCACATGCGGTTGGCCAACACCCACCGCCAAGCCGACTGGCAGCGGCGCGGGAAGAGCTATGCCCCGGCCGCGCATCAGCAGTTCGTCGACAGCTTGCTGGCCACGTTCACACCCGACCTGTTTCGCCGCCTGAAGTTCGCACCGGTGCGGGCATCCGCGACCGGCCCGGACCAGCGGCCCGCGCGCGCCGGCGGTCTGGGCCTCGACTCCCATACGCCCGTGTTCATTGTCGGCCTGCCGCGCAGCGGCACCACGCTGACCGAACAGATTCTGGCCAGTCATCCGCAGGTGCACGGTGCCGGCGAGCTGTCCTTGGTGCGCGAGTCCTTCGAGTCGCTGCCCGCGGCGACTGGTTGGGATGCCACCCCGGTCGAATGCGTCGCGAGGTTGGCGTCGGCCGACGAGGCGACGACCGCGCAGGTGTTGCGGGATCTGGCCCAACGCCATCTGGAGCGGCTGCGAACGCTCGGCGGGGACGCCTTGCGAATCGTGGACAAGATGCCGGACAACTACGTGTATCTGGGCTGGATCGTCTCGATGTTTCCGCAGGCCCGGATTATCCATTGCCGCCGCGACGTGCGGGACGTGGCTCTGTCCTGCTGGCTGACGGATTTCAAGAGTATTCGCTGGGCCTGCACCTGGGAGCATATCACGACGCGGATCGAGCAGTACCAGCGGCTGTCGGCCCACTGGCAGGCCAGCCTGCCGGTCCCGCTGCTGGAAGTCGATTACGAAGACACGGTGACCGATTTGGAAGGCGTCGCTCGGCGGCTGGTGGCCTGGGCCGGCCTGGACTGGGATCCCGCCTGCCTGGCGTTTCACGAGACCGAGCGGCCGATTCGCACGGCCAGCGTCTCGCAAGTCCGCCAGCCGATCTACACCCGTTCGGCCGGACGCTGGCGGAACTACGAACGCGAGCTGGCGCCGCTGTTTACCGGACTGGCCGCGGAGTCTTCGTCGTCCGGCGACAAGCTTCCTGTTGAAAAGATATTGGATCCGCGGCTGGTCCCGGTCTGTCCGGGACTATTGGCCGGGGACGTTTCGGATCCCGAATTACACCCCGTGAGATAAGGATCTGGTGGGAATGAGAAACGAGAGTTATACCGCGTGCGGTTAAACGAAGATGTGTCATCCTCAACGGCGTGCGGGCAGCTTTGTCGTAGAACGGATTTCAATCCGTTTAGTGAAGAACGGAATGAATTCCGTTCTACGAAGGGACAAACCTGGCCGCGGGCGGTATACAATCCTGCCCCGTAGGGGCGCAATATGACAGCCAGGGCAACGCCCTGGGTTCGAGACAATAGGAAACCCAGGGTAGCCCTGAAAGGGCGCAATAATTCGGTGGCCGTTGGTCGGATCGGCCCGTTGTTTCGCCCTTTCAGGGCTACGGTGATTACGTTGGCGGGGACCCAGGGCGTTGCCCTGGGCTGATAGGTTTGGCACCTTGGGGGCTGATAGGTTTGGCCCCTTCGGGGCAGGGAAAGATGCGGCCAGTACGTTGCTAAGTATTGCTTTGAACTCAACTTCCTCGATCTGCATAAAGGTGCTCAGCTATGTCATCCAAGAAGAATCGTCTGTCGCAGTGGTTCCGCCGCAACTCCAAGTCGTCGCGTACCGCCCAAGCCAAGCGGCGTGAACTGTTCAAGCCACAAGTGGAGCACCTGGAAGATCGGCGATTGTTGGCGGAGTACAGCCCCGTGTTTTTAGAGGGGAGCGGTATAGATAATACCCTTCGGGACGCGGTGATCGCCAGCAACGCGGCCGAGACGGACGACACCATCAGCTTGGTGGACGGCACCTACACCCTGTCCCTCGGCGGTCGCGGCGAGAACGCCGCCGCCACCGGCGACTTGGACATCACCAAAACGGTTGGCACGTTGACCATCGTGGGCTTGGGCGCCACGCCGGCCGCCACGGTGATCGATGCCGCGGGAATCGACCGCGTCTTTCAAGTCTTCAGCGGCGCGAACGTGACGTTCCAGAACTTGACGATCAAAAACGGCTTGGCTTGGGACGATGGCACTCTGCCCTTCACACGCGGGAACGCCTACGGCGGCGGTCTGTTGAATCAAGGCGGAACTGTGACGTTCCAAAACGTCGTACTCAGCGACAACGTTGCCCAAGGCGCCACTGGGAGTCCCGGCTCCCCCGGTATCAGCGGTAGCCCCAACGGCAGCGTGGGGGGAGTGGGTACTGCGGGGTTTGATGCGCAGGGGGGTGGTATCTTGTCCACGGGCACGTTGACGATCACGGCCAGCACGTTCCTCGGCAATCAAGCCAAAGGCGGCCCAGGCGGAGCGGGGGGCGTGGGGGGTGCCGGGGGGATCGTCAAGAAGACTGCCGCCGCCGACATAGCCGCCACCACCGCCGCATACGGCGGAAACGGCGGGGCGGGTGGCGCCGGTGCTAAAGGCCAAGGCGGTGGATTGTACATCATGGGCGGAACGCTGAATCTGCTGAACTCCACCGTCAGCGGTAGCACGGCCCAAGGCGGCGCGGGCGGTGCGGGAGGGATCGGCGGCAAGGGCGGAGACGCCAGCGCCAAGGGTTCGGTGAAGACTACAGCGAGCGGGAACGTGGGCATTACCGCTTATGCCACCGGCGGGAATGGCGGCGCTGCCGGCAGTGGCGGAGCAGCTCAAGGGGGTGGTCTCTATACATCGGGTTCTGCCTCCGTGACCATTCAAGATTCAACCCTGGACAACAATTTTGCCACGGGCGCCAATGGCGGCGTTGGCGGCCTGGGCGGAGACGGCGGAACAGCGTTTGCCTCGAATGCGTATCATGGTTTTGGCCGTTGGACTGCGGCGTGGTGGGCCGAGGGTGGCCATGGCGGAAGGGGTGGCGCAGCGAGTGACGGACAGGGTGGCGGCATCTATGTCAACAGCGGCACGTTGGACCTGGTCAACACGACCCTTGAGAAAAACGATGCGTCGGGTGGCAGTGGAGGCGCTGGTGGCGCTGGGGGTCAGGACGGCGCCGGTACTGGGAGCGGCGGCGGCGGCACTCGCCAGTGGAGCGGGGGTACGGTCGGTGGTGATGGCGGCGATGGCGGCGATGGAGGTCAGGGATTGGGCGGTGGCGTGTACCTCAACGCAGGCACCCTCAGTCTGCTGAATGTCACCGTGGCCAGCAACTCGGCCAACGGCGGATCCGCCGGCAACGGGGGTCAGGGGGGCGATGGGAGCACTCCGGGCGATGGCGGCGGGGGCGGGAATGGAGGTCAGGGATTGGGCGGTGGCGTGTACCTCGGCGCGGGCACGTTGACGATCACCGCCAGCACGCTTCTCAACAGCCAAGCCAAAGGCGGCGTGGGTGGCGTTGGCGGAGCAGGCGAAGCGGCGGGAAAGGAAACTAGCTCGAGGTCCGCTTCGGTCGCCGGGGGTTCTGGTGGGGCAGGCGGCGACGGTGGTCAGGCGCAGGGTGGCGGTATGTACATTTCAGGCGGCACCCTGAATCTGGTGAATTCGACGGTTGGCAGCAGCCTGGCCAAAGGCGGCGCGGGCGGCGCGGGAGGAATCGGCGGCAAGGGCGGAACTGCCATCGCGACAACTACTGCTGAATCATCCAGGATGTACGCCTCTGCCCCCGGCGGCAGAGGCGGCAGTGGCGGCAGCGGAGCAGCAGCTCAAGGGGGCGGTATCTACACTGCTGGTGCCGCCCTCGTGACCATTGCTGGTTCTACCATCGACACCAATCTGGCAACGGGAGGCGGTGGTGGAGCCGGTGCCCAGGGCGGACACGGCGGGCGCGCTCGCGTCGACAATTCCGCCTCAACATCTTTCTTTTTTTCGGCCCGCGGGGGAGCTGGCGGGCAGGGCGGAGCTGGGTACGACGGACAAGGGGGTGGCCTCTACGTCGGCGACGGCACGCTGAGCTTGACCAACACGACTCTTTCAGGAAACCAGGCCACCGGCGGCAGTGGCGGCGGGGGAGGCCCTGGGGGGGCGGGGGGCATTGTCAGTGCGGCCTGGAAATCAGAGGATTTCAGTTTCTCCCAGGATCCGGCCACTGGTGGAGACGGTGGCAGTGGCGGGAATGGGGCGAGTGGGCAGGGCGGTGGCGTGTACGTCAACGCGGGCAGCCTCACCCTGCGGAATGTCACGGTGGCCAGCAACAAGGCCAACGCCGGATCGGCCGGTAGCGGCGGCATCAGTGGAGTCGGAAGCCCTTCCGGCTCTACCGGCTCTGGGGGCAGCGACGGCAGCGGCCAAGGCGGTGGCTCCTACGTCAACGGCGGCACGCTCAACGCGACCAATTCGATCTTCGGCGGCAACACGGCCTCCACCACCGACAACGACTTCTCCGGCAACTTTGTCGCGGCCTTCAACAACCTGTTGTCCGACAACACCGGCTCAAACCTAGCCGAGGCGAACCCCGACGGTAATGGCAATATCGTCGGCGTCCCGAGCAGGGTGATCAATCCCCTGCTCGGCTCCTTGGCCAACAACGGCGGCCCGACGCAAACCCGGGCGTTGTCAACCGGCAGTCCGGCCATCAACGCTGGCAACAACGCCTTGGCCGTGGACGCCGACGGTAACGCGCTGACCACCGACCAGCGGGGTTATGCCCCCCGAAAATTCGACGTCACGGTCGACATCGGGGCCTACGAATACGGCGCCACCCCCCCGCCGAGCGTTTCGGCCACGCTGGATGTGGATGGCAACTTGATCGTGGCGGATACCACCGGCACGAACAATCAACTGACGGTGAGCGTGGTGGGAACCAACCTGGTGATCAGCGATGCCAACGAGTCGTTCATATCCCCCCCCCCGGGTGACGGAACGCTTAGCAACGGCAACAAGACCTTGAGCATTCCGCTCGCCAGCGTCTTCGGCACATTTACCATCACCGGCGGCGACGGCAACGACACGCTGACCGTGGATTTCGCCCACGGCGATCCAATTCCGCTCAATGGACTGTTCTTCGATGGCGGCGGGCAAACGGCAGGCATTGGCGACATCCTCGTCATTAAGGGGACCGGCTCGCAGAACCCGAACTACCAGCCGAGCCTCACCACAACCGGTTCGGGCGACATCTTCATCAATGGCAAGACGATCCAGTTCTCGAACATCGAGCCCATCGATTTCGACGCCACCGGAAACTTCTCACTGACCTTACTGGGCGCTAACGACGTCGTCACGTTCAACAATGGAACGGACGTCGATACGGGCCTTCTGGACGCGATTGTCCTGACCGGCACCAGCGGAGTCGTCGCGTTCGAGAGTCCGCACGTCCGCGGCGGCTCGATCACCGTCAACACCAACGCGGTGGATGGGCTCGACACGATCACGATGACGGCCGTCGCCGGTGGGGCCGCGGACGCCGACATCACCGACATCACGATCAACACCGTCGGCACCGTCATCGACGATACCGTCAGCATTAACGGCGCGGTGACCATCCAAGGTGCCCTGAGTATCATGGCGAACGGCACCATCGCTGAAGGCGCCAGTGGGACCGTCAGTGCGCTCAACCTGTCCACCGCGTCCGTCGGCGGAACCACACTGGGCGGCACGAATCAGGTCGCGGCGTTCGGTGCCACGAACACGAGCTCTGGCGACATTTCGTTGGTCAACAGCGGAGCCTTGGACATCACGGGGATCAGTCAGGCGGGGGGCGGCAATGTGTCCGTGACCAACACGGGGACGATCGGGATCAGCGTGGCGGCGACGGTGACCGGGGGCAACTTGACGCTCACGGCCACGGACGGGGTAAGCCAGACGGCGGCGGTGGCGGCCGGGACCTTGACGGTCAAGACGACCAAGGATAGTGGCGCGGCGATCGCGCTGGCCTGGCCCACCAACGAAGTCACGGTCGTCAACCTCCAAGCCCGGAATGGGGCGGACTCGGCCAATGCGGCGGGAGCGATCAGCTACCGGGATGCCACGGGCTTCGATGTGGCCACCGCCCTGACGACCAGCACGGTCAGCCTGACGGGCGGCGGGGCGATCACGGACAGCGGGCAGTTGACGGGGACCACGTTGACCGCCAAGACGCTGCACGCCACGGGGGCGGCCATCACGCTGAACACGGCGACCAACGAATTCGCGACGGTGGACCTGCAGGCCCGAAACGTGGCCGACGCGGCGAACATGGCAGGGGCCTTGATCTATGTTGACGCGACGGGCTTCGACGTGGCCACGGTCTTGACCACCAGCACGGTCAGTCTGACGGGCGGCGGGGCGATTACGGACAGCGGGCAGTTGACGGGGACCACGCTGACCGCCAAGACGCTGAACGCCACGGGGGCGGCCATCACGCTGAATACGGCGACCAACGAATTTACGACGGTGGACCTGCGGGCGCGGAACGTGGCCAACACGGTGAACATGGCAGGGGCCTTGACCTATGTTGACGCGACGGGCTTCGACGTGGCAGCCGCCCTGACGACCAGCACGGTCAGCCTGACGGGCGGCGGCGCAATTACGGACAGAGGGCAGATGACGGGAACCACGTTGACCGCCAAGACGCTGAACGCCACGGGGGCGGCCATCACGCTGAACACGGCGACCAACGAATTCGCGACGGTGAACCTTCAGGCACGGGACGTGGCCGACGCAGCGAACATGGCAGGGGCCTTGACCTATGTTGACGCGACGGGCTTCGACGTGGCCACCGCCCTGACGACCAGCACGGTCAGCCTGACGGCGGGCGGCGCGATTTCGGACAGTGGCACAATCGCGGGAACGACGTTGACCACAAACTCGGCGGGTGGGACGGTGCTGGACTTCGGCGACGCGGTGAGCGCGTTCAATGCCACGAACATTACCAGCGGCAACGTCCAGTTGATCAATAGCGGAGCCTTGGACATCACGGGGATCAGTCAGACGGGCGGCGGCAATGTCATCGTGACGATCACCGGCGCCGGGACGTTGACGGCAAGCGGGGCCATTACCAGCAACGGCGGGAACGTGACCCTGACGTCCCAGGACGCGATCGACGATCAGTGGGACGGGGATCACGATCACGGTGAACACGGGCGCCGGCACGGGCACGGGCGGGGCGATGGTGAGCACCATCACGGACCTCGGGGCCTTGCAGATCAGCACGAACAACACGGCGAACACGTTCGGCGGGAGCATCACGCGGACGGCGATCAGCACGTTGAGCGCCACGGGGATCACGCTGACGACGGGCACGGGCACCATTGGGACGGGGACGGGTATCAGTGCGATCAACCTGGCGGCGGGCCAGACCAACGTGGCGGCCACGACGCACAACGCCGCGATCTACCTGCAGGGAGCCGGCGCGCTGACCACGGGCAGCATTGTCTCCAACAGCGGACCGGTCCGTGTGGACGCGTCCGGGCTGCTGACCGTCAGCGGCGCGATCAACACGTCGCCCGGTTCCGGGGGCCTCCTGAGCATCGGGGGCGGAGTGACGCTCGGTGCCGCACTCACCCTGGGCGCAGGCAACATCACCCTAAACGGCGGTGGTGGGTCGCAGGACATCACGATCACGACCGCCCAGAGCCTGGCGGGCAATGTGACCTT
>JAPLNJ010000597.1 GCA_026692885.1 Planctomycetota bacterium | reverse complement strand
TCACGGCGGAGCGTGATGACTACTTTGAAAACCCGACAGTTATTGATGCGCCGATCCTAACCAGCCATACCGACACTTCGCACCCAGCGGATGGAGCACTCATGACTCAGCGTAGGATCCTCGTGACTTCGGCATTGCCGTACGCCAACGGCCCGATTCACCTCGGGCACTTGGTGGAATACCTCCAGACCGATATCTGGGTGCGTTTCCAAAAGCTGCGTGGGCAGCGGTGTATCTACATTTGCGCCGACGACACGCACGGCACCGCGATCATGATTCGAGCCCGCCAGGAAGGCCGTAGCGAAGAGGCCTTGATCGCGGAAATGCAGCACCAGCACCAGCGGGACTTCGACGGGTTCGAGGTCGCGTTCGACAACTATGGCAGTACCAACAGCCCGGAGAACCGGGAGGTCTGCCATGAGATCTGGGCCGCGCTGCGGAAGGCTGGCTTGGTCCTCGAGAAGGAAGTCACGCAGCTGTTCGATCCCGTCGCCGGCACGTTCCTGGCGGATCGCTTCGTCAAAGGCACCTGTCCCAAGTGCCACGCGGCGGACCAATACGGCGACAACTGCGACAAATGCGGGGCGACCTACACACCGGCCGACTTGCTCAACCCGGTCAGCACGCTGTCCGGGGCCACGCCGGAGCCGCGCGCGGCCAAACATCTGTTCGTGGAATTGGAGCAACTCCACCCCTTCTTAGAACAGTGGACGCAGTGCGGCGAGCATTTGCAGACGGAAGTCGCCAATTACCTGAAAGGCCATTTCCTGGGCGAGCCGTTGCGGGATTGGGACATCTCGCGGCCCGCACCGTATTTCGGCTTCGAGATCCCCGACAGCCCCGGCAACTATTGGTACGTGTGGTTCGACGCGCCGATCGGGTACATCGGTTCGACGCGGCAGTGGTGTCAGCGGCAGGGCGAAGATTTCGACCAATGGTGGCGCAGCCCGCAGACCGAGGTGCACCACTTCATCGGCAAAGACATCACCTATTTCCACACGCTGTTCTGGCCCGGCATGCTCAAGACGGCGGAATTCAGCCTGCCGACCAAGGTCCACATCCACGGCTTCCTGACCGTCGGCGGCGAAAAGATGTCCAAGAGCAAAGGCACCTTCGTCCAAGCCGCAACGTATCTGAAGTATCTCGACCCGTCGTACTTGCGGTACTACTATGCGGCCAAGCTCGGACCGCGACTGGACGATCTGGACCTGAACCTTGATGAATTCGTCGCCAAGATCAACGCCGACTTGGTCGGCAAGGTCGTGAATCTGGCCAGCCGCACGGCCAAGTTCGTGGCCGATACGGGACTGTCGCCGACGTATCCCGACGACGGCGGATTGTTCGCCTACGCGGCGTCCCTGGGTGACGAAATTGCGGCCGCCTACGAAGCCTGCGATTTCAACAAAGCCATGCGGCTTGTGATGGAGTTGGCGGATCGGGCCAACCCCTACGTGGAAGCGGCCGCACCCTGGAACCTGCGCAAGCAACCCGATCAGACGCAACGGCTGCAGGACGTGTGTACGGTGGCGTTGAATCTGTTCCGGCAGTTGGCGATCTACCTCGCCCCCGTGTTGCCGCGATTGGCCAAACAGACGGGCGAGTTGTTGTACCGACCGATCGCCAACTGGCAGGAAGCCAAGTCGCCGCTGGTCGGTACGCCGGTCGGCGAGTTCGAACATATGCTCAAACGTGTGGAAAGAAAGGATCTGGATGCCATGATCGAAGACAGCAAAGAACAGCCGGTGGCCACAACTGCTCCGACCGCATCGGCGAGCGGAGGACAGCAGCCCCCGGAGGTCTCGCTGACGGCCCCGGCGGTATCGGCGAGCGGGGGGCATCAGCCCCCGGATGGACTGACCACGGCCCCGGCCTACCAGGACAGCGACCAGCCGTTGCAGGCCGAACCGTTCGCCCCCGAATGCACGATCGACGATTTCAATAAGGTAGATTGGCGAGTCGCCCGTGTGATCGCCGCCGAAGACGTCCCGGAGGCGAAGAAGCTGCTGAAGCTGACGCTCAGCTTGGGCGGCGACGCGCGAAAGACGGTCTTCGCCGGGATCAAAGCGGCCTACAAGCCGGAGCAACTGGTCGGTCGGTTGGTGGTGGTCGTCGCCAATCTTGCGCCGCGTAAGATGAAGTTCGGTCTCAGTGAAGGCATGGTCACGGCCTGTGGACCGGGCGAGGCGAACGTGTTCCTGCTGAGTCCGGACACGGGTGCCCAGCCGGGGCAGCGGGTGCATTGAGTGGTAGGTCAGGCTTTCCAGCCTGACGTCGACCAGCAAGTGTCAGGCTGGAAAGCCTGACCTACAACAACAGGCAGTCGCGCGCATGGGCCAACCCCTCCTCCGTCGCCTCGTGGACCGGCTCGTGTTGCGGCCCACGCGGCACCCGCTTCCGCCGGAGGGCAAATCCCGACGGCTGATCGCGTTCGGCGAGGGCCAACTGGAGGTCTGGACGCACCGAGTCGGCGGCGCTGACGGGCGTGAACCGGAGCTGTTCGTGCTCAAGTTCCCTGGCACCGCCGGCCGAGCCGAACGCTCGACCGATCATCCGGCGGACTGCTGGCCGGATCGCTGCATCGAGCTGTGGGCGGTCAATCCGCCCGGTTACGGCGGCAGCACCGGCAAAGCTCGCTTGCAAGAGTTGGCTCCGGTGGCGCGCACGGTTTACCAAGAACTGCAACGCCACGCCGCCGGGCGACCGGTGTTGGTCACCGGCAACAGCCTGGGTTGTGCGAGTGCCCTGCACCTGGCCGCAATCTTGCCGTTGGCCGGCCTAATTCTGCGGAACCCGCCGCCACTGGTCGAAGTCATCGTAGGTCGTTACGGTTGGTGGAACCTGGGCCTAGGCGTCCGCCTGCTCGTCCGACACATCCCTGTAGAACTAGACTGCATCCGCAACGCCCGGCGAGCCCAGTCGCCGGCGGTCTTTATCACCTCCGGCAGCGACACGTTGATCGCGCCGAACTACCAGCGTCTGGTCCTGGATGTCTACGCGGGTGAGCAACGCGTCCTGGTCTTGCCCGACGCCGATCACGCCACCCGGATGACGTCCGACGAAGAACGTCAGTACCGCGAGCTGCTCGTGTGGCTCCGGGAAAAGATGGGCTTCTGATGGGGAGTTCGCTAACGCGGCTGGGGGCCGCAACCAGACTCGTTGAGCTTGAGCTCCTGCTCCAACCGTGTTAACTCGGCGTCCAGCCAACGGGCTTGCGGTTCGTCCAGCGGCAGCTGGCCGTAACGTACCCGGTAGAAAGCGGCGACAATGGCCTCCATCACGGGACCGAGCGACTCGGCCTGTCCGCAGACCAGCTGCTGGGCGGCGAATTCGGCGGCGAACTCCCGCGGCGTTTTGCTCGCCGGCCGCGTGGCACCGTACTTCGCCAGCAAACTCTCGAACCGTCGGTAGAACGCCACCGGGTGGTTCCCGCGTCCTGGTCCCTGCGAGCCGTTCCGGCCCGTCCATTTCGAGACCCACGGGCGCACGGCCGCTACGATCGCCAGCAGGTGGGGTCGTTTCGCCTTCACCCGCAGGATCAGGCCCACGATCAGCAGCACCACCCCGGCCAGCACCAACCACCAGCAGGTCCGCCAGAACTCGGCCAATTGAGCCAGGACCGCCACCCGCTGTTCCGCCAACCGCTTCCAAGAGGCCGACCAGGCTTGGGGGTCGGCCTTCTCCACGACCGGGTCGAAAATCGTCTCGCGCTGCCGTTTGGCGGTCAGTCCCAAGATATAGTCGCTCCAGATCGTGCGGGCGTAGTCCAGCCCGTCGTCGATCAGCGACATAAGGCCCTGCTGCATTTGCTTGGCCTTGTCGACGTCGGCACCCGGGGTCGGGTCGAGACGCAGCCAACCGCCGCCGGGACTGGTGTCGCTGCCCGCAGGCACGACCGCCGCGACCGCCTCCGGCTCCAGGTAGGCTTCGACCCAGACGTGGGCCTGCCGTTGCAGGACCTGGTAGTAGCCGCCCACAGCGTTGAAGTTGTCACACTTGAAGCCGACCACTAACCGGGAAGGGATTCCTTGACTGCGCAACATCATGGCCAGGGCACTGGCAAAATAGGCGCAGTGCCCGGTGCGATGCTGCGTCGCAAAGTCCTCGATGGGATCCAGTTTCCGCTGACGCGGAACGTTGCGGAAGTCCAACGAGTAGGTGTATCGGCCGGGTGCCTGAAAGTAATTTCGTAAAGCCCGCGCTACGGCGACGTGATCCGCCGATGACGTCTGCTGTGCTCGGACGATCGTGTCGGCCAGGGCCGCCAAACGCGGAAAGCGGTCCGCGTCAAACTGCAACAAACGGGTCTTTTCCTGCTCCAGCAACCAGCGTTCCGGGAGTGACTGCAGCCGACTCGCGTGCGGCGTCGCATCGATCTGCAGGCCACCCCGAAAGCCGGTGGTGCTGCACGCATACCGGAACTCCGTCCGCTGTTCCCCGTCGCGGGGCAGGTTACGCAACAACTGCTCGGTGACCGGGTGGTAATTTATGCTGTCGGATGTGTCCGGTAGGCGGTACGCGGGAAACACGCCGAACACAACGGGTTCCTCCAGAGGTTCCAAAACCACGTCCAAACGCACGAGGGGCACGTTGGGCGGCGGTGGCCCGAGACGCAAGAGGGAGGAGGGTCGGCGCGTCAAGGACAGCATGCTCGCCAGCCCGGCGTCCGCCGTGAACTCCCGAGGCGGCCACATCCTGACGGGTTGCGTCCACCGTCCTTCGTCATCCCGACAGACATAGTTAGTCAGAATCGACCCGCGGATGTAGGGGTCTCCCGAGACGCGGTACGGCAGATTCGTCTTCGGCTCGCGAAAGCTGACCCGCATCACGGTCTCGTCGCTTTGCAGGATTTCGTCCAGGTCGCCCAGGAGGACCTCGGACGAGAAGCCCACGACGTGCTGCGTTGGCGTATGCAGCGACCGCCGGGCGGAACTCTCCAGACGCGGAGCGGCAAAGAACAGGACCACCGCGAACACGAACGTGGTCACGCCCAGGCCGGCAATTTGTTTGGCGAAGCCCCAGCCGACAATGGCACGGCTCAACGGCTCGACTGCGGCGACCGACGAGATGACCGGTCTCCGATTCAACCGTGGGGACGCGACTCGCCCCGCGCCTGGTGCGGCCGGCCCCGCGGACCACGTCCGGCGATGCCCCCCGCCGGCCCCCGGCGTGGCCTCCGCCACGCGCAACAGCTCCCGGTGTACGAACAGGAAGGCTAAGGTGGAAATGGCCAAGGCGGCATACAGCACCAGCAGCACCCCAAACTCGAACCGCACATTCAAGGCCGCCGCGACCACGACTTGCAGTAGGCTCAGTAAGGCCAACTGCCAATACACCCGCGGACTCTTCCGCTGATAGAACAACACCACCTGCATGTAGATCAGCAGGCTGGCAATCGACCCCAATTGGCCTTTGGTGTCGCTGTTGAAGAAACCGCTCAAGGACACAAACAGGGCTGCGACGGCTGCCACGTTACCCACCACCCGGTGCAGGTGAAACCACTGCCAGGTATCCGTGAAGAGCACGGAACTGAAGGCGGCCAACACGCCTAACAGCGGCAGCCACGAGGCCTGCTGCCCCATGCCCAACAGCACGGCTCCGATGGTGGTCAGGGCGGCGATTTGGATTTGCAGCGCGCGTTCGATGTTCATGACGGGCTCGGATCCAACTGAAAAACACTGCCCACTTGGGCCTCGCTGACATTCAGCCAGACCGTTTGGGCCAGCCCCCGCTGCTGGCGCGGCCGGCCAGCAAAGACTTCGTTGTGCGCCGCCTGCCCGAGCTGGCTGCTTCGCGTGCTGAAGACTGCCATCTGGACGCCCGGCTGCAGTTGTTCCACGACGCTGCCCAGGGTTTCCGCCAGCCGGTTCTCCGCGCAACCACGGGCCACTGCCAGCCGCTCCATCGTCTGGCGCGCGAACAGCGAACTGGCCGTGGCCGACCACGCCCCGGACTCCTCGGCCGCCAGGGCCACGATCAAGCGGCTGCCGCCGCGCCGACAGAGTTCTTCCACCACGGACGCGGCGAAACTGACGGCCAGCTCGACGCGGGCCAGATCCTCCGGCGTGGCCACCGGGGGGCGCCACAGGTCCAGCACCAGGGCCAAATCGCGATTCTGCAACTGCTCGAACTGACGGACCACCAACTTGCCCAACTTGGCCGTCGTGCGCCAGTGGATCCACCGGCGGCTGTCGCCTCGCCGCCATTCCCGCAAGCCGTAGTAATCGCCGTCCACTGGCCCCTGACGGTGATAGGTCTGATAGCGACCGAACGGCGTCGCCTCCAGCACTCCGGTCCAGCCCGGCGACAGCCGGCCCAGCCGCGGGTAGACCACCAGACGCTCGGCGTGCCCTTGGCGGACGGAAGCCCGGACCAGGCCCAGCGGAAAGCCCGTGCTCGCGCGCAGCGGCCCAAACCGATACACACCGCGCTGGGGCAGGACCACGCGGTAGTCGGCTCGGCTCCAGCGGCCTGGTGCGACGTAGGGCAATAGGACTTGGGCAGCCACCCGCGGGAACCGCTTGCCGCTGTCCGGATCCGTCCCCTCGGCTTGCAGGGTGTCCTCCAGCACCAGCATCCAAGAGCCCAACCGCGGCCGCCGATTATGGCCCAACATCTGGACCAGAAACGGCTGGCCCGCGAACACCTGCTTCGGCAGCCGCCGTTCGACCTCCAATTGCCGGACGGCCAGCACTACCATCCGCCAATTCAACAACATCGGCCCGATCATCAGGCCCGCCAGAACGAACAGGAGATTCACGTCGCGCAGGGCGGCCCCGCCCATGATGAAGCCCAGCACGAACAGGTAGTAGACCCCTTCGCGGCCGATGGTAACGACGCGACGTTTGAGCACGTGGACTCTTCCTCCCTCCGAGATAGTGAAAAAATAGGACTGGCTCCGAGCTGGTACCTCAAAAAACTCGGGAGATTTCATTGTTCGCGAGGTGCCTG
>JAPLNJ010000596.1 GCA_026692885.1 Planctomycetota bacterium | reverse complement strand
CCGGCTCCTGGAAATGCTGCGGGCAGCGGCTCCCACCAGCTAAAGCTGGTGGCAGACAGGGTGTCGGCTAAAGCCGACAACCGGACGACCAAAACGGCCCTTGGAACCGGAGCCACTGTCCGTTGCCATCCGCCGCGAGTTACGGCCCAACCGGGAAGCTATTTCGGTCCGCGTTGTCACCCACGTAGCATGGCTCTCCAGAGCCGTGTGGGATATGCTTTGTCGCGTCTTGACGCTTTGAATCCCACGGATGTGAACCTTTTTGCAGTCAGCCAACGGCTAGAAATACAAACACGACGCGCCAGCGAATGCGTCCGCGGCGGCGTGGCAAGCGAGAATCCGACCCACTCGCTGGCGCGTCGTGCTTGTATCATACCGGCCTTCCGGCCCATCCAAAGATGTTCACAGCAGTGCGCTTTGAATCCGGTCAGAGATCGTGAGCGGTTTGACTAGTCGAAGTCGAACGGCACGGCTCTGGAGAGCCATGCTACGGACCCGACCGGACTCCAGCCACGCGGAACCCGATGACCAGGTTCCGGCCCCCAGGCCCGATCCTGAGGCGGTACGCCGACCGGCAGATCCTGCCGCCGTCGCACCAGCTGCCGCCACGCAGGACCCGGAGCGAGGCCGCCCCGGACCCCGACGGATCACTCGCCTGCCCCGCCGCATAGGGTCCGTACCAGTCCTGGCACCACTCCCACACGTTGCCGTGCATATCGCACAGCCCCCAGGCATTGGCCTGCTTCGCGCCCACCGGGTGCGTCGTGTTGCCCGAATTCTTATTGTACCAGGCGGACTTCCCCAATTCCGCCTCGGATTCACCGAAGGAATACTTGCCGGTGCTGCCGGCCCGGCAAGCGTACTCCCACTCAGCCTCCGTCGGCAAGCGATAGGTGCGCCCCGCCACACGCTCTTCAGCCACCTCCGACAGCCGTTGGCAGAACGCCACCGCGTCTTCCCACGAGACGGTCTCGACCGGGAGCGATTCGCCCTTGAACTCACTCGGATTGCTACCCACGACCTTTTGATACTGCGTCTGCGTCACCTCGTACACGCCCAGATAGAACGGCTTGGTGATCTGCACCCGGTGTTGCGGCTTCTCGGCGCTGCCGGCTTCGCTGTCCGAGTCCGGCGAACCCATCAGGAACTCGCCGGTCGGAATCAACACCAGCTGCATGCCGAGTGTGTTGGTCAAGGTTTCCAAGCGATCGCCATTCGCACCGAGGACGCGTTCCCAGGTCTCCTGCACGGCCAGGCGGTTGTCCCAGTCGGAGCAGGCGGTCAGCTCGACCAGTTCGTTCAGCGGCAGCAGGACCTGAGCGCGGAAGGCCAACATATTGGCGTTCGTCGGCCGTTCTTTCGGAAGCTTCTCCACGTAAGCAGCCAGTGCGGCATCCAACGCTTCGTCGCTCACCTCACGGGCCCTCTGGATTCGCGTCATCAGCGCTCGCTGTTGCTTCCGCAGAGCTACGACCGCCTCATGCAGCTCCGAGTGGTCCAACAGTTCGGCTTTCACTTTAGCGTCGGTCTGTTTGACCTCGCGGCCGAGTTGACCCATGCGTTTGCGATAACTCTGCGTTTTCGTCACGTGCTCGGTCAGGTCTTCGGGTATGCGAGCGGTTCGTTGAAGGGAAGGCCGGAGTCTATCACGGGAAAGTCGCGGGCGGTATCATGGGGCGACTGATCACGCAGCCCGGGAGGCCCCACGATGAGATGCTCGCGGCCACGGAACCCGCTGATCTTGCCAAATGATGGCCGGGCGCCGGCCGCGTTGCTCGCGACCGCCTCGATGCGGAAGCTCCACCCAGAAAACATCGCCGTGGTTCACGAGGGCAACTCCTCGGCAGCCAGCCAAGCCTCATCTCGAACCTGTTGCCAGGCGTCTAGTTCGTCCGTCAATTCGGGCTCGATGCCCAGATACCATTCCAATGCCTGACGCACGAGTTCGTCAACGCTAGTCTGCCTCTGCTGGGCCGTGGATCGCAACTTATGTTCCAGTTCCACCGGCACTGTCACGGTCATAGATGCCTCACGTCTTTTTCAGCCAACGGGAACGACAAACCTGCGCTACGCATCCTACTCCGGCCCATGCAGAGAAAGAACCAGAGACGCAAAGACCCGAGAGGGGCGTCATGTTCAGCCAGTTGTCGTCGAGCAGCAAGCCGTCGTCGGTCAAGCGGACCCCGCGCGCCAGGCTGAAGGGACATCTCAGGATTACCCATCCCTCTGCTTCCCACATTGGTGAGCAAGCTGCCGGAACAGACGATGACAACCGCGGGCTTCATCGCTAAACTGACGGGCTGCACGAGTCCAGCCAGTAGCTCACCGGCCCAACGACAAACTGCCCTCGCGGTGCGGTTTGCCAGTGTGTCCAGCCATCCGCCGCACCGCGACCGCGTGTGGCCAAGGCGAACGACCTCCAGGCCAAGCTGCAAACACCCCGGTTTCCTTCCATCCTGTCCCGCAAAGGAATACCCATGAGAACGAATCGATTCCCTTTCGGTTCGGCGATGCTGATGATCCTCGCCGGAGTTCCTCTTGTTCTTTGCACAACAGTCCTTTGCAGAGTCGGGCCGCTGAACGCGGCTGAGATCGAGCCGCAAGCGGTGCTGCGGCTGGACTCGCCACTGGATTACCAGGTCGTCCAGCGGCGCACACGCACGGAAGGCCTCGTCCCGATCCGCGGCCGCGCGCCGGCGGGAACCGAACGAGTTGAGGTGCAACTCGGCGGCGATTGGCTGCCGGCCAAGCTTACCCAGACCGACGGCGCCTTTGTCGCGGAAGTGAAAGTCGCGTCTGGCGGCTGGTACGTGTGTCGGGTGCGTGCGACCGCCAAAGGCCAGTTGCTGGCCACGGCTGAGGTTCCGCACGTCGGGGTGGGTGAGGTGTTCGTCGTCGCCGGCCAGTCCAATTCGGCCAACCACGGCGAGGAGAAGTTGAGCACGCAGACGGGCCTCGTCGCCGCCTTCGATGGCACGCGTTGGCAACTGGCCCACGACCCGCAGCCCGGTGCCAGCGGCGGCGGGGGCAGCTTCCTGCCGCCGTTTGGTGACGCCCTCGCGGAGCACTGCAAGGTGCCCGTCGGCCTAGTGGCCTGCGGGATCGGCGCAACGAGCGTGCGCGAGTGGTTGCCCAACGGGGCCAAGTTCCCGCACCCGCCCACCCTGGTCGGCCGCGTCCAACAACTGCCCAGCGGCGAGTGGAAAAGCAAGGGCGATGCCTTCGCCATGTTCACCACGCGGATGAAGCAGCTTGGTCCGCGCGGTTTTCGCGGCGTGCTGTGGCACCAGGGTGAGTCCGATGCGAACCAGAAAGACCCGACGCGCACGCTGCCGGGCGAGCTGTACCGGCAGTACCTCGCACAACTGATTCGCGACTCCCGCCGCGAAATCGGCTGGGAGGCGCCGTGGTTTGTCGCGCAGGTCAGCTACCACGTGCCGGGCGACGAAGCCTCGCCGGACATCCGCGCCGCCCAGGCCTCGCTCTGGAAGGACCGCATCGCGCTCGAAGGACCGGACAGCGATGCCCTAAAAGGCCAACTTCGCGAACGCAACGGCCAGGGTGTTCACTTCAGCGGGCAGGGTCTCCGGCAACACGCAGCACGCTGGGTGGAAAAAGTCGCCCCCTGGCTGGAAGCCCAACTCCATCCCTAGCGTAACGGCCGACCGAAGCCGAAGCGGTCCCCCTCAGAAGACCATTGGACAGACAATGACCGACAGGAGAATATCCCGATGGCTTGCAGGTCGGTAGCAGCACGCTACCGACTTCCGCTGATTGTGCCCTCGTGTCACGGCCGCTATCCTAGCACCAAACGGTTTTCGGGGCGATTCGCGTAAAGAATGAGATTTTATGATTCTGTGAATTGGATGCCACGGGCTTGCCCCGTGGAGGCTCACGCTCGCAGCTACACGAGGCGCTCCCCCGCGTCACCTCACTCCCCCGTTTCGCCCGCCGCGGGCGAAACGGGGGAGTGAGGTGTAGGGCTTGTGTGTAGCGACAAACGTAAGTATCCCCCGGGCAAGCCGGGGGCATTCGTTAAATGCCAAAGTGAATGCCTACACCTGAAAGAACCGTTTGGTGCTAGGTGCTGTTTCGCCATTCAACATGGGCGCACGCCCCAGAATCGGCCTTCTGGCTAGCTCACCGCAGAGGACGCCTACATGACTGCGACGTACCCCGATGCCACGTCCCCGGCACTTCCGTCAGCGTCCCCAGACCTGACCTCAGCGGAAGCGATCAAACGCCTGTATGAGACGGACTTTGCCCAGACGTGCAAAGGCCGGGAGCAGGGTTTGGCGTCTTACGCGGCCATGGTGCACAGTG
Source organism: Planctomycetota bacterium (assembly GCA_026692885.1). The sequence goes on along the minus strand of JAPLNJ010000596.1, from coordinate 12,148 downwards.
CCCGCAATGCGTCGGTCCAGGAGTTCGCCACACTGGAGTTTCAACAACGGCTCTGGGTGGACAACCCCGTGGCCAGTTCCGGGGCCAGTTCCGTCTCGATGCGGAACGTCGTCGAGAATCGCGAACTAGGCGAATGGCTCTGGCAGGCCGCGAAAACGCCATTGCCGCCCCGCGGGATGGAGCGTTTGCAGATGCTGGAGAAGACTTACATCGACCTCTGCGATCGGGTTCGGCCGCTGGTTGATCGGATGCCGTGGTTGCGCATCCTACGAGTGATGGCGACGCTGTTTCCTGAGGACTACTGCAATGTCCCGAGCGAAACTCATCTGCGCACCGTGGGGCGGGCGCTGTTAGGCCGGTTGCCGAAGACTACGCGGGAAAGTTCGATGACCCTATTGAACGCCCGCATTCTCGACCGTCTCGCCGACGTGCTCGGCCCAACCGATGGTGAGCCAGAATCGCTAGCTCGACGCGGGGAATTCGTATGGTTCTTGTACGAGACGATCAGCGGCGGGAAGGTCCTGGAACCGTCAGGAGAAACCGATTCGGAAGAGGCGCTCGTCTTCCCTCCTGTGACTCGGCGGCTCAAGGGACTCAGTCCCATCCCAGACCCAGTGGACACGATCGTGGAGACGATGCACTTCGTCTCCAAGAACCGCTCCACTCGCCGAGGCGTAGTCGATTTCGTCCTCAGCCTCTATCCCTCGATCCAGAAGAGCAGTGCCGGCCAATACGTCAACTGCATCTGGAAGACCCTCGGCCTACTGCAACTGAACGGCGAGATCGTGGAACTCACGCTGGCGGGAAAGGCGTTCTTGGATTCCGAGAACCCTGACATCCTCATTCACCCGCTGCTGACGAAAGTGATCGGTCCGGACGTGGTGCTCTGGCGCCTGCGTCATCAAGGGCCGACTCCGCGATCCGATTTGCTGAAGGCGCTGCAGAACCACTATCGCCGCTGGACGACGATGTTCATGCCTACCTCCCTCCTCGCCTGGGGCCGTTCATTCGATCTATGGGCCGCTGCTCCCGACGGAAGGTACGCCTTGACGGAACGAGGACGGAAGTGGGCTGACCAGCTCGCGTCGGAACCGCTTCCCGTGGCCACGGTCGTGGAATCGGAGGGGGGCGAGGAGGAAGAAGAGGAAGGAGATCAGCCCCCGTTCCTCACCCCCATGCTGCCTAAACTGTTGGAGGTCTTTCGCCAAGGCCCGCTCGTGATCCCGGATGTGGCCGTGATTCAGTTGCACGCAGCCTTGCACGCCAACGACCGCAAGCATTTCGTGCTGTTGTCCGGCCTCAGCGGAACCGGAAAAACCCAATTGGCCCTGACGTATGCCAACGCTTACCATGGCCTCCCGCCGGGAAGCCCGAACCCCTGTCTGTGCCTGATCTCCGTGCAGCCGGACTGGACCGACGCCACGGGCTTGTTGGGATACGTCAATCCGCTCGGTGACGAAGCCTCGTACGTCCGCACCGAGTGCCTGAAATTCCTGCTGGCGGCCCATGAGCGTCCTGGTATCCCGCATTTCTTGTGTTTAGATGAAATGAACCTGGCGCGTGTCGAGTACTACTTTGCCCCCTTCCTGTCCGCGATGGAAACGGGCGGCCGGTTGGTCTTTCACCACGAGGACCAGGCCCTGGACAACGTGCCACCGTTCATCCCTTGGCCGGCAAATCTGTACATCCTCGGCACGGTGAATATGGACGAGACGACACATGCGTTCAGCGATAAAGTGTTGGACCGCGCTTTCACGATCGAGTTCTGGGATGTCGACCTCGATCAGTACGCCCAACGGTTCGCTCGCGACGAACGCCACGCGAAATACCCGCCGGAACTGTTGCAGGACGTCATCCGCACGCTGCAGGAGGCGGCCAAGATCTTGGTAGCCGTTCATCAGCATTTCGGCTATCGCACTGCCGGGGAAGTGTTGGGTTTCTTAAGGGCCTGCGAAGGAAACCTGGACCGCACGCAGGCGTTGGACCAAGCGATCTTCATGAAGGTGCTGCCCAAGATTCGCGGACAAGACACGGAACCGATGCGCAAGGTTCTGCACGAATTCGCAGAGTGGGCCGCAAGACGCAAGTTCGAGGTGACCGCCAGCAAAACCCGGGCGATGGCGGCGGAACTTCGCGATATGGGGACGACCCGGTTTTGGAGGTAGCCGGTGCAACTGACCCTGACTCGCCGGAGCGAGAACGCGGATTCCTGGACGTTACCCGTGGGCAGCCTGTTACCGACAGACGTGGGACTCCGCGAAGGCGACTGCTGTGCGCTGCAACTGGAGATTGACCCCTCGGAACTGGCCACGCTGGGATGCCGCGGGGACGAGGTGCGGCTGCTGTTGTCGGGGGCTGGTTTGACGCCTTGTCGCTACGAGGAATCCCGCGGCGTCCTGCGCGTCACCTGGGAATGGGGTATCGACTTCTATGCCGGCGAAATTGCGCTGGAATTGGTGGCCGGAAAGCACGTGCTTCAGTCGTCGCTGTTGGATGTGCGGCCCCACGCCGGCAAGCTGGGACGCGAGGCATTTGAGGAACTGCTGGCCGACCTGCAGATCCGGGCGGAAAATGTAATCTTCGGGACTTCGGCGGCGCGAGGCCCGGTAGCGGAGGCCGATGTGCGGGCGCCTGGAATTGCGCGGCTCGCCATGCTCCAAGCCCGCTTGAGCGAGTTGGAACGGAGCTTCGCTGCTGTTGCTGTTGCGCCCCATCGCCGGTTGATAGCAGAGCGCGAAGACCGCCCCCTGGATCGGACCCGCCGCATAGACCTTCGCGCCTTTCGCGGAATTGTGCGAAGTCCCGCCGCTCTGGCTGCCATTGGATTTGCTTCAACCGTCGAGGGCCGCGTGTTCGATCGTCCGCGTGTCGACCATCCTCGCCGCGAACACACCTTCAGTACGGGGCCCAATCGGCACATTGCCGCCCTCCTTCGTCGTCTTCAATGTTGCTGCCGAGATTTGCAAACTGGGTTCGGCGAACTTGCCGAACACGAGGATCAGCCGGCCCGCCGTGACCGTGCTCTGACATTCGCGTCCGAGGCTGCCACGTTGGGCCGACGATTACTCCGCCTGTCCCGTGCGGATTTTCTGGCCGAGGTAGAGGCCTCACTGGGGGACACCGCGGCGATGATTGCAGTGGCCAAAGATCCGGTCTATTCCCGCTTTGACCGCCTCGCTCGGCGTGTACTTGAGCCACGTCTCGTTCCGGGCCGCAGCTTGTGCGAGAAGCTTTGGTTACGTCGCACGTACGAGCTGTATGAATATTGGTGTTTTTTTCGCGTCGCAGAATGTTTGGCCAGGGTGTGGACGGACGTTCGCTGGCGGGGCAACGTGGCGGCGGCCGGTGGTGGACTGTGCCTCGACCTCCCCGACGGCTGCCACCTCGACGCCGAGGTCGGATCGTTGCGGATTCGCTTGACGTTCCAGCGGACGTTTCCGGCGTACCAGCCCTCCTTCGACGACGGCTTCCACCCGTATTCGATCAGCGGTCAGCGTCGGCCGGACATGGTCTTATCGGTTCAAACCGGAAGTCAAACCGCCATGATCATCCTGGATGCGAAGTACCGTTGCGGCCGCGGTCCCATTCACGACGCTCTCGGTGACATGCATATCTACCGTGATTCACTTCGCGTTTCGGGCTGGGAGGAGAAAATACGTGCTGCCCTGATCCTGACACCAGCCCACGATTTCGGCGCCGACGTGTACTTCTCAGAACAGTACTGTAATCGCTACCAAGTCGGCGGCTTCGATCTGTCTCCCGGCGATGACGGCCAAGCGGAACGCCTGGGTAGGCATCTGAAGCTGCTTCTGTCCACTGGTTGAGACAGCCCTGAGGAGCATTCAGCATGACATCCCCTGCCGATCAATCCCAGTCGAACCCGGCGATCAACGAAACACTGCCATTTCTCCGCGAGGCAGCGCGGGAATTGGACGGCATCCTGCATGACGACGCTATGGTCACCGATGTGCCTCTTGAGGTTGAAACGCAGATCAACTCTGCGAGCAAGGCTGTCGCGAAGGCTCTGCGTCTACTGGAAGCGGAAGTTCGCAAGGCACAACGGATGACTAATGCTCCGTCAGGAAAACGCGCTACGCCCCCGCTGCCGAAGCCTACCGAAGCCGGTTCTGCAAAGCCGACGCGACAGCAGGGCCAGTTCCTGGCGTCCGTTCGCGAGTTCATGCAACACAACTACGCGGAAATCACGCCGACACATGCGGAGCTTCGGAAGTTCTTCAGAGACCTGACAGAACTGGCCCCACCTCGCCGTGCTGTGGCAGGGCGCCGCCCCCGAGCTGGAGCTGAGCGGTCCGGGTGTGACGAGACGAACCATTCCAGAGGCTTGGCTCAGACATGAAGCCCTGCCAGGTAACAAATGAGCGGCCAGGCACTAGCCCAATGCCAGTTACTTTGCACCCGGACATGGTGAGCCGCAAGGCGCTAGCCGCGGGTTCTGGCCGGGAAAGCGAGGCCTGTCTTCATCGGCAGCCAATCCGAACGACCTGGAACCGGTGGCTAGCGCCATTCCGCTCACCTATTCCTCGAACGATACTTAGATCGGAGTACAAAGAAGAAAACCGACGACGCCGACCAGAAAGGGAAACCATGACAAGCAGCTTCGCTCGTAGCTGCCGCTGTTCCGTCTTCAGCTTGGCCTGCGCGCTGTTGACCACCTGGGTTACCTTCGCACAAAGCCCTGGCAAATCCGCTCCTGGTGAACCGACGAACGCCGCCGAGGCCGCCGCCCGCAAGGCGAAGGCCGAGGCGGAAATCGACGCGAAGTATCAGGCCCTCATCGCCGGGCTGTCGCCAGAGCAGCAGGTCTGGGAATGCGTGTTGCAGGATCAGCTGGGCAGCTTCTACTTGCCGCTTCACAAGCACGACAAGGTCGCGGGCCGCTCGAACGCCTGGGACTTTGTGCCGGACGACCCGCAGCTGCCACGCGTGCTGCTCATCGGTGATTCGGTATCGCGCGGCTACACGCAGGCCGTGCGAAAGGCCCTGGCGGGCAAAGCCAACGTGCATCGGGCCCCAGCCAATTGTGGGCCGACGGCCAGTGGCCTCAAGAACATCGACGTCTGGCTCGGCGACGGAAAGTGGGCGGTGATCCACTTCAATTTCGGAATCCACGACCGCGGCACGCCTATCGCAGACTACACGGAGCGATTGGAGCGGCTCATCGAGCGCATGCAGCAGACGGGCGCCAAGCTGATCTGGGCCAGCACGACTCCCATCCCGGATGATCCCGCGCAGAAGCAAACCGCCGTTTCCATCGTGGAGCACAACCGAGCCGCCGCCGAGCTCATGGCCCGGCACGGCATCGCCATCGATGATCTGTTCACCGCCATCACGCCGCACCTCGCCGAGATGCAAAACCCGAAGGACGTTCACTTCAATGGGAAGGGCTACGAGTTCCTCGGCCAAGCCGTAGCAGCGTCCATCGAGCAGACGATGAAGTGAACTCTTGCAGTGTCAGGAAGGAGTTCCACGTGCACAACAACACAGCGGGAGTTCTGCTTTACCTGCTGGCCGTGTGGCTGGCGCAACCTTCCACGCTCCTGGCCTGCTCGACCGCGGTCTTCGGAACGGCAGCACGAGAATTTCCGCAGTCTGCGCGGTGCCGCGGGCGAGATGCTCGGCGGCTTGGCCCAGGCGCTGGGCAGTCCCGATTTCGAACCGCCGTCCGGCCTGTCGCTGGTCCAACTGAAGCGGGCGCTCCGCGGCGCCGCGTTCGCGTTCGGCATGCTCTTCCCGCTGCGCGCCGACGGGTTCCTGAGCCCCCCCGAATTCGACGAACTCAGCGTCACCCTGAAGTCGCTGCAAGACGACATCTACACCGAACTGGCCCGCCTCCGCGAAGCTCGCGAGCCCGAGTGATCCCTCGTTCTGGCCGCCTGACCAGGCATGAACGGCGTTGAGCGTAGGGCGACAGCGAGCCCTTCGTCCCTGGGGTGCGATTCCAGACGCCGCCGCAAGTACAAAGAGCTGGCAAGAAATGGGGGCAGAAACATGAAGACCCCGGTGTCCCATCTTCCTGCCCTGATTTTCCTGCCAACCCTGCCTTGCTTGTAAGATCATCCCAAGATGTGTTGTCGGTCCTTCCGCGGAAACCGTCTACCTGCGTTCCCGTTTGGCGGCGGCGAGGGATTGGAGGAGGCGGGCCAAGGCGGCGGGGCGGTGGTCTGGGGGGAAGAGGTCCTCGCAGTGGAGGTCTTGCAGGGTGCGGGTGGGGGTCAGTTCGATGGGCGGGATTTCGCACTTGGACAGGCGGACGGGGATCAGGTAGATGCTCCCCGGCGGCAGTTGGCGGTATTCTTCGATCGCCAGCAGCGCCTCCGGGTAGATCCCGGACCGGTGCCGGGCCGCGACGGCCAGGAGCCCCCGTCCTACTGACACCCCGTCCTACTGACATCCTCGTGCGCCCGGCCAATAATGGTTCACATGACCTTGCTCCGGCCCACGCGAATCGTCCAGACATGAACACCGACCAGAGGAACATCATGAAACAGACACTTCATCTTGTGTCCGCTTTGCTGCTGGTCTCGCCGGCCGGTCTGCAGGCTGGCGAACTGAAGATTGCTCCGGTCTTCTCCTACCAAGTCGTCTTACAGCGCGAGAAGCCGGTGCCGGTTTGGGGTTGGGCCGAACCGGGCGAGGCCGTCACGGTCGAATTCGCGGACCAGAAGAAGGCCGCCACGGCGGACGCCGCGGGCCGGTGGCTCGTGACACTGGACCCCATGTCTGCCAGCGCGGAGCCGCGAGAACTGCTCGTCACCTCCGCCAATCCGCAATCCAAAATCCGAAATCTCAAATCGTTCGCTGTCCTCGTGGGCGACGTGTGGCTGTGCGCAGGCGGCAGCGAGGTCGGCAGGCGCGGCATCGATGCGGACGCTTTGCCGAACGATCCGCAGGCTCCGCCGGTTCGCGTGTTCAGCGTGACGCCCGGCACGGCGCGCCAACCGCAGACCGATCTGAAAGGGCGTTGGACCGCGGTGCAGAACGCGACGCTCAGGCAACTCCCTGCCCAGGCGTGCCTTCTCGGACGCGCGCTGGCCGCCGAACTGCACGTACCCATCGGCATCCTCAGTGTGTCCAGCGGATACCCGGTCGAATCGTGGATGAGCCGGGCATCGCTGGCGGCCCCGTCCGAGGCTTTGACAGCGCTGCCGAAACGTCTACCATGAAACTCGCATCCGCCCGTTTTGTCATGTGAGGATCTTCTTCAACACAGTCGCCGGAGTGAAGAATGAGTGAATACTTCAAGTATTTCAAGCAGGCCGATATTTTCCCGGCAATAGCGAGGGTGATCACCGCTCGACATCTCGTTGTAGGCGACTTCGTCAGGCACCGGGATATCGCCATCGCCCTGAGCGAGGATTCCCTTGCCGATCCGATATTTCGAAGGGCCGTGGCGCGCGGCTGGGGACGGGACCGCCAAGCCCTCGCGTCGAACATGGTCGCGTGGTTCAGTCAGCAGATCACCCATCTGGGCAGCAATTCGGACTGGGCAGCATACTTCAAACGCAAAAAAATCGCTGGCCGTTGGGCGTATCGTCCGATTACAGCGGACGAGATATTCGGACGAGACGTCGATGCTTCGGCAATTGAGGGGGAATTTCGTCTGGTAAATCACCTGCGTCGTGAGCGCGACCGCGGGATTGTCGACGCGAAGAAGGAGGAAACCCTCTTACGAACTGGACGCCTTCAATGCCAGGCCTGCGGCTTCGACTTTCGTGAATCGTATCCTGGGCTTGGAATCGACTTCTGCGAGGTTCACCATAATCGCCCGTTCAGCGAGTCGAATTCGCCAGTCGTCATTCGGCTTGAAGACTTGAGCCTGCTGTGCTCGAACTGCCACCGAATGATCCATCGCACAAAGCCCCTGAAGTCTGTGAAGCGGTTTCGTGAAATACTTCCTCGCGCGGGTTAGGTTGATAAACGGAGGAAGGGACGTAGTCCATTAGCCGGTCTCAACGTCTCGATGGTGCACCGCCTTCAGCTGACGATTTGGACATTCGGGGCTAGCCGGCGTTCTGCTTGCTCGGCCGCCACAAAGCAGCCCTGCGCTAGCCTGCTCTTCGTCCCTCAATTTTCCCTGACCGCCCCGTCAGCGTAGAGCGAGAGGTCAAACGGTTGATTCTGTTTCTATTCCGCGTTTGGGGCTGGGGAAGGCTTCCCGGCGGAGGCCGGCGTGATCCACTACTCTTCCGCCCCAAAGGGGCCAAAACAAATCAGCCCAGGGCAAAACGTCGCGGCGACAGCCGCAGAGCGACGCCCTGGGTACGGGTTCGATTTAGCACGGTAGCCCTGAAAGGGCGAAACAAATCGGTTCATCCCGCACGCATCGTTCGTCCGATGCGGCCAACCCTTGTTTCGCCCCTTCAGGGCTGGTGTTCTCCATCCTCTCATAACCCAGGGCGGCGCTACGCGGCTACGCCGCTCCGCTCTGCTGGGCTGATTTGTGGCTGCCCCTTTGGGGCGAAAACCTGTGGATCACGATCAGGGGTGCCCCAGGGGCCACTCGGTCATCCTGGATTTCGTAATCACTCCGCGAAGCAAATCAGAATGGGACAGAATCAGGCATTCGGGAAAACACCAATTCCAGGCAAAATCAGACAAACTGAACACGCCAGTCCTGACCCCTTTGTCCAACCCTTGACCCCTTTGTCCAACCCGGTGGTCAAGCGAACTCACACCCCGGACTGAGTGTCCCGTCGGCGCTGCGAGGTGTCTTGCTCGGCGGCCGCGAAGACGTTACCATGGCGGTTTTGTCATGTGTGGCAACGACGACTTGGGAAATGCCTTCGCCCATGAATCGGACAACACGTGCGACTCTGGCAGTCTTCACCGCGACCATCCTGCTGGCGCCGCCGGCGGCGTCGGCAGAGCAGGCTGTCCCCGTAGTATTTTGGGGACCGGACCAAACAGCACCGGGAGACGTCGTGCTGTTGTACGGCGGCGGCCTTCGCGAAAGCAAACTGGTGCAGGTGCGTTCGCTGCCCGACGGTGCGCCGGAGCCCGCACCGACGATCCAGGCGTGCGACGCATCCTTGAAATTTGTGTTGTCCTCGCATTTGCCACTGGGCGTGTTCGCGGTGGACTTCGGCGGACGCGAACCGTGGATCGTGAACCGGCCGGAGTTGTGGTTCCTGCAACCGACCACCTTGCGGCCGGGGCTCGACGTGAACCAGGCGCCGCCGGATGCCGAGGTGCAGGTGGTCGGGAAGAACATCACGCTACGCGGTGACGCCGCTCCCAAGCCACGCTTGCAACTGCGCCCAAAATCAGGCGGCGATTCCGTGCCGCTCGCCGTGACAAGAGCGGAACCGTTCTCGCTGATCGCCAGAGTACCCGGCCAGCTTGCGCCGGGCACCTATGAGTTGCGGATGCACAACGGCCATGGTGGCGATGCGGCGTGGAGTGCGCCTTTGGCGGTGGAAATCAAACAGCCCGATGTTTGGCCGGACAAGATTTTCAACGTCCGCGATTTCGGCGCGAAGGGCGACGATATCGCGGATGACACTCAGGCCATTCGGGAAGCGTTGGCGGCGGCCGAGGAAAACGGCGGCGGCGTGGTCTTTCTGCCGTGGGGCACGTACCGGCTGAGTGATTGGCTCTTCCTACCGGAATGCACGACCCTACGCGGCGCCGGGCGTGAGGCGTCCTTGCTGAAGTGGCCGGTGGACGAACCCCAGGCCGAAACAGATTTCATGAAAGCGGTTGTCTTTGGTTCGTCGCGGTATGCCGTCGAGGACCTGACCTTCGTGGCGCGCAAGGCGGACTTGACGTTCTGCGACCTGAGCTTGGAGCTGTGCTACTACCGGTCGATCCCGCGCGAACTGATCGACAAGCTGCGGTCGTGGGGAGCGTCGCGGGACAAGTTCTTCCGTCGGGTCCGCTTTCAACATTGGTTGCTCGTCGGCCATCCCGAACGGGCGACGACGCTGGCGAAGAAATACGCGGAGTCGTCCGTCCATAATTTCCGGGCTTACGATCTGCGCAACTTCGAGGTCAGCGATTGTGAATTCCAGGGCGCGAATCAGCAGTTTGTCAACATAGCGAATGGGCGCGTCGTGCGAAACAAGTTCTCCAACCAGCTTGGCACGTGCTGGACCTGCCTGGGCGGCGGCGCGCTGGACCTGGTGTGCGAAGATAACGAACTGCGCTGCGCGTCGTCCTTCGGCTGGGGTTGGCTCGGCCTCCAGCGAGTCTATTCGGCCCACAATCGCAGCTGGAACTTCGAACGCGGTGAGCGCGAGGCGATGACCTGCGATATCAGCGCGCTGCCGACCGCCCGGCCCGTCAGTCAACATTGGGGACCGTGCGCCGAGGCCGGAGTGCGCGACGGCAAACCGTTCCTCCGCTTCGACGGCGTGAACTGGGTGCCCGATTGTTTCGCCGGCGGCGCGGCAATCTTCTACCCGCGGACCCTGACAACCACTCAGACACCCCAGATTGTCGGCAACACGACAGATACTGTATTTCTCGACAAACCGTTCGCGCCGTCGTTCGACAAATCGCTCCCCGTTGAAATCGCGCCCCGCAATTACCGGGCGCACGGCGGAACGACCGCTTGGCTCGGACGATTATGCGAGAGCAAGCCGGCGGAGTTCCGTGCGAAAGACGCGAAATGGATTCCGCAGGAGTTCGTCGGCATGGCTGCGATCGTACTCGATGGCCGAGGGCTCGGGCAGTACCGCCGCATCACCGCCAACACGGCCGACCACGCGACGCTCGACCGCCCCTGGGACATTGTGCCCGACGACGCCAGCACCGTCGGCGTCTGGTCCCTGATGCGGCACATGGTCGTGTACGACTGCGAGGCCGAGGACACCAGCGCGTTCGCACAGCTTTACGGATCGTTCTATGACTACATCGTCGACGGCTGCAAAGTCGAACGAACGCAGGGCATCTGGGGACAGATGGGGTGGTTCGTCCAGTACCGCAACAACACCGTCAGCTTCGCCAACACTTACCATCCGGGGATCGGAATGCCGGGCGCCAACCCGGAAAAACGTGCCCCGTTCGGTTACACCGGCCTGACATCGCACGGGCTGCGCATCACCAAGGGAAAGTCGTTTCAATACCCCGGACAAGAAAGTCCCCTTGTTTGCGGACGACGTGTTGCCGGCGTTCGTGCCCTCGACGATCGGTCATGTTCTGCGCGGAAACACCCTGCGTTACAACCACCGGCTGGTTGTGGAGCCGTGGGTCGGTGACAAGCCGCCGGGTCCGCGCCCGGGCGGTTCCCGTTTCCGCGACGTGGTGATTGACGGCAATCGAATCGAACACAGCTCCGTCGGTATCCAACTCGGTCCCGATGTCAGCAATGTGGTGCTCGGTCGCAACACGTTCGAGGATGTCGTGCAGCCAGTGGTGGAAGCCGTGCCCAACAGTGCTCAGCGGGTCGAGTGATCAATGCCCCCCGCGGCGTCTGAGCACCTTCTTCACGATGGACGCGTGCAGTCGGAAGCCGTGCTGTCTGGTCAGGTAATTGAGCACCGAGGTGTCACTGACAACCGCACCCATAGGCGACGTCCTGTGCCAAGGCGGCCTCGTCGTAGTGCATCGGGATGTGGCGGCGGCCCAGTTCCTCGTCGAATCGCACTGGCGTCAACTCCGCCAGCTCGGCCGCCTTGCCAAGCCCCAAGAGGTTCTGTGAGTAGAGCGCCACGGCCAACTCCAGACGCAGCCTGGATTCCTGATCCTGGGTCGGCAAACGCAGAGCCCGGGTAATGTCTCCGGGGATTTCAAGTGTTAGTGTGTCCATAGCCATCATGATACCGTTGCCTTTCCCGCGGGAACAGGCTTCCCAGTGGTTTGGAAAAAGGGGGCAGGTTTGGACAAAGGGGGCAGGACTCTTTTCGAAAAGGAGTCCTGACCTGGCGTGTTCAGTTTGTTTGATTTTACCGTGAATTGGTGTTTTCCCGAATGCCTGTATTCTGTTCCATTCTGGTTAGCTTCGCGGAGCGATTGCGAAATCAAGGATGACCGAGTGGCCCCTCACGGCACCCCTGATCGTGATCCACAGGTTTTCGCCCCAAAGGGGCAGCCACAAATCAGCCCAGGGCAGAGCGGAGCGGCGTAGCCGCGTAGCGCCGCCCTGGGTTATGAGAGGATTGAGAACACCAGCCCTGAAGGGGCGAAA
>JAPLNJ010000595.1 GCA_026692885.1 Planctomycetota bacterium | reverse complement strand
GTGCTAAGAAAATCCAAATGCCACGCAACACCTACGCGGAACTCCACGCTAGGATCATTCGCACGGTCCACCACAAAGTCTAGGCCCCTCCGCTTCGCGCCAACGCTAGCACCTTCAGGACATATGTAGTACAACGAGCCCAGCGGGCGAGGTGACACTCCCCTCGGTCCGACACACCGATGCATCTTGGACTGGGCTCCCTCAACAACGCTCGCCAGGCAAGGACCCACCACGTGCGCTGGAATCTCCCCGGCCTCAATGCCGTGTCACGAACCGCTCCTGGTCCAGCCCCGGTTCGTTACGCATTTCCTCCAAACGTGTTCGTTGGGTTCTCTCGATTAGCTGGGAAGGCGGCTACTGCGGCACCTTGGCGCTCAGTGCCTTGCCCCGAGCCTTTTGGGCGGCGCTGCCGGACCTTTGGACGATGGCGTCGGCTGTTTCCGCCGCCAGCCGCTTCTCTTCGTCGCGTTCCGCCAGCGCGAAGGCTTCTTCGCACATTTCCAGGCGCCGGTCGATCGGCAGGTCGAGTTGTCGGGCGATGCGGAGATAGCCACGGAGGGCACGGGTCTTCAGTTTCGCGTCGCGGAGCGTCTTGGCCAGGTCCAGCAACACCGGTGCGGCATCAACACTCATCCAGTTGCCCAAGGCCCGCGTGGCGGCGTCCTGGATCTCGGGACGAGCGTCGCGGGCATGGGCGGCGACGATCGTCAGCGCCTCGCGGCCGCCGACTTGGCCGATCAACTCCAGCACGAAACATTGACTGGTGAGCGACGCCTGGGGCAGGCAATCTCGCAACTTCCCCGCGTACGCATCCGGCTCCGTTGCCCGGCTGCTCAGCGCCCGCATCGCGTCCTGCACGACGGCCGTTTCCTGGGGCGTGTTGGCTGCTTGCAGACAGCCCAGCAGCACCGGAAACTGCTCCGCACTGCCCACGCGACCAAACGCGCGAATGGCAGCCACACGTAACTCGTCGGCTGGATCGCCGACCAGCTTGACGACCGCGGCGGTGGCGGCGGCGACTCCCCGCTGGCCGAGCAGGTCCAGCAGCACGATCCGTTCGTGGGAGGACGCCTGCTCCAATCGCGTGGTCAGCAGACCATCCACGCCCTCGACCCTCGTCCGCAGCAGACTGTCCCGCGCGGCCTGCGCGAGGGCCGCGTCCTCCGCCAGCGACGTGTCGATCAGCAACCGCATCGTGGGAGCATCGCCCATTTGCGCCAGCGCCGCGAGAGCCGCCAAACGCACCTCCTGGGGGCCGGCAGCGGCGGCCCTCTGCACCAGGGGCAGCACCGAGGCATCGTGCCGTTCGACCAGGGCCCCGATCGCCAGGACCTGCCGTGCCGCGGGGAGTTGTTCCCAAGCGGTCAGCAACGCCTGGGTCACTTCCCGTCCCTGCAGATGGCGACTGGCACGCAAGGCCGCAGTGAACAGTACAGGCTCCTCCGACTTGAGTTGTGATACGAAGAATGACAGGTCGCCGGATGGTCGGGCCAGAATCGCGCTGTGGACAGCAGCCGCGCGCACGTGCTTGGGCACCTCGGCCAGGCGAACCTGCTCCAGCAGTCCAATCGCCTCGGCCCGCTGGCCTTGAGCCAGTAGCCGCTCGGCGCAAACGAGGCAAGCATCGGCGGCCGCCGTGCGGTTTTCGGCAGAGCCGGTCGCCAGGGCTTGCCGCAGCACGGCGATCGCTTCGGGCGTGGCAATGCGTCCCAGGGCTATCAAGGCCTCGTCGGCCACGCCGGAAGCTTGATCCTTGGCTAGGTTCCACAACGGCGCTACCGCCTCGGCATCGCGACGGATGCCCAGAGAGTTGACCACGCCGGCCAGAAGCTTCGCTTGGACCCGGCCCAACGCTTCGCGGAGCGCGGCGGCCGCGCTGGGGTCGGCAATCGATTCCAATGCCGAGCGGGCGTGGCTCGCGAGCTTTTCGTCGCTCAGCAGGGCAGCCAGCGCCGGTACCGCTTCCTTGTCGCCCAGGGCCGTCAGTTGCTGACACACCCGCGCCTTGTCGAAGATCGCCGCGTCGGACTGCAGTACGGCGATGAGCGCCTTGACCGTCGGGGGCTCGGGCTTCTGCTGAGCACGCAGCAAGGCTGAGCTCAGGGTGAGGGTGAGGGCAATCGTCGCCGCCCCGATCGTAAAGTGGGGTTTCCAAGGGGTCATGACTGGTCTTCCTTGTTCGGTAGCAGGTGTGAGTGGGAGGATTTGTGAGCGACATCAAACGTGCCACGGTTCGCGCATCGCACGGCTGCGGAGGTTGTTGGCCTCGTTGTCGCCGACGAAGGCCTCGCGCGCCGGGTCGAACGTGAGCTTGCGGCCCAACTGCCAGGCCAGCGCAGCCGCGTGGCAGGCGATGTGTGAGTGCCGCATTGCGCCGGAATGGGAAAAAGGCAACGCGCCCGACTTGACGCAGTCGAGGAAATTCCGCACGTTTTGCGCGGCGGAGAGGCCCCCTGTTCTGCCATACACCCGCAGTTCGCTGCGGAGCGAGGCCGGGTAGACCTCGATCTTCCCGCTGTCGCCGGTCTCGACCCAGCCCTCTTCGCCCTCGAATCGCACAGGACAGGTTCCCAGCCCGATCCAGCCGCCGGGGCGCATTACCAACTGCACGCCGTTGGCATAGCGGGCGTTGATCGTGCCGCTGTGGTTCTTGTCAACCTCGTACTCCACCGGCGTGGTCTGGTCCGCCTGGTTTGCCGCTTGGCACAGGTCCACGGTATGGGCGCCCCAGTCCAGGAGTGTGGCTCCCGAATCGAAATCGTAGTAGCCCCGCCAGCCGCCGTTCACGTAGGCCTGGTTGTAAGGACGCCATGGGGCGGGCCCCAGCCAACGGTCCCAATCGACGACCTCCTTGGGCGGCTCGGGCTCGGCCGGCAGCCAATCGTACAGGATGCGCAGATTGTAGATCGAAGCATGCAGGGCCTGGAGTTTCCCCAGCTTTCCGCTTTGAGCCAAGTGGATCGCGGCCTGGAAGTTGGCGACGCTGCGGCGCTGCGTGCCGGCCTGGAACGCACGCCCGTAGCGGCGGATGGTGTCGTCCAGGGCCTGGCACAGGCCAATCGTGATCCCGCAAGGCTTCTCACTGTAAATGTCTTTGCCCGCCTTGGCCGCCAAAATCGAGGCCGGCGCGTGCCAGCGGTCGCCGGTGGCGATCAGGACCGCGTCGATATCCGGCCGGCCAAGCAACTCGAACATATCGCGATACATAGCGCAGTCTTTGTTGCCGTACTTGGCGTCCGCCGTGGCCTTGACCGACTGGCGCCGGTCCGCTCGTACATCGCAGATGGCGACGAACTGCACGTCGGGCTCGGCCAGGAAACAGCCGAGGACGTGACTCCCCCGCGGGCCGATGCCGATCGCGCCGAGCACGATCCGGCGGCTGGGAGCTACCGCGCCGTCCAGGCCCAGCGCCCGGCCGGGCACAAACGCCGGCAGCGCGGCTGCGCCGGCCACGGCGATCGATCGCTTGAAGAACTCGCGGCGCGTCGCTGGCCGCCGCAAACGATTGCTGGATGTCGTGATTCCACCTCGTTCGTCGTTCATCGTCAGACTCCTCAGAAAAACATGATACCGCGAAGGACGAGCGCCGAGCCGTCGGCTCGGGTCCCGTCCAGACGCAGATTGTCAAAAGGGAACAGTTTCGCGTCGGGGTCCGCCGCGCACGCGAATTCCGACCAAGGAACCTCGATGCGCTGCACGCCGGCGGCGTAACGAACGACACAGGAGAACTCACGCTGGGCCTGCACCGCGGCGAAGTTCCGCACCAGCGTCACAGTGATCTCGCCCAGCTGTGCACCCGCATCCACGTCGATTCGCAGCCCGGCACGCGCTCGGGCCTCGCCGCAGGCAAGTGCGACGCTGCTGGTGACCAGCGCGAACGCATTCTTCCGTTGTGGATCGGGCGCGACGAAAATCCCGCCCGCATCCGCTTTGGCCACCTGCGCCGGCGCCACGCCCGAGTGGCGGTTCGGTCCCACCGGGCGCCATGCGCCCGGGCCGGCCTCGACATCCCAAAGCTGGCCGCGAGGCCACCATCCGCCTGCGGTCTCCCGCGGATTCACACCCGCGGTGAAGGTCGGCAACGAGGAAGCGGTCCGCCCCTTGTCGCTCCGCACGTTCATGAACGCCCACCGTTCCAGTGCAGCAAAGCGCGACGGAACTTCCGCTTGCCAGACGCCGTCCTGGAAGGCCGCCGGAACCGCCAGCCAGTAGCGGGCTGGCCAGACGATGTCGCGCCCTGGACTCCAGTACAGCGTCGCGTTCTGGATGGTTACCCCGGGTTGTGTGGCGACACGATACGTCGCACCGTCCTGCGTGGCGGACGCGATCACTGGATAAGCGGTCTCGTGTCCCAACGCATACGGCAGCCAGTCCATGGGATTGTACTTGGTAACGCCGTAGCACCCATCGACGTGATTGAAGTTCGGGCTGATGCACAGGGTCTTCTCGCCCGCCAGGGCCTCGAAGTTCTTGATTCCGTCCGCGAGCCAGAAGAAGTAATCGTTCGCGGCCAGGTTCATGAGCATCCGGGCACGCGTCTTCCCGGCGTACGAATACGGATCGAACGCCTTGATCCAGAGCGCCTTGTATTCCGGCGGCAAGTCGAACTGCCCCAGGCTGCTGTCGGTTTGTCCCAGGTAACCTGCACCCAGTTCGTCCATGCCGAACCGGATGCGCGGGTCCACACCTGCGGCCAACAGCGTGTAGTAGCCTCCCATCGAGCCGCCTCCGCACCCCAATCGTTCCATGTCCGTGCCGGGCTGCTGCGACGCGAAGTCAATGGCCCTGCGGATTCCGGAGATCAGGCGGAAGACCATGTTGTTCTTGTGGCTGGTGATTTCCTTCATCGAGCCCAGTTTCCCCGCCGCCCACTTCGAGCTGAACTTGTTTTTGAAGGCCCGCCACTCGATGTCGATGACGGCGCACTGATACGTTCTCGCAATCCACGTGCTGCGCTCGGCCTCGCCGCCGCCTGTCAGATCGATGTAGAGCGGCCCCTTCTTATCGCCTGATTCCGGACGCGAATAGTAGAAGAACAGGCGATCCTGGCCGTCCGCATCCCCGTAGCCGTTGATGTAGATGCCCTCGGTCTTGTAGCCGTTCTTGACGGCTGAGAAGACGACTTCCGGATTGAGCGGTCGTTTCCCCTGTTGCTCCCAATCCCAGAGGGTGGCCAGTTCCGCTTCCAGCTTGTCGATGGCCGGAAGCGGCTTTGCTGACTGGCCAGCTGGGTTCAACGTGTCGACGTTCTTGAGCAGCCGTTTGTCGCTCGGAGGCGGTTGATCCTGCTTCTCTGCATCCTCCAGGGAACGCAACCCCTTCACCAGCTCTTCATAGCTCAGCCCGACGATTCGCGACCAGCGCTCCTGCGCGATCACCAGCCGGTTCTTGCCGGGCTTGAGGTCCACCCGCTCGCCTTTCGGCGCGGCGTAGTACTGGACCGGTTTGCCCGTTGGCACGTCGAGTTCAAAAGCGGTCTCCCACGGCTGCATCGGCCAAACGTAGGCCATCGTCTGGCCGTCGCGGGTGAAGACCTTGGCGTGCACCGTTTCCAAGCGGATGTCCTGGCTCAAGGGCACACGCTGCGGCGTGGTGATCGCCAAGCGGTATTCGTTCTTCCCCGGCTGGGCATCCACTTCCAGGATGCCGTTCAAGTTGTCGGTATAGGGCGCTCGGAGCGGCACGAAGCGGTTGGCCCCGGCGGTCGACCACCAACCCTCGCCCGGCTTCCATTCGCGCGGGAGATCCCACAAGGCCAACGGTAACGCCTTGACCGCCTCCGTCGTCTCCAGCGTCACGACGATTTCGAGTCCATCGGCGCTGTCGGACATTCTGTGCGCCACCTTCATGCCGCGCGTATCGATGATCTTGGGCGTCACTGCGAACTTGTCGTGCTCGCCCGGCACCAGGAACCCCGCAGGGCTGCGAGCGAGCTGCTCGTTGCCCCAGTCGGGATAGTCCCACGGACGGGTGTAATCCCAGTGATACTCCGGCAGCGCGGCCGGTTTCTTGAAGAAGGCCGAGTAGCGGTGGTTTTCGATATGCATCAGGTCCGGATAGTCCACCGGCTTCCAGGTGGAGGTAATACTTTCGTTGGCCCGGTTGCCGCACCAGAAATCGGCGTCGTAAAAGAGCGTTTCGGGCGTTTCCTGGTAATGGCGGCGGTAGAAGTCGGCCGCTGCCGCCTGGTGGCAAAAGACCACCGAGCCGTCTTTGGCGCGATCTACGGCATAGCGGATCATCAAGCCGTTGGACCGGGTGATCATCTCGTCGGGATCCGCTTTGCTGAACTCGATGCCGATGCTCTGGAAGAACGGCACCTTCATGTTCTTCACGTTCTCGATCGCCGCCGAAAACAGATCCAGGTGCCGCGACAAGAACATCTCGTCGAACACCTTCTCGCGCCCGCCGCCGCCCCCGAGCCACGCTACCTCCAACCAACACGGCTCGTACACGCCGACGCCGTACTCAGTCCAGAGGATAGACTTGTCGTGCTGGCTGACCATCACCACCCCGTCCTTGCCGCCGGGGCCGGTCTTACGGAAATCGTCCACGCCGGCAAAATACGGCCGCAGCGGCCGGGCCGAATGGTTGATCGTCCAGGCGCCGCCGTCACGCCAGTTCTGGTGGATACACATGGAACCGATCAACCGGACGCCCGCCTCGCGGGCCATCGCGAGGGTCCGGGTGCCGAATTCATAGCCCGCAAAGCCGAGATCATCGGCCTGGAACCCGGTCATATCGGCCAGCTCTCGGACCGTCTTCAACACCGCCCGCTGGACCTCCTCCGGTTCAGCGCTGAAATTGACAAGATACGGCAGTTTGGACGAACCGCCCGCATAGCCGGCGCCGCAGAGGAAGATGTTCGGGCTGGCGCCGCGGCGACGATACTCTCTGCTGCGGCCGACCCAGGCTTCGGCCGTGGCAGGCGGTTTGCGCTCGCCGAACACGCCTCCGGTCATGTTCTGTACATGATGTTCCCAGTAGTCGTACGGCAGCCGGATCTGATCGAACTCGCTGTTTGGCTTTCCGGAGGTGAAATGGAACATGGCCACCAGCGTCTTCGCATCCGTCACCGCAAAACTGCGCCAGAATTCCGGGATATCGCCCCCGATATCGCACGTCCAGGTCACGCAGTGCTGGCCGACCGGCAGCGCCGGCATTTTCAATTCCGTCGTGTAACGTGTAAGCCCGTCCGCCTGCTCATTCGCTTTCCAATCCAGGGCCAGGGTGATCTTCGACGCTATGGTCGGCTGGAGATAGCTGCCCTCCAACACGAGTTGCGCATTCGGCTGCTTCACCGCCCAGGCTTCGATCGTCAGCGTGATCGGTTCGCCCTGGAGCACGATCTCCGGCCCGAGCCGGAACTTGACCGGCTTCACTTTCCGGAACTCGGCCGCAAGCTTCGCGTGGCTGTCGCGGAACCGCTTCAACTCCTCCTCCAGCCGGCTGACGGTCGTCCCGGTCGGTCCGAGTGGCGGCCATTCCTCCGGGCGGAAAGACTGATTGGGAAGGACCGTTGCGCTGACCAACCGGTTTCGACCGCCTTCCTCGCGATATACCAACTCGCGGCAAGGGAGGTTTGCCTTGAGATCCGATGTCGTCAGCACGACTTCCTTGGTCAGCCGCGGGTGCAGTCCGAAATGGTTGACCAGCGCCCAGCGTTCGCCGTTGGCCTCCAGCTCGTAAGCCGCATCCTTGTTCCGGGTCAGGATTCGCTCGTGGTCTTTGCGGATGGCCTCATCCACCGGCACGCGTACGAGCTTGCACCGAATCATGCTCTTCTCCTTCACCTCGCTCGCCTTCGCAGGCGGCTGGGCGGAATTCGGAAGGGATTGCAAGATCCCGATCCGTGAAACTGTCTTTTTCTTGGGATCGATCTCGGCGGGCCAGCAGTCGACCCATCCCTCGGACACCTCGTCGATGTCGTACTTGACCTGGCCGCGGACGACGCTCTTCTCGTCCCAGACGACCTCCGTCTCGAAACCGGTTGGCTTGTGGCGCACGCGGACAGTCTGACGCGCCGGATCGACCGATACGACAATCGCCTGAAACCGGCGCTCGACTGGTGAGGTGTTGGTTTCGGCAGCGAACGTTGCCACCAGTGGCGCCAGCAACAGAACGGCGAAGATTGTGGGTAGCCGTTTCATGCGAACTGCCACGGCAACGATCAACATGAACACGTTTCGGATTCTCGTCATGGTGTTTCTCCATCCGATTCCCACACCCGTCATTTCCGGTCACTCTGCCTTGTCGAGGAACCGATTCAACTCGCGGTACTCAAGCCAGAGTTTCTGGTTCAGCGCGCTGAGTTCGCCAAGCTCCCCGCGAGAGCGAACGCGGCGGGCAAACGTCCGGAAGAGTTCTTCCAGCGGTGCGGCGGCCAGTTCCCGCCGGGCCTCTTGCACTTCCCGGCTTGGCAAGGGGTGGTCCATTCCGTCCATCGAGAAGTACTTGGCTTTGAGCGCGTAGGCCGGCTCCAGCTTCCGTCCGACGTCGTCCAGCAGCAGCGTGAATCGCAGATTGTCGGCCAGCCAGTCCAGGTTCGCGCGGTGGGCCGCTTCCGGCGTCCGCTCCTTCAGCGGCTGGCCCCAGAAGACTCGGCCCTGGCCATAGGTGCGTTGCGTGGCCTTCCGACCGTCGCAGTCGCCCCAGATCGTTTGGGCCAGCGCACGCACCTCCTCATCCGCGTTGGGCTGATCGACCAAGCCGGGCGAGTAGGTCGGCTTAGGAGCAACGACCGTCGCCCCCGCATGCACCAGTTCCCCGATCCGCCGAGCCATCGCAGGCGTCATCGCTCGATCGTCCGGCAGCACCAGCAGCCGATAACTGCCGCCTTCGGGCAAGACCAACTTGCCGTCCTGAACTCGCAGCCGGTTGAAGATCACGTACGGATCGCACACGTCATAGTCATAGCCCCGAGGCAGCGCCGTGGCGCCGCCGGGCGAGACGCTGGTGTTCGGCGAGTTTTCGCCGCTGGAGTAGAGCACGTCGGCCACGAACAGCCCCTGTTGCAAGAGGTGCTGACAGCGGCTGAGGTAGCCGGTGAAGCCAGGCATTTGTTCCCACCAGGTATTCGTTCGCTCAAAATGCGTTCCATAGGGCCCCAGGCTCTGGCCCGGAGCCACGTGCATCCACGGCTGATGGGCGTAGACATGAAAGGCCATGCGGTTAACGCCTCCGCACAGCATGGCGTCACCCAGTTCCTTCATGGCCCAGAAATCGGTGTCCCATTTGCCGCCGCTGCGGTCTCGGTCCGTCGAGGTGAAAGCCTCGGCCATGACGATCGGCTTGCCGTACACGTGGGCCGGGCTGGCGCCGAGCTTGGGCCAGTAAGGGCCCGGAATGGAATCGCCCATCCAGCACTCGCACATCGGGATGTCGGCCTGGCCCCCGGCCGTCACGTTGTTGAACTGACTCATGTGGTACGGCTCGCAGGTGAACTGCTTGCCGGCCCGATGACAGAGCTCCCGCATGTGCCCAAAGTAGTTCTCGTGCATCAAGCTGATGGTCGTATGGCGGAAGTCCCACAAGAACCGCTCCGATTCCCGCACGCTGTTCACAACGCACCCGGTGAGGACTGGCAGATAGGAACGCAGATCGTAATGTCGCCGCTTGGCAAACTCATCGGGCAGCTGGGCCGTCCAGTTCTGGGCGCCCTTCTCGTAGCTGTCCACATGCACGTACTGAATGCAGCGGTTGAGCTCCGGATCGTCGAACCACGGTTGCAGCGAGTTCTGGAAATGCACGTCCAGCGCCGCGGGATTGAACTTGTCGCATTCCAGCCCGCCAGCGTGCGCGAGCGAGCCGGTGGGGGTGTAGCCAAACCGCAAGATCGTCCACTCGCCCGTGGGAACCTCCCAGCGCAAGCGCCCAGAGGCATCCATCTTCAAGGACAAATCAAGGATCTGCTCGCGGCGGATGACCGTGTCTTCGGGTGCAGTGTCCGCCTCGTCGGTGAAGGGCGGATTGTCCCGTTCGTACATGTCGAACATGGCCTTGGCGGTCCACTCATCCAGCCGATAGCGAGCGCTCAGCAGCACTTCCGTCAGCCGCACCGGTCCTTCTTCGCTGAACACGATCCGCCAATGATGTGCCGGCACGACGCCGAAGGCCAAATCCACCGGGCCGGGACCACGTGGCTCGAAGCTGCGTACGGGTCGCCACTGAGTTCCGTCCCCCGACGTTTCGAGCTTGCCTTTGACTCCGCTGCCAGCGAAAGCCAAGTGCAGCGAACGGGGAGCAAACGGCTGGGTATAGTCCAGTTGAATGAACCGCGTCTGCCCTTTGGCGACGGCGGCCAGGGACACCGCGGGTGCGGGCTTGACCTTGGGATCACGCCACGGCGAGCCGTCGGGCGGAGCAAGCTGACCTGCCAACAGCGGCTGGGGATTGAACGCGGGATCGCTGGCCGTGATCGTGGGAACCGGGTCTGGCGTCCGCTCGATCGGCGGCGTGGGAAACGCCAGCACGGCCACGTCGCGATAGGTGTCCAGTTTCGTGGGCGGTTGCGGCAGCACGCCATCGAACGCCGCGCCGCCATGAACTCGGGTCTCGCTCCAGGTCAGCTTCTGCATGGCCAGTTCCGGCGTGATCCACGGTCCGCCGCTGGACGACCAGCCCTGCATGGAGTTGTTCAGGTTGATCTCCAGGCCCAGGCGTCCGGCCTCGCGGATGGCGTGGCGCATCAATTCCCGCCACTGCGGACTGAAGACCGGGACCGGCCCCTCCGGGCCGTGGCCGGCGATGTTGAAGATCATCGCCCCGCCGAGGCCGCCACGCTTCATCGCTTCCAGGTCGGCCGTCAGTCCCTCGCGGCTGATGTAGCCGCCCATCCAATACCAGAAACAATGCGGACGCGCCGACGCAGGAGGCAAGCGAAAGGCTTCCGCCAGGCTTGAATTCGAAGCGTTCTGGTCCACCGCCCAAGCGGTGCTGAACGTCAGCAGGCCCGCCATGATCCAGGTTGCCGCAACTCTGTATGTGCGCATGTTGTCGCCCCTCGTCATT
Organism: Planctomycetota bacterium; assembly: GCA_026692885.1. The sequence goes on along the minus strand of JAPLNJ010000595.1, from coordinate 16,007 downwards.
GCTTTTCCTTTTCGCCGAGAACCGCTCGAAGCGAGCTCGCGTGGTCTTCACCCGGCCACTGCCTACAGGCTCAACACGTACTGAACCAGGTCCTTCTTCTCCTCCTCCGAAAGCTTCGAGGTAGCACCGTGTTTGTCCTGCGGGTTGTGCTTCGTGATGACTTGCAGTAGGGTCTCTGATCGGCCGTCAACGAGGTAGGGCGCGGTTCGCCAACATTCGACCAGTGTGGAGGTCTTGAGCTTCTTGCCGGCATCGCTTTGCGTAGACGTGCCGACATCGTGGGTCGCGTTGTCGGAGAGCGAAGGTCGAAAGTGGCATTCGGCGCAACCGGCCTTCTCGAAGACTGTCGCCCCACGTCGGGCCGAATCACTCAGTTCGCCTTGGACCAGGTAGGGGCTGGACACGGGCCGCAACGAGGCAATGTATTTCTCGATGGCGACGACGTCCGTCTCGGGCTGCTTGGCGAACAGCAGTTCTCGCAGGTGCCCGAGAACCGCCGCCCGCAGGTTCTCCCTGCCTCCCAGGCTCATGCAGGGCGTGATTCGGTCGGCGAACACCAAGCTGCGGGTGTTCTTGGGATTAGCCAGTCCATCGCTGATCAGGTCCCAGTTCAGGCCGTCGGCCCGGCCGTCGGTATGGCAGGTGGAACAGCTCTGCCACTGTTGAAAACACAGGGTGCCATCGTGGAAGAGCATCTCGCCCTCGCGCTCCCTGCTCACTTCGGTTTTGGGCCCGAGGCGGCACTCCTTGACCTCGGCACGCCGATCTTGTCCGAGATCCACGACCGCCAGACTGTCGGAGAAGTACTCCGCGATATAGACGGTGGCACCGGAAATGCACAGGCCGCGGGGGCCGTTGCCGGGGAGCTTTATCCTCTGGCGAAGGCCCCGGAGGAAGCTCAAATAACACGACACGTCGCTGAGTTGCTCCAGCAGTACATTCTCGAACCGCGCACCTTTGCCGATCTTTGCCAAATTGGCATGCAAGCCCTCTCGGTCGATCAGGCTCAATTCGTGCGCGCCGGCGTGGGAGACGCAGAGATGACGGCCATCGGAAGTGCAGGCGATGCCCCAGGGATTGGCCGCGCCACGATCGACTTCGTCCAGCAGGAACGCCGTCAGCAGCTTCCTCTGAGCCAAATCGATCACCGACACGGCGTTGGCATTCATCCAACCGCGCTCCACCATCGTCGTCGGCATCTGGTACCGAGCCAGCGTGTGCGTCGTGTAGGCGTAGGCTCCGTCCGGGGATACACAGATCCCGCGCAGCCCGGTGGAGCCATTGGGCAACCTTACCTCGGCGACGATCTGCCGGGTGCCGAGGTCGATGATCGAGACGGACGCGGAGACCTCCTCTGCGTCAGCCCTGCCGACGGGCAGGTGGTTGGCGACCACGGCGGTCTTGCCGTCGGGCGTAACCGCCACGGCAACCGGTTCTCGAAGTGTGTGAAGACGGGCCAGTACTTTCATCGAATTGACGTCGACTATTGCGACCTCGTTCCGGAAGCGATCACAAACGACCAGCGTGGTGCCGTCAGGCGTGACTGCCAGACCGGCGGGGGAATGCCCGGCAGCAAGAATCTGAACCGTATCAAGAGACTTCGCGTCCAGCACCTCCACGTATCCAGCCGGTGGCGTGCCGCCGGATACAAACAGCCTGGAGCCGTCCGCGGAGATCACCATGTCGTTGCCCTCGCCTGGGAGCTGGTGTGTCCTCAAGGCCGAGAGGTTCGATGCGTCGAGCATCACCACTTGCCAAGCGGTGCGTTCCAGAACATAGACACGCTTCCCATCTTTGCCGGGTGCCACGGCGATGGGCGACAAGTAGTTGGCGGCAGCGTTTCCCGCGGTGGCTCGACCGGCTTCGGAGGAAGGAGTGTCCGCCGTCGAGCCGTCGCGAGCCAGCAAGAGCAGGCCGAAACCGACCGTCAAGCAGATCACAGGAGCGTGTCGTGCAGGGGTCCTCATGATCCTTGGTTCCTTGGATTGGTTAGGCGGGCGCGAGCATGCACCACGGTTCGCGCATCCCGCGGGAACGAAGGCGGTTCGCCTCGTCGTCGCCGATGAATTCCGCCTTCTTGAGGTCGAACTTGAGGTTGCGCTGCAGCAGGCCGCAGAGGTCGGCGGCAATGTTCAGGAGCATCGACTCGTACATTACCTGCGCGTTGGCCACCGGCTCGCGCCGCGTCCGAATGCAATCGAAGAAATCGAGCCCGTGATGCAACACGCGCCCGGTTCTGGCGGTGTACGCGCCGAGCACCTTGGTGTAGTCGGCCAACAACGCGGGCGAAGAGACATTCGAACTCGTCGTCCGACCGTCCGCGGAGGTAATCCAGCCCTCGCTCCCCTCGAAACGCTCGCCGCACACGCCGGACAACTTCTTGTCCTCCCGCTCCCGGACGAGGATCATCTGGACGCCGTTGGCCAGACGGAGGGTCATGTTCTTGTCGCGCGGCGCGTACTCGAACTCGATCGGCGACGCTGAGGTCATGTCCAGCCCCATCATGGCCTGAACGATGGAGTGCGCGCCCCACTCAGCCACATCGTGTGCCAAGTCATAGAAGGCCCCCCAACCATCCCGACTGTAGTGATGGATCACATACGATTTGTTGTACGGACGCCACGGCACCGGCCCCAGCCAGGCATCCCAGTCCAGTTCTTCTTTCGGAGGTTCCGGCTCGGCCGGCAACTCGTCGAAACGCAGCGCCTGGCCCGCGCGGGTGTCGCAGTAAACGGTGTGGATCTTCCCCAGTCGGCCGCTGCGCGCCATCTGGGCCGGAAAGACGCGCGCGGGTTCGCTGAGCCGTTGGCAGCCAGCGGTATAAACCCGGCCGCACTGGCGGGCCGTGTCCACCACGATTTTCCCCTCCGCCATGGTCAGGCAACCGGGTTTCTCGCAATAGACATCCAGCCCGGCCCGCATGGCCATGATCGACGCCGGCGCGTGCCAGCGATTGCCTGTGGCGATCAACACCGCGTTGAGGTCCTTGCGTTCCGCCAGAAACTGGCGGATATCGCTGTAGGTGGCACAAGCGGTGCCGTACTTGGTCTGCGTCAGTTTGGCGACCGCTTCGCGCTGGCTCTTGCGCACATCGCAGACGGCCGCAAATTGCACCTCCGGCAATCCCATCATCGGCACCAGCACTCCCCAGCCGCGCGACCCAATCCCGATCCCGCCCAAAACGATCCGCTCGCTGGGGGCCACCGCGCCGTCGCGCCCCAACGCCGACGCGGGAATGATATACGGAAACATCACCGCGCCGGCTGCCGTGGAAAGTCCCTGCAGAAAGGTGCGGCGGTTCACGTTGTTGACGGTCTTCATGTCATTGGTTTTCATTGGTACCTCCAGCTTGGTTTTCCGTGGCGTAAGCTTCCAGCTTGCGATGTCATTGTCTGCCGCAAGCTGGAAGCTTACGCCACAATGGTTCTCGAGCAGTGCTCACTTGATGGCGTTGATTTTGTCCAGCAGCTCCTGCACCTGCTTGACGATGGCCGGATCATCGGCAGCGACTTTGAGCAGTTTCTCCAACGCCGCGCGGACCAGCGGGACCTGCCGTTTGCCGGTCCAGGCGACGAGCTTGGTCATCGTCGCCAACGATTCGCTGCGCACGGACGGATCATCCAGAATCGGCAGCATCACTTCAAACAAGCTCGCATCGGGCAGCGTGGTCATCACGCTGAGCAGGATGCGTCTGAGATCGGTCCGGTCCACCAACGGACCGGCGGTGCGGCAGATTTCGGAACGCTGCTCGCGCGTCAACGTCGAACGGCCGGCCATCCAGATATAGCCTCGCAACGAAACGAGCTTGGCCGTCGGGTTGTCGGCAGTTTTCGCGATCTCCAACAACAGCGGGGCCGCGTCGGCGCTCTTCCAACTGCTCAAGACCCGAATCGCCTCCAAGCGTTCGTCCTTGTCGGCCGAGCCCGTCATGCCGCGCACCACTTCCAAGGCTGCCCCATTGCCCACCACACCCAGCGCGCGCAACAACACGGCTTTGGTCGCCGCATTGGCCATCGGCATGGCCGCGGCCAGTCTTGTAACAACGGTATCCGGATCGCTCGCCTCCGCGCAGATAGCATTCAGCACCTTCTCGACAATCTGGATCTCCTGGGTGTCCTTGGTAGTGTTGAGCAGCTCCAACACGCGCGGCAGTTCGTTCATTCCCGCGAACTCGCCGTAGCTCTTGATCGCGGCTTTGCGCACCGCCGGGTCCGCGTCAGCCAGCGATTGGAGCAGCACGGGCATGGCCTCGGCCAGGTGCCGCTCGCCCACCAGTCGAATCAGAAGCTCTTTCTTCGTCGTGTTCGGAGTCGCGAGATTCTGCAGCACGCGCTCGTTGACCTGCGCCTCCGGCAAGCCGGCCAGCGCGCCGAGCGCGGCGTCGGCGATCTCCGCGTCCTGATCGTTGAGCAACTCAAACACTGGCGCGACGGCCGACGCCTGGCCCAGTTGACCGACCGCGCCAATCGCCGCCAGCCGCACCGGTTTCTCGCCAGCGGTCGCCAGCGGGAGCAAGACCGGCACGCTGGCCGCGTTTCCGCGCCGGCCGAGCAGCTTGCAGATCGGCACCTGCCGCTCGGCAGACAGCTTGCCCAATTCCTCGCCGAGCGCCCGTGTGACCTTGGCATCGGGCATCTCGTCAGCAGCCCGCAGCGCTGCCTGGAATGCGCTCGGGTCGGCGTTGTGCAGGGTCTCCAGCAACAGCCGCGGCGCGTCGGCACCGCCGCTAAGGATCGTGCCGCGCCAGGCAACCACGCGCTGATGCGGAGCCAGCTCCGCGGCGCGAAGGACGTCATAGATCTCGATCGCTCCCTTCCACTGTCGACGTTCACGCAGGGTGTCGGCGGCGGCGAACAGGCCGGCCACCATCGCCGGCGGTGCCGGCCCCTTCGTCCGTTTCACGGTGTCCTGCATGATCTTGATCGGCAGCGGATAGGCGAGCCGGCCTGCCGCCAGCGCTGCTGCTTTGGCTACCTGGGGGTCGGGGTCCCTGATCAAGCCCGTCAATTCCGGCCAAGCCCAGCGTTCGCCGCGCGCCATGACGCTGGTGATGACGCCGGCCAGCAAGGGGCCCTTGACCGTTCTCAGCGCGTACCGCAAGGCCGCCTCCGATGCGCCGCCCGGGATTCCTTCCAACGCATACCGGGCCATGTGCGAGAGCTGGGGATCCTCCAGCAGTTCGCTCAACACCAGCACCGATTCGGCCGTCCCAACTCGTGCCAGCTCGCGACAGGCGGCACCTTTCTCGCCGAACGTCGCGGACGATTTGAGGACCGCGATCAGCTTCGCTTCCTCGTCCGAGACGGGTGGCTTCGCCGCGACCGCACCGACGCCTTGGTTCAGGAAGAGATACAGTCCGCCCTTGCCGGGGCAGACGAGATCCAGCCGGCCGTCGCCGTTGAAATCCGTGACGAGCACGTCCACCCCCACGCCGACCTTGTTACCCTCGTCGATGGTGTGGCGGGTGAACTTGCCGCTTTTGTCGATGGAATAGTAGTAAAGGCAGCACGGGTCCTTGCCGCCGGGATCGTTGTCGCCGTGGGCGCGATAGCGTTTGCCCGTAATCAGTTCCGGCCGGCCGTCGCCGTCCAGGTCGCCCATGGCCAGGGCATGCGCCTGGGACCAGCGCCAGTCGATCGTATGGTTGACCCACTGGCGGGCGCCGTCGGGGCCGCGCTTTTGCTCGAGCCAGAACAGCCCGTAGTCGTGCGCCGCCCCGTAGATGATGTCCGCCAGCCCGTCGCCGTTGACGTCATAGACGAACATGGCAATGCCTATGTGACCGGGCAGCTTGGAGTCGTCGTGAACGATCCACTGGCCGGTTCGCCGGTCCGCCGGCGCTTCCACCCAACCCATATTGGTGACGAAATCGCCGCGGCCGTCGCCGTTGATATCGCCAAACCCCATGCCTTCGCCCATGAACGGCTTGTCGTAGGCGGTGTGTTTGATGAACTCGCCGGTGCCGTTGCCCGCGGCGTCGCGTTTGAGTTCGTACCAAGCCATGGTCCCGCCGGGGGAATTGATGACAAGCGCCGGATGGCCGTCACCGGCCACGTCCCACAGGCGGGCCGTCTCCATGAATCGTTTGTCGATCAGGTGTTCCTTCCACTCGCCGCCGGCATTGCCGGGGTTCTCGTACCAGCACGTCTTCCCGCTAAAGAACCCGCCGGAGATGATATCCGGGTAACCGTCGCCATTGACGTCCATCGCCAGGTTGGCGAAGTCGTCGAAATACTCCATCTTGTATTCGATCTTGCGGAGCGGATGCTTCTGCCAGTGCCGCAGCGATTTATCGGTCGGCTCGTACCAGTTCTCGCCGCAGACCACGCTCAAGTGGCCGCTGCGGTTGACATCCATCACGCCGGCCGCCTCGCCTTTGCTGTCGGCGTCGATGACGATCTTCTCGAAACGCACCTGGTCGGCCGAAACAGCGTTTCCCGTTGTCGATAAGGCGACCAGCAAGAGCCCCGGAAGCACGCTTACCCAGCGATGCGAGTTCATCATTTCCTCTCCTTCAGAATGGCGTCGAAGGCCGGCAGGGCGGTCTCGTAGATCGTCCGATGTCCGGCGGTCGTGGGATGCAGCCCGTCGCAGGTAGCAAACGGGAACTTTCTGAGATCGACCAGATAAGCCCGGTCGTCCTTCTCGCTGTGCTTGTAGTTGTTCAGTGCCTGGGTCGTTACCTCCCGCGCCGCCCCCGATGTGGGAATCATGACGATGAGCTGGCACTGCTTGCCGATACGGCTGCGCACCTTCTTCAGTGCGGCAATGATCTCCGTTTCGGGTTGCACACCGTTGGCGCCCAGGTTGATCAGCGTGACTGCGGGAGCCGGTTTCAGGCAGCCATCGCTCAGGCGGCTCGCCTTCTCCGTGTGCTGATCGATCAGCGTCGTCAGGGCGGGCACTTTGGCCATGCCACCGGCCCAGTTGTAACCGCCAAAGGCCAGCCGCGCCTCCTGGCAGCCGTAGTGCTGTGCCAGCAGATAGCCGTAGCTGGCCCGGGCATCGCCGGTTGTGGCCCAGACCTTGGGCCGCCCTTCCTTCTCCGCTTGTAACGCGCCGTCGCCGGACATAATCGAGTCGCCGATGTTCAGCCAGATCTTCTCGGGAGGCGGCATCGGCACCGTCACCGCGCCGTCATCCACTTTGAAACCCAGGATCTTCAGCGAATTCACCGGCAGGTCGGTGTCCCAGCGCCTCTCCGAGGGCGACATCCCCTTGATATAGAGGTCGATGACCGGATCTTGCACCCCTGAGGCGAGCACGAAGGATTTCTCCTCCAGGCCGAACTGGTACGTCTGCAGCGCCCCGCCGTTGACCGACCAGGCAATCACCGGGATGCGCAGCGGATCCTTCCTCGCCGCCATCGCCGAATCGACCAAGATGGCAACCTGCTTGGTCCCTTTGAATCCCACACTCAAGGCTGCTCCGCACACGGAGGAACTGATGAAGTCTTTCGTGCAGATCCAGTTGTAGGGCGAAAGCCCGGCCTGGACATGGGCGTCCGTGACCGGAACCGTTGTCTCCGCTTGACCGGGCACGATGGCACCGTCTTGGCCCAGCGCCGCGCCGGGGATGAATTGCGCGGCCATGAGCAGTCCGGTCACTTGAACCGCTTGCGTGAGAAACCGCCGCCGTGAGAGGTAGGTGGGAGCATGTATCATCGCAGTCTCCTGGCATGGGAGTGGAGTCGCGTCTCAGGGGGATCTCCATTAATTCACCGGTTGGTCTCCTGCCGTCCAGGCTCTCACAGCGTCCAGCCCTGACGGTACTCCCGTTTGACGTACTGGCTCAGTTCGGGCCGGTTCGTCGACTTCATGTTCACGCCGTCCCACTCGACGGGATTGTTCAGACCGGCGCGCATGGCGAGGTGCCCGACCAGCATCGTTTCCAGGCAGGGGCCGGAGAACGAGGCGAAGCCCGAAAAGGTCGGCCCGCCGCCCGCTTGGCACGCACTGAGGAAATCGCCCATGATCCCGCCGACAGGACGCGGCAGCGTTTTCTCCGGCAGCGTGAACTCCTTGCGCCGCGATTCGGGCAGGAGCACGGGAGCGCCACCGTGCGAGCTGCAGGTGATCATCCCCTTCTCGCCCACGAACAAGTTGCCCGCGCCGCTGCGGCTCTTGGCCAGCTCGGGGTCTAGCTTCTCGAGCTGAGCAAACGCCGCCGGGAGGTTCGGTCGGGTCTGGGATGGTTTGCCGTCCGCCCCCTTGTAGCTCCCGTCGGTGTTCGGCTTGTTGCCTTCGTGCCAGTGGACGGAGATGGGCGGCAGGTCGCCCCGCTGCGGGAAGTCGTAGCGAACCGTGCTCCACCGCGGGAAGCGATCCTCACTGACGTCGCCCACGTCGAGCAACTCGACGCGCTGCGGATAGCCCAGCTTCAACGCGAAGCAGACCGCGTCCATCGAGTGCGTGCCCCAGCCGCCCAGCGAGCCGGTGCCGAAGTCGCACCAGCCGTGCCACGGGCGATATACGGCGCTGAAGGGCCGCTCGCGGGCCGGACCCAGCCAGGCCTCCCAGTCGAGTCCCGTGGGGACAGACTGCGGCTCCGGCTTGGGCAGGCTGCCGCCGAAACGATTCGCGAAACTGTGCCAGGCATGGACTTCGAGCAGCTTGCCGATCGCACCGGCCGCGAGCCATTCCGCCAGCGTCTGGTGGCCGCCAGTGCCCGAGCCCTGGTTGCCCATCTGCGTGGCGACCTTGGACTGCCGGGCGGCTTCGCCCAGAGCCCGCGCCTCGGCAATGTGATGCACCAGGGGCTTCTCGCAGTAGACGTGCTTGCCCAGCTTGATGGCCATCATCGACGGGCAGGCGTGCTGATGGTCCGGCGTAGCGATCAGCACCAGGTCGATCTCCTTGTGCGCCTTATCGAACATCGCCCTGTAATCGCTGAACGTCTTGATCCGCGCCGGATCGAAGTCCGGCAGCTTCGCCTTTTCCGCTGCGGCGGCAAGATTCTTGAGGGCTCGGTTCAGATTGCCCTGATCCGGCTCCGCCAGGGCGACATAGTTGAGGTCTCGGCGAAGACCTTCCAGATAGAGACCCCGGCCGCCGCAACCAATGGCCGCGACGTTCAGTTTCCTGCTGGGGCTCCCAGCAGCCAAAACCGCTGGAATCGGAAAGCACTGCGAAACGGCTGCCGCTGCCGCCAGCAAACCAGTACCCTTGAGCACGTCACGACGAGACAGAAGCGGGGTCATTGCGTTCTCTCCTAGAGTGTCAGGACTTTCTTCTGGAACCATGCGAGTCGGCGGTCTTGCCAGTCGTCACTACGCCGAGGTCGCCACCGAGTTTCAGTGATTCGACGTCCGTCCCGGCGCTGAGACCGTCATGGAAACCTGCAAGGTTGGTCCAAGCGGCTGATCTGGCGGGACAGTGGTTCGCAGGCACATCGTCCGCGCTGGCGGCATGCCGGCGCGCGAACGGGGTGTGGGTGGGACGTCCGGTCTAACACGCGTTCACCCAAGAACTGCGCGACTGCGACAGAGTGGACACGCTTTTCCGCGTGCCCACGCTGTTTGCCGCCTGCATGTAACATCTAAATCCAAGTCAACAAGACGGTTACGAACCAGCTGTCGTGCGCAGGGACCTCTCGGGGCAGGCCGGTCTTGCCGAACAGGGCGTCGGCTCGTTCGCCCAGGCAAAGCGGACGACATCAGTATCAAGAACAACCGCATGGCTGGCTCCTCATCTCCGCCTTGGTTCCGATATAGCCAGCTCCTCACTGCCGGGCAACTCGCACGCGACGGATGAGCTGGTTCTCGCCGCTGTGGTAGAAGCGGAAATCAGCACCGCCATTTTGCGAGCCGGCGAAGCGGGCGTCCGGCACCGTGAACGCGACGCTCCGCCAACCGCCGGTGTTTCCGCAATCCACGACGGTCGCGTGGCTCTTGTAGGCTCCACCCAAGGTTGCCGTAGTGTCGGTCGCGTCGTATTGCAGCACAATTCGGCCACTCCCCTGATCCAAAAACTCTGCCGTGATCTCCAGCGGCCCTGAGCCGGCCTGATAGAACGCGTCGTCGACATCGAAATACAAGTACCGGCCGCCTTGAGCGCCCGCGATGCGCCAACACCGCGTGCCGTGGTGCGTGACCTCGGTGACTGGGCCGTCCGTCACGAAAGCGGGCGCCAGCCCATCGCGCTTCGCGGGCGTCGCGCTGACTTCCTTGGCTTGAGCGTACCGCAAGTCGACGTAGGCTTCCCGGTGCGTTTCGTACTCTCGCACGAGCCACAGCAGCGTGTACATGTCGACAACCTGGATGTGCTCGTCGGGCATTGCCTGCAGTTCCTTCTCCACCTGCGCGTACCAAGTGGGCGTCTGCAGAATTGAGCGGCACACCGTAAACCGCGGCGGCGACCCGTGGGTTAGCCGCGCGATGGCCCGGGCCGCCTCGGCGGGCGAGCCGGGCAAGTCCGTTGCCATCTTCAGATAGGGCATAGTGCCATGCAGGCCCTGCCGGCCGATCTGCTGCGCGACGAGGCCGTCGGGCGAGAACCGGGCGTACGCGTCGAGTCCCGCCTTGTCCAAACCGCGCGCGTAACCGTCGATCACGAACCCGGTCAGCGAAAGGTCCCACTGCCGATACAGTCTGTCGCAATACTCTTCCCAGCCGGCCAAACCCGACGGCAGCCCCGAATGAGGCCGCGGCGTGGTCAGATACCCGGGATTCAAATAGCCCGCGCCCGAATCGCCCGCCACGAACCAGTCGTTGGCCGTGCGCCGCTCGCGCGCCCACGCCATGCCCAACGGAAACCGCAGGGCGAGACACGGGTTGAACGCCCACGAAAGGGGCGTCTTTCCGCGCGCCGGATCGCGCCACATGCGCGGCAACTCGCGGTACAGCCAAGCCGCCGCGTCGTAGTCGCCGACGTAATGCGCCACGTAGCGCCACGGTGCGATTCGGCCTTGCGCGTCCAACAGGCCGCGGGCGGTCAAACTCTCCCGCGTCGGCTTCAGATTCTGCGGAAAGCGGTCCGCCAGCGGGTAGTGTTGAAAGAACGACGCGTTGGCCATCGCGCCCAAGCCCAAGGCGTCACCGTCCATGTAGGCGTTGAAGCAGGAGAGAATTTCGGCGTACCGCCACTCGGTCGGGACTTCAGGATGCCGGCCGCCGGCGCCTTGGAAACTGGTGTACTTGTACGCCCACGGCACAAACCCGGCGACGTGGATCACGCCCTCGCCCCCGAACCGCTGATAGGCGGCGTGCAACAGTTCCTTCAGCGTGGCCACGTCCGTGCCGGGCGCCTGGGCCGGCTCGTCGATACACGCCTCGTCATCCCACACGTTGAGGTCGAAGAGTACGCCGCGCCGGGCGATCACGAAATCGTGGTTCGAAAGCGTGTGGTTGGCCGGGCCGGAAGCACGCCAGCCCTGATGCCAATAGGCGTCCAGGTAGTAGCCCATGACCCGCGGGCTAGCCTTGCCCGTCTTCACGTAGTGTTCGATCAGCCACCGATAGGCATCGTTCTTCGCGCTACCGGAAGAGTTCTGCTCCGTTCCGGCGATCTTGCCCCGACCGGTGAACAGCGGCGCCCCGTCGTCCTGCAGCAGGCGGACCTTAACCTCCAGCCGCCCGGTCTGCGTCAGTTTTCGGTACAGCGAGCCTTCTCGCGGGTCAAACCGCAGCGGGAGCAAGTCGTCGCAGCCCGCGATCGTCGAGGCCAGATTCGAGGTGGCCGGAACCCGTTCGTCCCAGACGACCGCGCCCCGGTAGGCATCCTGGAAACGATCCAGTAACTCCTCAATCGAACCGAGCTTGATCACGGGCCGCCCCGCCAACCAGCCGTCGGCCGGCGTCATCTGTTCCCACCAGAAGTCATCCGCCGCGGCAATGTAGCGCAGGAATAGCCGCGGCGCCGCACGGTTCACCAACCCCTGGAGGGCCACGCCCAAGTGCGTCTCGTCCCAGAACCGTCGCCGGGCCGTCTCGTCCTTCAGGTCCAGCGCGAAGAGCGGCGTCAGGTCGCAGTAGACGACCGGCTCCACGGCCCGTCGATCCGCCTCGCCAGCCGCGACCGCCGATGTCGCTACAGCCAACAACAGCCACAGCAGCGACTTGGCGGGTTCCCTTCTCATGCGTCGTACCTCATGGGATTCCGTGTCGATCACCGGACCTTCCATTCCAGAATCCCGCTGGACCAATTGGGCTGAAGTTGGACCTCGATCCGCAAGGCCGTAGTCCTGACCGGCGTGAAGGCTACTCGATTGAACTGATCCGCCTTTCCGCCGTACTCCGAGGCGCCTGCTACCGGCTTCCACTGATCGCCCGCCTTGTACAGCAGTTGCCACGATTGAGGCACGCGGCAGCCACCTCGGATTCGCCGTTCATCAAACCAGTAGACGTCGACGCTGGAGACCGTCTCGGGCGCGGCGAAATCGTACTGCACCCATTCCTTGGTATCACGGTGGTCCCACCAAGTGAACCGCGGGATGTTCCTGTCGTCCGAGGCGGCTGGCTCGACCTGATCGTGGAGCGCGTTCAAACCGTCGGCTGGGGTGCAATGGGAGGCCGAGGGCTGGGCACGGCTGGCGATCGTGGGGACCGGCACCGGCTGCGCCCGCGCGGGCACCTCGGGTAGCCACACGGCCAGCTCGGTTGGCCCGCGGTTGGCATTGAAGCCGTACGGTATCGCCACCAGGTCCGCAGGCTTCTGTTCCACCCCGCCATCCTCGGTTCGATACAAGCCTACCCCTTGGCCGCGCAGGACAGTCACTCCGCCGAGTAGGTCCGCGCGATGCTCCGCGGCAAACTGAACCTGTGGAGGAGCCACCACATGGCGGATCTGCCCGCCGTGGTCACAACCTTCGAAACAATAGACGATCGGCCCGCGCATCAGGGCCACCCGTTCCCGGTCCGCGTCCACCTTGGGATGAGCCTTGACGCGGCGCACGGGCATGTCCATCTGCAGTTCGACCACATCGCCGGCTTTCCACTGCCGTTTCAATCGGGCATAGCCGCGAACCATCTCCGGTTGCTCGACCGATTGGCCATTGACCTTCAGCCGTGCCGCGCCCGTGGTCGGCCGGCCCTCGATTTGGTACAGATCGTCGGGCGCAGCGGTTCCTTGGCACCAGGCCGGGATGCGAACATAGAGGTCGAACGCGCTGGGTTTTTCCGGCTCAACCGCAATCCTCACCTCACCTTGCCAGGGATAACGCGTCGTCTGTCGGAGTATCACTTTGCCGCCGGTCAAACGAACCTCGGCTCGGCTGCCGACGAACAGGTTGACGTAGACGCCGCTGGCGTCCTGGGCGTAGGTGTACCCAGGCATCGCGCCGGTGATCTTCAGGAACATGGGCGGGCAACAGGGGCAGCCGCTCCACGACCAGCGGGCGCGATTCTTGCCGGCCTCAAGCGGGTTCTCGTAGAAATAGGTGTCGCCCTGCAAGGAAACACCGGCCAGCACCGCGTTGTAGAGCGTTCGTTCCAGTTCGTCCGCGTAGCGGGCCTCGCCCAAAAGCAAGTTCATGTTCCGGCTGAAGAATCCCGAGCCGAGCGCCGCGCAGGTCTCGAGGTAGCCATCATTGGGCAAGTGGTAGTCGTCGGAGAACGCTTCTCCCTTGCGACTTGCTCCCACCCCGCCGGTGAGATGCATCCGCCGCGTGGTCATATTGTCCCACAGGCGACCAGCAGCCTGCGCGTATTCCGCGCGTCCATTGATCGCCGCCAACGCCGACAGGCCGGTGCCCATCAGCGTGGCGCGGACCGCGTGGCCTTCCAGGGTCTGCTGCTGAAACACCGGCTCGTGATCCTGGCCGTAAGGCCCGAAGTTCTTGCGGCCTGCATGCTGCCCACGTGCCTCGATGAAGAACTCTGCCAGCTTCAGGTAGCGCTGCTCGTCGACGTCGAATCCCATTTCTGTCTTCAATTGCGGCTGCTCGCGGAAAAGCTCATACAGCCGCGCGACAGCCTCTTCAGGACCTGCGTGGCCGGGAATGACGTTGTTCCTCGGCGGCGGGCCGATGAGGTCGCACATGTGGTTGGCCAAGCGCGCGGCGGCTTTCAACAGCGAAGTCTTCCCGGTGGCGCGGTAGTAATGCACGGCCGCCTCGCACATCGCGCCGGCATTGTAGACATCGTGCTGCCAGTTGTCGTCGCCGCCGTTCAAGCCGAAGTGCTGTGTCGGCTGGTGCATTTGGGTGTACGTGTTTACGTAGCCGTTCGGGTCCTTGGCTTGGGCAGCGACAACGCGCTCGATGTAGCTGTCGAGACGTTGCTCCAGCGCCGGGTCACGCTGCGCGGCGAGATAGTCGGCGCAACCTCGAATCATCTCGTAGAGCAACCCGTCATACCACGGCGGGCCATTGTGCTTCTCCTTCAACTGCCCGTCCCGAACCCTGTCGAAATTCAGCAGCGTCCCGTCCTTCTCGAACTTCGCCAGGCAATCCGGGATCGTGACTTCGCGCCAGGTCTTGATCTTCGGCGACCAGAAGGCGTCGTCGATGACCACTTGCTGAGTTGGCACGGGTGTCAACTGTGCGCCACGGGCCAGCGGCGTTAGCAGCAGGGCGGTGAGGAGCGTGAGCGTGGATTTCATTTTGTTCTTACGGTGGTTGTTCATGGGCGCGCTCCCCAACTTCATTCCTGGTAAGGCACGGTTTTCGTTTCCGGCACGTCGGACGCGTGTTGGTTGCCGAACGAGTGGAGGTTCTTTGTCCGTTTCGCGGTGATCCACGCACCCTGTTTCGGCGGCATCGAGGAGGCGAAGTGGTTGCCAGCAATCGTCACCCCGTCGCAGCCGGCGATGGCAATCGCAGCTTCGCGGGTCTCCGTGATACGATTGTCGCGAATAATGATGTTGCCGCCGAGGCCGGAAGTGGAGTGCGCCTCGATGGGCGTCCAACCGCAACGCACGATGGTGTTCCCGCTGACGACGACATCGCGTGCGCCGTGGCCGGACACTTCGGATGTGTAGCCGGCGAGCACCGCGTTGCCGTTGATGTTCTCGAAGTGGTTGTCGGCGATCCACGCGCGAGTGCCGTTGAACTTCACACCGTGGGCGCGTCCGCCCACGTGGCGATTGCGGCGATAAACGAAGTCTTCATTGCTGGGAGCATCGCAGTAGAGGAACACGGTCTGCCAGGGGCTCGACGCTTCGTGACCGATCGCGGCGGCGAGTTCGGCGAGCGGACGAGCGAGTTGCACGTGCGTGCCTTGCACAGCTTTGGCCATCGCCGTCACGCCGCGTCCGTTCTTGACATTCACCAGCGCGAGACGATCGCCGACACGCACCGAGATTCCTCCGAGCACCACGGCATCGTCGCCATCCGAGCCTTGGATGGATCGACGAAACGATTGCTCCGCCGGACCGTCGTCCGGCAGACACTCAAACTCGCAACCTTCGATCCATTCACCGATCCGCCCACTGCCGCAAGCGGCATGGCCGCCGAAGTAATCCCGCGGCGTGCGCGGCTTCACCTTACAGCCGAGATAGCTCTTGGCAGAGTTGTTGCTGCCGCCGCAAAACGCACCGGGCAAATCGGTCACCGTCACATCGCTGAACGTGCATTCCTCCGTGCGGTTCATCTGCGCCCACTGCCAGTGATAGGCCGTCACCACCGCGACCGCGCCGAGTGGGATGAGGTCGAGCTTCGCCGGCTGCACGGGACTGAACGCGAACGCTCCCAGGTCATCCTCTGCCGGCGCGACACTCGCGTTGCGTGCCGAGATGCCCGCCCCGACGAGATACTTTCCGTGATGCGCCGGGTCCAGGCAGCCGAGGAAACTGCCGCCGCTGCCCTCCATCCTGAAGAAGCGCATCACATCCGCGTCGTAGCCCGGTTCCGGCTGCGCCACGAGACGCTGACCGGCAGCGTCCTTCTTCACGATGCGCACCAGCGTGTGACCGGGCCGAGCCGACGTAACCGTGAAATTTCGCAGCGTGACGCTCTGGCAATCGTTCAGCGTGAGCATCGTGCCAGCCAGCACCAACCGCGCGCCATGGCCATTGATGATCAGATCGCGAATGTTCGCAAGGGTCACGAGGCTCTTGCCCGGCGCTGGCGCG
>JAPLNJ010000594.1 GCA_026692885.1 Planctomycetota bacterium | reverse complement strand
GTAATTCGATAGCCCAGGGCGCAGCCCTGGGATCGGAAGCCCCCACGAAATCCCTGCCCTGAAGGGGCGCAATCTGGAACGGGTGGTGCCCTTTCAGGGCACATGATCGGGGTCGACCCGTTTCCCAGGGCTGCGCCCTGGACTATCGGGTTGGCCGCCGTTGGCGGCGAACGCCGGTGATTGGCGATGATTGGTTCTAATCGTCGGCGGCGGTTGTTAGCGGTCGTCCGACCGTCCGCACCAAAGGTGCGTAATTCGATAGCCCAGCAGTCCTGGGACCACAAGGTCCCCCGAAATCCTGCCCCGAAAGGGCGCAATCTGGAACGGGTGGTACCCTTTCAGGGCACATGATCGGGGTCGGCCCCTTTCCCAGGGCTGCGCTGGGCTGATTTGTCTTGGCCCCTTCGGGCCGGAAGAGTAGCGGATCACCCCCGCCTCCGCCGGGAAGCCTTCCCCAGACCCAAACGCAGAACAGAACCGGGATCAAATCAACTGGTCTTGACGAGCACAAACTGAACACCCCAGGACCGCCCCCTTCTTGACGACTACCCGAGCTGTCTGTGACGACATTCTGCACTTTTTCGCGAGAGTTGTCGTCACCGTTTTCGGCTTAATCTCCAGATTCTCGTTCGACCAGACCCGACTCGCCGACGGAAACCACAATCGCTCCCGGCTACGCCCCAGGCCAGTCGCCTGCACACTGGGGGCCGGTTTCAAGCCGGCTGCCGTTCCCGCCCTCGCCGGCCAGCAGTGCCGAAATCGGTCGTTTTACGGTGTGTGTCACCTGGGCCATACGTTTGTTGGGAACACGCGTCGGCCGATTGTCCGACGCGCGCGACAAGCCGAGTCTGACCGATCGGGACGCCCAGGCCTGTCCTCGATGTGATGGCCAGATGAAGGTCATGGCCTTTATCGACCCGCCCCAGGGCGACGTGACCGAGAAGAGCCTGCGGCACTGAGACCTGCGACACCCCTCGGCGCCGCGGGCGCCACCCGCTGGGGAGGGTTTGGTCCACGGCCCGGATGAAGCTACGGACAGCCGGACGGCGCTTTCCGCCGAGCCTTGAGAACTGACCCACGTGGACATCGACACGTTCTGGCCAGCTTCGAATCCTCATCGACGCCTGCCGCTCCTGCCCCCTTGATTCACCAGTTTTCCCTGGCATACTCAGGCTCAGTCCAGTCCACGGAAATCAAATTGCCTACCAGCCGAGAATCACGATTGGACAGGGCTGAGTCGTTGGACGCTGTCTATCTTCTTGAAGGGGAGGCATATGAGAATACCTATTGGCGCTAAGTACGCCGCGAAGGTGCGTGGAACAGCTACAAAGCACGTAACGTGTGAATGTTGCGCTGGTCGGTACGCATACAAGGTGACTCGCAGCGCAAAGGGGGCTGGAACCAGCCTATTATGGCTGGACAATCAAGATGCAAAGCAGCAAGCCGAGGGCGAGGCGGCGGCCAACCTTAGGCGTTCACTCAGCAGAGCAGTGGCCATGAAACCTTGCCCCCGGTGCGGCTGGTACCAGAAAGCGATGGTCAAGAACTCCAAGCAGAACCGTCTGTTCGTGACGATGCTGCTGGGCCTGCCGCTGGCCGCGATCATGTTGCTCTGGGGCCTGTTGTTCATGGAAGAGGCTGTCGACGGCAGCGAAGTCTGGCTCGCCCAGCGGGTTGCTGCGGCCATTGCCATCGCCGGCACGACGTCTCTGGCCGGAATGGCGTGGTATCGATGGCACGATCCGAACCATGGACTTACCCCACGAGAACGACTGAATCTTGCCTCCCTGAGCCGGGAACTGTGCCTCCCACATCCTGAGATGGACTCGCCCATGGGCGGCCAAAACGGGGCGAATATCGCCGGTGGCGCCCCCGTCCCTCTGCGGCCATCGCTGCCAGCGGAAACACTCGTTTGCCCCGGCCCGGGCTTGAAATGGCTGGCGGTCATCTTCTTCGTGACCATCGCGTGCAGCGGTGCGGCTTATGGCCTGATCAGCCGCATCGAGTTTCCGCTGAATCACGTCAGCGCTGTGGCTCGCTTTAAGCGGGCTGAGAAGTATCAGGAGAACGGCGATTTCGCCCGGGCGATCGCCGACTACTCCAACGTCATCGCCTTTGATTCAACTTCGGCCAGCGTATTTCGCCGTCGCGGAGACGCCTACCTCAACCAGGGGAAGTTTGACAATGCCATTAAAGACTACACCACTGCCATTCGCCTCCGGGCAACGTCGCTCAGCTTCCACAATCGTGGTATGGCGTATCGCGGGAAGGGCGATCTCGACAAAGCGCTCGAAAATCTCCACAAGGCCATCTCACTCGACCCCAGGAATGCTGTGTTGTATGCCAATCGCGGAGTACTTTGGCGGGAGCAACTCAACTTCGAGATGGCTGCCTCAGATGAGGCTGAAGCGGTTCGGTTGGATCCGGCGTTGGCCAGCCTTGTGGCGAAATCATCCAAGCCGAGTGCTGCCGGGGACCTTCCGACCCGCGCGCATAGCGTTTCGCCTGCAAGTCCTGGCGACCCTACGAAAGAGTCCGAAGAATGAAGCGGGACGTCCGTCCGGCTCTGAACAACCCATACCCGCACATTCCGCCCAAGGGTCCGGGTAAAGCCGGGGGCTTACGCCCCCAGCCTCCCCACAGATCCGTACGTGAAGCTTTCCCTCATACGGTTCCTCGGTGTCGCACGTTTCCATACGACAAGGTTGCCAACCGACGCCGACAACCCGCGTCCTCCGCCTCCGCCCGCAGCCCGGCACGAGCCCGGTCTGCGATCCTTGGCACGTTGCAGCAGAGCTGTAGGGCTCGAAGTCCCCCAGCGTCGGCCACATGCCACAGAAGATGACGCCCGGCTTCCCCTTCGCTCGACCAGGTCCCACGGACGAAGTTGGTTCCCTGGCTTCCCGGCACGACCGCTCCCCGCGCCGACGCACCGCCCGGCTGGCTCAGCCCAGCGGCGTGTTCGTCGGAACTCAGGGTGAGAGGGGTGCGTGCCATCGCTACTATGGGTTGCTAAGACTGCCTAACGCCCTTCCGAGGTTCCTTCGCGACTCGCGCTCGTCCCCTCGTTCCTGTCGTCTCCGCGTTTACGATCCAGGATCGGCCCGGCGGAGCGGCGAGCCTTTCCAGCGGGAGCTTTGATAACGCGGTGGACTCCCACGGGTTTCCCCGCCTTGATCCGCGCCTGGGTAGACAGGAGGCTGATGAGGCTCTCGCGAGTTCCCGTGCTATCCCTGTATCGTCGTGAGCTGGCCTACGACCCCGGTGGCCTCCGCGACGGCTCGCCATAACGCCGGGCGGTTGCTGCGTTCCAGCAGCGTGAAACTGTCCGCAGTTCGCTTCAGAAGGATCAAGCATCCTTTCCTCCGCTTATCCCTATAGGGACCACAACTTTAGAACAACTTTCGAGGCTCGATACAGACCCCGACGACTTGCCTCCCTCGGCTCCTGACCTTCGTCTCCTCCGGCCAGCGAGTTCGGCTACCGGGCTGGTGGCTAGCCTTTGCCCTCGGAAGGATTTACACCTCCTGGATAGCATCAACTGATTTCATCGAGGAAGCCACCCTCGATTCCCAACAGTTACGGATTTAACTCGTCACGACACGCTGTTGATCGACACCGTCCCAAATTGGCACGGCGACCTGTCAGCAGTGCGTCATGTCTCCTCGGCAGTTGGGGATGGGCCATTCCGATCGGGCGTGTGCCTGGGAATTGGAAGCGTACCGTTGCACATCAGATTCGGGACGTTCCCCGAATCCGTGACGCTGCTTCAAGAGTGGTATCAAACCGCGCCCGACCCTGGCACGCACAGTGCTGCAAACTGGGCGCTTCGGGAATGGAAAAAGCCTCCGATTCCGTCATCTCGTGAACCGGTGAACGGGCGTGAGTGGTACGTCAACAGCTTAGGGATGACGATGCTCCGCATCCCGGTCGGTTGGCTTTCTCGGCGCGATGAAGGGTTTGGTACAGCCGCTGTGCGGGAAGCCCGTTTGACCCGCCCGTTCTTCCTGTGCGACCGCGAAACATCCGTGGGTTTGTTCCAGCAGTTCATGGATGATACCGAGTATCGGGACGAAAGGCCGAAGGACTGGACCGGCCCAGATAAGAGGATCAGTCCCACGCGGGATCATCCGGCGCAAGGGGTCAGCTGGTACGACGCGGTGCTGTTCTGCAATTGGCTCAGCCGCAAGGAGGGGCTCACGCCCTGCTACCAGTGGAGCGGCAAGAAGGTAAAGGAGCCGCGGGGTTTTATAGACGGAAAACCTGTTGAGGTTGAAATCGACGTTTGGGAACCCATCGGGGAGGCAAACGGCTATCGTTTGCCCAGCGAGGCCGAGTGGGAATACGCCTGCCGCGCTGAAAGCGCGACCGCGTTTGGGCACGGCGGCGATGAATCGCTACTCAGCAAGTACGCCGTATTTGGGAGGTCCCGAATTGAACCGTGCGGCAGCAACCTGCCCAACGGGTGGGGGCTATTTGACATGCAGGGGAATGTGTCGGAGTGGTGTGCGGACTGGTACGGCGCCTACGAAGCTGCGTCCACCACTGACGATCCGCGGGGGCCTCAACAGGGCTCGGACCGGGTGATCCGGGGCGGGAGCTGGAGCAGCGGGGCCGAGTACTGCCGGTCGGCGTACCGCAGCAGGAGCTCGCCGGAGATCCGGAGCAGCGGCCTGGGCTTCCGTGTCGCCCGTAGTTCGTTCGGTTCCGGAACCAGTCAGGACAGGTCGAGTGGCCAGCGGAGTCCGGAGCGTAGGCCGAAAGGGGACGTGCGCAACCGAGCGGAGCCGCCCCCCCTTCGTGCCGAAGCGGGGTTCGCCGCTGCCCCGGCTCAGAATGCATACACGGTCAAGGTCGGGCTTTCCAAGCTGGGTGGCAAATTTCTGACGATGGGCCACAGGTCGACTTGGTCACCGGACGGCCTAAAGATCGCCTTCGGCCGCACGGGGGGCGACGAGGGCATTCAAGTCTTGGACGTCAGCACGGGCAAGACGGCCGCCGTATCGACTTCTGGAAAGAATCCGGTCTGGTCAGGTAAAGGCGGACAATGGATTGCCTACGTCCGCCCTTCAGACAAAGGCGAAGAGGTGTGGGTGGTCGGCGCCTCCGGTGGCAACCCCCGAAAGGTCGCGGAAGGCGGCTTCCCGAGCGGGCCTGGGGATGGCCAAACGCTTCTTCCACTCTCGCGGCAAACTCATGGCGGTCGGCCTGGATGACCTGGGATCAGCAGCACCCCGGGAGGTTGTATCCGTGCCCTATCCCTACTCGGCGGTCTCATCGGACGGCAAACGCGTGGCTTACAAGAGCGACACCGAACTGGTCATTATGGAATCCGAAACCGGCCGGCTCGTGAAGCGATTCACGTTGCCTCGCGGGACCGGATTTCTCGGAGGCTGGTCCCCCGACTGCCGGCAACTCGGCTTCGGCGGCTGGAATGCGGACGACCTCATGCCTTGTTTGATCATGGACGTGGACACCGGGCAGGCGGCAAAAGTGGCGCCGCGCTGCTTGACGCTGCCCGGCTGGTCGCCGGATGGCAAGCAGATTGCGTTCGATTTGCGTCTGACGACGGGGACCGAGATCTGGCTGTTCGATGCCGCCGCCCTGCGGACGCTGCCCACGTTCCAACTCTCCGAACGGCCGACGGGCGAGGAGACGAAATGACATTGAGCATGCGTGACAGACCGGGGGTGCGGCGTGCCCGTACACCCGTGGCGATCAGCGAGACCAGCCGTTTTCTGTCCACGGCCCGACCCCAGGGCGTCCAGATCGGACGGACGCGGCATAGGTGCGACTGGTCCGGCCGCAGCTGGGCCTTGGGCTGGGGGGCTAGCACAAGACGAGCAGGATCGTGTGGCGGGCTAGGTGGTCGATCGGCTAGACGCAGAAATGCTGCGATTCGGGGTTGGGCGACCACGAAGACTGCAGGGACCTATTCTGGTGTCTCAAATACCTTCCTTTTCCGCCTCAGCCCCTCGGCATACTGCCGACACGGGCTATCACTTCATCCGTCAGTGCCAAAAACTCATGGCACAAATCAAAACGCCGGAATGCCGTGCCTTTGGCCAGTTCTTGGCATAGCCATTACGGACCGCAAGTCGCCTGTCCGCTCACCGAATTCAGCCCTTCAATCGCGACCGACGATTCTACCCACTTCCAAACGGGAAACCATTACCGACGCGGATTTTCGGCGATGTTCGGGTTGCTCGACGGATTTGCTGACCGGAGCAGGAACGGCAAGGTCGCGGGCGACGCGTTGCGGGGCTGAAGCGTTCTGGCTGGCCAAGATCTAGCGCAAGTCCCCGCCGATGTCGAGCCGCGGACGATCAACGCCGGGAGTGATCGCTCCGCGTCGTGCAGCAACCGGCCTGGCGGCACTGTGTATGTGAACCGCCGTGATTTGTGGACCGCGGAAGATGACGCCTCGCACCCTCCCACGCCTTTACGGCGCACGAGTGCGATGAGGCGTTCTGCCAGCGTCGGCCTTGATCAGAATGTGGCGCAAAACGCTAGCAGCAGTCGGGCAGGGTGGCTGGTGGCAGTGCAGCGATGCCCCAGAAACCGGGTACTGGGGCTTCGCTTAGGCTCAGCCACCAGCCACCCGGGGCATTGCCAGCACGGACAGTAAAATGCGCAACCTTACGATCAAGGCCAAACCTTGCTCGGCTATGTATTTCGCCAATTCGATGGCCGCAGACCGAGCGCTGCAAAGATGGCCGATGACAAATTCGCGGGACGTGGGAATGGCACCTGCCTTTCTGACCGGGCCGGCCTAGGGCGTCGTGGTGAAAGGCAGGCAACACCGCGTCCGCCCGCAGCCGCTTGGCCGTGGTGTTGCAACACCGCCGACCGTCCCGATGGCCAATAGTCTACCGAATCCATCTCCCTGGTGGAACATCTTGCCGCCGCGCGGTAGGCTTGGCAGACGCAACGGCCCGTTCCGTTGATCAAGACAAGGCTTGTAGCAATGGAACTAAAGCTCGCATCTGGCGACGTGATAGAGGACCCGACCTTTGATGATCTTTTCGCCATCGAGGGCGCGGAATTCGCTATTCTGAGGCTGATTCCTGGGACGTACATTCCGTGTCACGAGACGGCCACTTTCGTCGCTTCCGTGAAGAACCGTGATACGCTGGATATGTCCCCGTCCCCCCCGGTCTTCAATCCGGCTGCGAGAGAATTATCGACCTTCCCCGGGCCAGATGCAAGATGTCTACTATCGGATTCAACCTACCCGCGGACCTCAGATTGCAGCCTTGATCATCGCGAGAATGCCCGCCCGTGTCGTGCCGTCAAGTCCCACCGGGCAGGCTTCCAGCCATAGGGCGAGTGCGTCGCATTTTGCGCCGCGCTCTAGGGCTACCCCCTGTTTCCCTTGGGATGTTTGCGATAGTACGAGTTCTGCCGGTACTACTATATCTAGGGGGCACCATCTGCCACCCTTCGCAGGAAGGGTACGTCAGTCCCACTGTTTCCCATGAGCGACGGTTGCGCCGTTCCGGCACAGCTTTTGGGACCTCGCTCCGGCCGACCTGAATCTTTGAAGTTGCGCTATCACGTTTTCGCGGCATTTCTTGTGGGTCGGGTCTCCGACCCGACCTCAGGAACATCGGAAAAGGACGGGTCAGGAGACCCATCCGACGAAAATGCGCAACTTCAAAGACCTGAATCATCCGGTCTAGAAATGCTCGTCCTGGCCGGCGGCCCACCAGGCCAGGTCGCGCAGCAGCAGGACCCACGAGCGCCACTGCCAAAAGGGTGTCTGCGATTCAGCCGGCGCGCCGAAGCAGGTCATGCTGATAACAGCGACACGGCCCTTGCCGGATTTGCCGACCACCAAGCCGGGCTTGCCGTCCACCGTGATCAGGGTCTGCGCCTCCGGTCGGAGCCGCAGGTCATGCACGTAGAAGCAAGCCGGTGGGGAGTCAAAGTCGGCAAACTGGGTGACGGGGTGGGCGGCGGCCCGAACCAAAGGCGCGCCGCCGGGCAGGGCCACCAACGGCGGGAGGCCATCGCCGCCAACGATGGGCAAGACATCCTCGAGCAGCGAACCCTTGAGACCGGCGCGGTCCAGGGCCTTGTGACCGCCAAAGGCGATCAGCCCGCCACCGCGCCGAACATATTCGGCGAGCATGTTTTTCTGCCGCAACGTGAGCGCGGTGAGGTCGGCGCCGCACAGGTAGATGACATTGTGGTCGAACAGCTCCCGGGCGGTCTCGGGGAAGCCCACGTAGACCTGAGAACGACTCTTCCGGATGGGGATCATCTTCAGCTGCATGTCGTACCCGCTGAGGTGGTGGGCGTCCACGATGCGGTAGTAGTCGTACAGGGCCCCCGCGATGAGCAGGCCGGTGAAGGGGTGCGCATTGCGGCGAGGCTGGAGCTCGGCGGGAATAGCGCCTTCCGTGCCAGGGTAGAGTTCCAGGAGCTGCTTGTCCTCCAGTAACGCCAGGGGGAAGATCTTCACGATGTCCGCGGTGAAGGGCTGATTGCCTTGGGTGTAAACCCGAAAGCCCCAGTAGCCGGCGGAACGCAGGAGGAAGTCGACGGAGAACTCGTGATAGGTATTGGCGGCCGGAAAGTCCTTGGGAAAGAGACGGAGTTCGGCCCGGGTGCTGGCGTACTCGGAAAACACGTCCAAGGTCCCAGCTTCCTGGTCGCCGGTGTGGGTGGCCACCTTCGCGCGCAGTAGGACGCGATAGAGGCCGGGCGGCGCATTTGTGAAATAAGGCGAATGGGCCATGATGCCCTTCTTCACGCCTGCGGGACTGGAGATGACTGAGTCGTAGGTGGCCTGGGGATCGGTCACGATGGAACTCCACTTGCCGCCAGCCATGTTCTGGCTGGCGAGCTGGTAGGCTTGGGCGCGGGAGGTGCTCAGACCGCCTGCGACGATGCGCGGGACCTTCTGCAGGGCCCACTCCGGTGTGGGCGGCGGGTTATACTGGCGAATCTGCCAGCCGTCCAGCCAGAGGGCGGACGGAATGTTCTTGCCGATTTGCTGCTGGGAGTGATTGTTGAGGCTGGCGGTCAGGACCAATTGCGCGGCCCCGGCGGGAGCCAGGACAAAACGATCGCCCAGGTCCCAATCCACGGGATGGTAGGGGAAGCTGATCCCGGGCGCGGAGCCAAGCTGTTTGCCGGAGGCGTCCTGCCAGGTGACGGCCACCGACGAGTCCACGCCGCTGTACTTGCCGCGCTGGCCGAAGCCCTCCGTGCGATACCCGACGGAAACCAGATACCACTTGCCGCTCTCGACCGGAACGGGCTGGCAGCGGACGACGGCCGCGCCGGTGTCCGGGACCTCGGCTTTGAGGGCCGCTTTGCCGACCAGAAAGACCTGTTGGTCCAGGCTGAACTTGGCGCTGCCAACGGGAGTCGCCGTGACCGTCCAATCCACCGGAAGTCCCTGGTCGCTGGCGATCTCGAAGTCCGGATTGCTCAGGAGATTGGGGCCGACCCAGTCCACTCCAGCGGACAGGGACGGCGCGGGGCACAGCGCCAGCCCGAGGGAAATCAGCAGCAGTACGCGCCAGGTACGGGTCAGCATCTTCAGCGCTCCTTGAACTCGAACACCACCATCTTCCAGAAGAGCACGTTGGGCACGGTGACGGCGACTTGGCCGCCGTCAGCAGCACGCAGGTCGAGCTTCACGACCTGCAGTTCATTGAGGCCGGTGAGTTCTGCCGGCTCGCTCATCAGCAGGTAGGCGGCGTTGGGTTTTTGTCCCTCGGCAGGCGCGCAGGTTACGGTAATGTCACGCACCGCAGGGTTCAGCTCCGAACGGGGATTCTCCCCAACCTCGGCGACCTTGGGCGGATTGACCAGGTGGACCTGCAGGCACTTGCGGCCTGCGCTGGAACGGGTCCAGAAACACAGCTCCTGCCACCAGAGCGGCGCCGCGGACTTGACGTCGACCTGGCCCTTGAGCTGCGGGATCCAGTCGCGGTTGGCGTTGTGCAGATACTCGCTGAAACGGGTGGTAAAGGCACCCAGATCGCCGACCGGCTGGCGGGAGTTGTAGTACCAGCCACCGTAGTCCCGGCCACCGCTGATGATGCGGAAAATGGCCGAGTAGATCAGATCAATCGGGTACTCCATGCTCCCGCGGTTGAAGTCATAGGGGTTGTAGACACCGCCCAACTTATTGACCTGATCGCCCCAGGACATCATGCGGCGCACGTAGGTTTTCCACACGTGGTAGGGCGAGCTCTTCTCCTGATAAGTGCAGGGCAGTTCGTCGAGCATCCAGGCCCCGCCTGCGCAGCGTTCCTGGAACGTCTCCGGCAGGTCCCTGACCTCTTCGGGCGAGGCGTAGTTGTAGCCGAAGGTGAAGTCGGGGAGTTCCTGGTGGACGAGGGCCTTGATGCGTTTGACGGCAGCGGCGCTGATGCGGTCGGCGTCGGGATAGGTGGCGGCGACTTCCTGGCCGTCCAACCCGCGCTCGCCGGGGTAGACCTCCAGGTAGCGGACATCCAACCGGACGCCGGCAAAACCCATGATCTTGCCGCAGTGGATGAACTGCCGAGCCACGTACTCCTGCACGGCCGGCAGGGAGTGGTTCAGACAGGCCTGGAAAAAGATATGGTCGTAGGTCTGGGGGTCGAAGTTGGCGTCAGCCTTGCGGCGAATCAGTTCGCGGCCGTCCATCTCGTAGCCACCGATCTCCCCGTTGGCGTCGTACAAGAACCACTCCGGATGCCGCTGGAACAGCTGGTAGCCCGATTCGGCCCAGCAGGTTCCGTTGACGTAGGAGACCGGCCACATCCCCACGGATCGGAACATCCGGTTCTGCTGGAGGATGGTCTGGCGGCTGCGGTAGGTCAGGCGCGCCTCGCCGCCGGGGAAGAGGTCCTCGCTGGGCGCCAGGTCGGAGATGTCGCCCGGAGCCCAGGAGAAGAACTCGAAGTAGATCCGTCGCAGCTTTTTCCAATACTGCACCCCACGCCAGGATTCTTGGCCGGAGGCGGGGCCGACATAGAAGCTGCCGGCGCCGCTGTTGCCCGCCCCGTAGGCTCGGTCACCGCTGGCGCCGCCAGCGACCCAGAGAGGCAGCTTGGAGACTGCGAAGAAGTCCCGTCCGCTGGCGACTTCCTGGCCGCCCACGAGCAGTCGCACCCGAATCTCCCGCCCGTATTCCTCGGTGCCGAGCGAGTAGGAGGAAGTCACTTGCTGCTGTTCCCCGGGGCCGAGACGGATGTGCTCCTGGAAAACCTCTCGGCGCGTATCGGCGGCGCGGAGCTCCTCGCCCACCAGCGTCCCCTCGATCGCCGTGGCCGTGGGGTTGACCAGGGAGCTGAGCACCGTCACCTGGTCCAGGGGCTGATAGCGAATCTTCCCAAGCGAAACTTCCAGCACGCGCGGAGCGTCGAGTCGCGGGACGGAAATCTCGGTCCGATCCAGCAGCATGACCGGCGCCACGCCCTGCGGAGGCGAGTCCCACTGGAGGATCACTTCCGGGCCGTAGGTCTCGGCGGTCCACGGCACGTCGAGCGTCAGGCTGACCGGGGTGTAGCCCTGCGTCTGGAGGTTGGCGCCATAGACGCGGGTTTGGCGGTGGTAGGCCCATTGCCCGGTCTGCTTGTCGTGGGCGACCAGGGTCAGCATGAATCCCGGCGTCAGTGGCGGGAGGTTCTCGGCCCGGAGCCAGAAGGTGAACAGGACCTGCCCACGCATTTCCATTCGGGGGGCGCTGAAGACCATACTCCAGCCGTGGGAACCCGCCTCGTAGGGAATGCGCACGGCCTTACCGCCCGAAGCCGCCGCATCGTCGACCACGGCGGTGCCGAAGTGCATGCCGCCCGGCGTCGCGAACTTCTCCGCCTCCTCGGACCAGACCACCTTGGGCGCCGCGGCGGAGGCGAGGGCTGCGGGGGTGAAACAAAGACTGGCCATGCGGGACGTGAAAAAATG
>JAPLNJ010000593.1 GCA_026692885.1 Planctomycetota bacterium | reverse complement strand
GGAGAGCCATGCTACGAGGGAATGCTACGAGGGAACGATGTCTGAGCCACCGGTCTTTCGTCCATTTAACGAGGCAGGCGAGGTGCGGGTCTACGTCCGAAACCTGCCGCATTGGCGGCAACCGGGGGTGATCTACTTCGTGACCTTTCGCCAGGACGACTCGATCCCGGCCAAGGTGCTGGCGCAGTGGCGCGACGAACGGCAGCGCTGGTATCGAGCACACGGTCTCGACCCGCGGTGGCAGCGTGCCGACCCCGGCCGATTTGATGCGGTCTACGCAGGGATTTCCCCGGACGTCTGCCGCGCGTTTGAACGCGAGCAAGCACGACAGTTGCACCACGAACTGGATCGCGGCCACGGCAGTTGTGTGCTGCGCCACACTGAACCGCGAACGATGTTGGCGGACGCCTTGCCGTTCTTTGATGGCGATCGTCTGTGGCTGGGCGACTTCGTGATCATGCCGAATCATTGCCACGCGCTAGTCCTACCGCTGGGCGAGTGGGAATTGGAGGACGTGATCGGGTCGATCAAGAAATGGAGTGCGCGGCAGATTGGCCGCTGGGTGTTGGCGCAAGCAGAGACGGCGCAACCGGTCGCACGACGGGAGAGCAAGCCGCGATTCTGGCAGCAGGAATCGTACGACCGGATCGTCCGCGACGCCGAGGAGTTGGCCGCGTTTCGCCGGTACATCGCACGAAATGCCGCGGAAGCGAACCTCCCGCCGGAGCAGTACCTGTATTGTGCCGCCGCGTGGCTAGACGCCTTCGTCCCGCGGCCCGCGCCGTCGTAGCATGGCTCTCCTGAGCCGTGTGGGATCCGCCCGGTCGCTTCGAACCCGACAGCGATCGTTAGCGATTTGGCGGGTCAAAGTCGAACCACACGGCTCTGGAGAGCCATGCTACGATTCCCAGGATCCGCCCGGTCGCGTCCTGCCGCGTCGAATCCGGCAGCAATCGTGAACGCATTGATTCATCAAGGTCGAACCACACGGCTCTGGAGAGCCATGCTACGATTCCCAGGATCCGCCCGGTCGCGCCCTGACGCGTCGAACCCGGCAGCAATCGTGAACGCATTGATTCATCAAGGTCGAACTGCACGGCTCTGGAGAGCCATGCTACGATTCCCAGGATCCGCTCGCTGTCGCCTGCCGGGCTCAGCCTACGAATCCGACCGGACTCCAGCCACGCGGAACCCGGTGATCAGGAGCCCGTCCCCGGCCCCGTTGCTGCCGCGGCTCGCCGACCGGCAGTCCCTGCCGTCGGCGCCGATGCAGCCGCCACGCAGGACCCGGTACGTGGCCACCCCGGGCCCCAACGGATCACTCGCCGCGCCCGCCGCATAAGGACCGTACCAGTCCTGGCACCACTCAAGCAGATTGCCATGCGTATCGTATAGCCCCCAGGCGTTGGCCTGCTTCTCGCCCACCGGGTGCCTCTTTTTGCCCCAGTTCTTGTCGTACCAGGCGTACTTCTCCAATTCCGCCTCGGCGTCGCCGAAGAAGTACTTGCTGGTGCTGCCCGCCCGGCAAGCGTACTCCCATTCGGCTTCCGTCGGCAAGCGATAACTGCGCCCTGCCCTGCGCTCTTCAGCCACTTTCGACAGCCGTTTGCAGAACGCCACCGCGTCTTCCCACGAGACGGCCTCGACGGGAAGGGATTTGCCCTTGAACTTACTTGGGTTGTTGCCCACGACCTTCTCATATTGCGCCTGCGTCACCTCGTACAAGCCCAGATAGAACGGCTTGGTGATCCGCACCCGATGCTGCGGCTTCTCGTCGGACCTGGCGCCACCATCCGAGCCCGACGAACCCATCAGGAACTCGCCCGAAGGGATCAGCACGAGCTTCATGCCAATCGAGTTGCTGATCGAGGGCAGCGTCGTGGCTGTCGGCGAGTTTGGCGGGGCAATTCTTGGCGGGATTCGGCCGCAGGCCTGCCGCAGGTCTGCGAGCCGCGCGTCTTGCGGGGCCAGTTTCTCCAGCTTCGCCAGCAACAGCTCGGCAGCCGGTTTGTCCGCCGCGGCAATTGCGGACTTGCATTGCGTCACCAGCGAATCCGCTTCCTCGGCCCGTTGACGCGCCGCCGGGGCTTCCGTATTGGCCCGTGTGAGCAAATCGATGGCTCGGCGGTAAAGAGTGGTGGCCTGTTCCGATTTCCCGGACGACGCCTCCGACTCCGCCGAGCGGGCCTCGTCCTGAGCTGCCTTCCACTGCGCGGCCGCGTACTTCGCCATCAGGTCCTGGTCAGCCGCAGCCCGGGCGGACGTCCACTCCTCCTGCGCGTCCCCGAGTGCACTAGCTGCGGCGGCATCGGCTGGCGACACCGCAGGCATTGGATCCTCCGCAGCAGGTTGCCCAGAACCCGTTTGCGTAACACCCGTCGCGACGGGTAACGATTCACTGCCACGCCAGACCCCAGCCACCAGCGACAACAGTAATAGCACCGTTAGAACGCCGCCTCCCAACGCGGTCAGCAAAGGCCAACGCGGCTTCGCCCAGCAGGCCAACTCCACGAACGGATTTGCCTCGCCGCGATGCGGCTGCGCACGGAACGGCGTCCTCGTCAGCGGCCGGGATGCAGCGGGCGGTAAAACGCTGCCGAGGGGGTCGGTATTCGCCAAGGATGTCTCCAGCGGCCTCTTCGCAGATCCGCCCGGCGCAACGGGAATGTCGAGCAGCCACCCACACATCGGACACGGCACTTGCTGACCGCACAGATGCGGCGCGGCGGCGAAACTTCGGCCGCAGACACATGTCACCACCACGGGCGCTCGAGCTGGGGCAGCCGGCGCCGTCGTCGGTGGCGGCCTGGCCGGTTCCTGTTCACGCGACGGCCGCATCTGCGCTGAGGGACCGCCGGTGGACAGCCACTGCTCGACCTGCCGCTCCTGATCCAGGGTCAAGGCCACGACTTTCCGGTCGCGCAGCACTTCCTCCAGCAGGGGCACGTCCTCCAGACGGCCGTGGGCGGCCAGCGCCAGATGTCCCACCAGGTTCCGCGCCGCAGGGTCCTCCAACCGCCACAGATCGCGAAACACGGGCGACTGATCGGGATCAGCCAAATCTTGCGGACCCAACAGCAACCGGTCCTCGTCGTAGTGCCGATCCCACAATTCGCGCCCGCCGACGATCAGGCAGCGCAGCGTGGTGTAGATCAGCAGGTGCGAGAAGCGGTCGATCTCCGGACCATACCCGCCCTGGCTCAACCGCTGCCGATGCTGATAGGCCCGATGGCCCACCTCGCCCGGCGTTTGGTCCGACAGGGCCGGCACGTACATCCCGTCGTAGTCGATCAGCCTTAGATTCAGGGCCCCTTTTGTATCGGGATCCGGCACCAGCAGCACATTCCCGTGCTGCAGGTCGCCATGCGCCACCTGCGCGTCGCGCAACCGCTGCGCGAGTTTCACCCACATCTCGCACAGGACCGGTAACGTGCCTTTGGCGGTGCCGTTCTCGAAGCAGTCCAGCAGGAACTTGTCCAGACACAGCCCTTCGACCCAGTCCATCTTGAGCACCGGGTAGCGTTCTCCCCGCACCAGGAGTTCGTTCGACAGGTAGTCAAAGCCGACCAGGAACGAAAGACGCTGGCGTTGTTCCCGCAGGTGCAGGTCGATTTGGCGGTATCGCTCCTGCAAGCCGGCCACGCGCCGGGTGAAGCATTTCACGGCCCAGTTCTGCCGCACACTCGCCCCGCGCACTTGGAACACGGCCGCGAAGTTGCCGGTCCACCGCAAGGGCCGCTGGCGCGCATCCGTGACCGCTTGCCCGGCGCAAATCCGCGCATCGCGGAAGTTGGCCGCTGGATTCTGCAGTACCTCGCCGTAATCGGCCGCGTTCGGCCAATAGGGTTGCGTCATCCTGGTCTGCCAGTCTCGAAGAAGCGACGTCAGTTGCGAACGTGGTTATGATACCAAACGGGACCCATCCCATCGACCCGTCTGCCTGACCCGGGAGGCGTTGGCGTATTCTCTAATAAGAGGATCGCAGAGTCGCCCTGCTCGGCGACAACAGGGCCAGCCAGAAGCATCTTCTGGGGATTAACGCCTCGCACCAAACGGCTTTTTCTTGGGGCTGGTGTGTCAAGCATGAGATTTCATGGTTTTGTGAATTGGATGCCACGGGCTTGCCCCGTGGAGGCTCACGTTCGCAGCTACACGAGGCGTGTGTGTGTAGCGACGAACGTAAGCATCCCCCAGGCAAGCCCTCGTCGTTATACACAACTCTTCCGCCCCAAAGGGGCATTAACAAATCAGCCCAGGGCAGAGCGCCGCGGCGACAGCCGCAGAGCGCCGCCCTGGGTACGGTATCGATATATCCCGGTAGCCCTGAAGGGGCGAAACAAATCGGTAGTCCCACACGTAACATTCGTCAGATGGGCCAAGGCTTGTTTCGCCCCTTCAGGGCTGGCGTTCCTAATACTCCCCTAACCCAGGGCGGCGCTGCGCGGCTAACGCCGCTCCGCTCTGCCCTGGGCTGTTATGTGGCTGCCCCTATCGGGGCGAAGAACTTGTGTATAACGACGAGAGGCAAGCCGGGGGCATTCATCAAATACCAAAGTGAATGCCGACACCTGGAAGAACCGTTTGGTGCTAGGTTGCCAATGACATGGGAGGGCGAGGGGCAACGCCGTTAAGGATTCTTTTTCGGTAAATTGGGCTTTTCAGGATAGCTGGAAAATGAAATAGGCCAGACTCCCCCATACATCTGACACGCGTCAGAAAGGAGTCTGGCCATGAGTGCGAGCAAGGATAGCACC